>JAICGJ010000007.1 GCA_025923195.1 Chryseolinea sp.
AAATTTTTTTCTCCGCCGTAGTAAGGGTCTGGTACTTCCTCGCCTTTTCCGATGGCGTCGAACTCGCGCATCAACATTATCTTTTTTGCCTGCGACGGATGCCTAATTAGTCGGGTTATGTTATGATAATTGCTTCTGTCCATGGCAAGTATGTAGTCAAACTGATCGAGATCGTCGGAAGTAAATTGACGCACGCAGTGATCCATAGTAATTCCGTTCCGCTTTGCATTTGCTATCGTCCTTGCGTCAGGCTGATCACCGATATGATAATTGGAGGTACCGCACGAATCAACTAAAAAAAATTGGTCCAGGTCTTTCATTCTTAACTTTTCCTTAAATATGGCCTCTGCCAAAGGCGATCTGCAAATATTTCCAAGGCAAACAAAAAGCACTTTTATTTTCTCCATACTAAGTTGGTCCACAATATGTTGGAGCACCATTGAGCCGGCAAAAATACGTCGAATGGGTTACGTATGAAAGGTTTTTTGAATTTATGCTTTGAAGCATACTTTTCGGAGTCTGCCTTTTGATTGAAAAGCCTACCTCGTGCTCAGGAGGAGGCTTTTCTCTTTTTTCAAGATTCAATCAAAATGGTTGTAAGCCAGAATACAAAGGGAAGTAGAAATTAATCTACCTCCCTTAAGCAAAAAATTATCGGACTGCAACCCCCAGTCCAACGCTCAGCGTATTGTATTCTTGTATCGAATAGTCACCAGTTAAGTAAATGGGACCAAACTTGAAGCGGACACCCGCAGTGACTCTTAGACTTTTGTTTTTGAAACTTAGTGAAACTGGATCCTTTAAGACTAGATCGTTGTTACCGCTGGGATCATTTACGATAACATAAGACCCAGTAAGGTCAGATGAAGTCTTTATTGTATTGTAGCCAATACCGCCGTAGAAAGTGACAACTGAAATTTTCTTGGATATCAACGCCTGGAAAAGCCACGCATTCATGCTATAGTCCATGAGTTGCTGGCGTGGATCATTTTGAGGTTTATCAAATTCACCTTCCACAAGTGTCGAGCCCTTGATGTTTGTAAAGGCGATCAACATCGAAAGATCAAATGGAAGGGTCCTTATACCTGGTATATGTTGTTTTATATCATGGAGTACACCAAACCCCAGCAGTTTAACCTTCGAGTCGCTTGTCTTTACCTCTGGCATCCATCTTATTTTTAAATCGGTATTTTTATAAATCCCGATCCCGAGTTGTGCAGTAGGTGCAACAGCACCACTTATTTTAAAATTTTCCTGAAAATCCACACCCGGCGGTCCATCGAAAATCAGCGTTTGGTCGGGCACACCATCACCGGTAATATCAATCGAGGATTGATAATTCGTCGATTCATCGGGCCCGACAACAGTTGGCGCTTTGCCGCTAGTAGGATCCACAAGTACTGTGTTTTGAAGCCCCAGTGAAGAAGGTGTAAAATGATTCTTTGAAGATGGAATAAAAACACCATTCAAGGCGACACCAAAATCAAATCCCAAAGTGTTGTGAGCTTTTGCGGTGTGATACCAACCGCCATTGAAGCCATACGAAAACGCCTCAACCATAGGGTTTAGGTAGGCACCCATCAGTTTCGAGGCATCCTGTTTTCCTGCGTTCAGAAATTCTACAAGTTCGGCCTCACTTTGGGCATGCATAAAACCGGGAACTGACATGAGGAGCACTACCAATATCTTTTTCATGGAAAAAGAACGTATGGACTGTGTCATTTTACTTTCGGCGTTTTATGGTTTAAAATAAGTACTTTTAATAATCATGCTTTACGTAAGTTATGCCAAAATCTTACAAGAGTTGCCTTGGTCGCGTGTACGCGAAATCCGTAGCTGGTAGTCGGTAATTGGTAATCGGTAATGCGTGCGACTTGACGGAACTAAGGCGCTAGCACATGGGTATCGATCGGGGGATTGACCCCCGTACCTCAAATCAGATAAACTAATCACTCAATTGAGAGAACGCATTCACGTCCCTATGAAATACCACCGATTACCCGATGACCGATTACCTAATTACTGGTTACCAATTACAAATTACCTTAAAATTGAAATCCTACTATTGCGTCGTACTTTTGGCCCGGAATGATCCTCTTATATAACACCGGACTACTTTTCTTTCGGCTTGGCGTCCGCCTTGCTGGACTTTTTAACACGAAGGCCACCTCTTTTGTAACGGGTAGAAAAAAGATCTTTGAAAACCTGCAAAGTTCATTTGTGCAGCATAAGGGAAGACTGGTTTGGGTACATTGCGCGTCATTAGGTGAATTTGAACAGGGCAGACCGGTTATCGAATTGATGAAGAAAAAATATCCGGACGTCAAGATCCTGCTCACATTCTTCTCGCCATCCGGATTTGAAGTCAGGAAGAATTATAGCCACGCGGATTATGTATATTACCTTCCATGGGATACTGCGTCAAATGCGGAAAAATTTGTCTCTATCACTAATCCTACCGTTGCGATCTTCGTCAAATATGAATTTTGGTATCATTATTCGACCACGTTAAAAGCCAAAAATATTCCACTGCTTTCCATCTCTACCATTTTTCGTCCTCAACAACTTTTTTTCAAACGTTTTGGAGGATTTTACAGAAGCATCCTGAAGAACTATGACTATTTTTTTGTTCAAAATGAAACGTCTATGCAATTGCTGCGTTCGGTTGGAATCGTCAACTGTGCCATCGCGGGCGATACTCGTTTTGACAGGGTGTTCACTGTAGTGAAAGACGGCGAGGATATTCCTGTGGCTGAAAACTTTAAGGCTGGTCAGAAGACTATCGTAGTGGGGAGTTGCTGGCGAGAGGACTTTGAGGTTTTACTGCCGATGATCAATGAAGGAAAAGTCAAGTTTATAATCGCTCCGCATGAAATTTCAGAAAAATTTCTGCAGGGAATTGAGCGATCGGTTCGTGTAAAAACCATACGATATTCGGCCGCAAAGGGACAGAACCTTGAAGACTATCAAGTGCTGATTATAGATAACGTGGGAATGCTGTCGCGTCTTTACCGCTATGGAGAATTCGCTTTTATCGGAGGAGCGTTCGGCAAGGGACTTCACAATATTCTGGAAGCCGCCTGCTATGGTGTACCCATTTTTTTTGGTGATAGAAATTATGAGAAATTTCAGGAGGCATTGGATCTCATCCGTCGTGGTGGCGCTTTCGAAATCTCAGACGCGGCCGATTTCAAAGAAAAATTTGAAATGCTGAACACACCGGAAAGTTTCTTACTTGCGTGCAATGTCACCCATTCCTATGTTATAGAAAATCTTGGAGCAACTGAAAAAATCATGACCTACTGCCGCAAATTTCTGAAATGATGGAGGGAACAGTTATACGATCCACCGGATCTTTTTATGATGTCATAGGAAAGGACGGCCGGAAATACAACTGCAGGGTGCGCGGTAAAATTCGCCTTGAGGGAATTAAAGAATCTAACCCAGTGGCTGTTGGTGATCATGTATTAATAGACGTTGAC
Source organism: Chryseolinea sp. (assembly GCA_025923195.1). Classification (GTDB taxonomy): domain Bacteria; phylum Bacteroidota; class Bacteroidia; order Cytophagales; family Cyclobacteriaceae; genus Chryseolinea. Next base: position 3,483 of record JAICGJ010000007.1, read on the forward strand.
CAGGATATTGGTTCGATCACTGACATTCTGCCCCGCCGAAATCATATATTACGAAAGTCTGTGAAGAAGACCGGTCATTCGCACGTACTAGCTGCCAATGTCGACCAACTGCTACTGGTGGCAACGCTTGCCTTTCCCAAGACCTCGCTTGGATTTATTGACCGAAGCCTCGTGAGCGCTGAAGCCTTCCGTATTCCCCAGGTGCTGGTTATTAACAAGAAGGACCTTCTTGATGACGAGGGACTAGAATGGTTGGAAAGAACAATGCAGCTTTATGGAGAAATTGGGGTTACCTGCTTTTCGATTTCTGCTTTGTATGAGGATCCGTCAGACATACGCGCTATCCTAAAAGACAAATCAACACTTTTCGCAGGACATTCCGGCGTAGGAAAGTCTACGTTGCTAAATAAAATTTCACCTTCCATCAATCAGAGCATCGGCGATATTTCTGAATTCTCTGAAAAAGGAAAACACACAACCACGTTTGCCGAGATGTTCTTATTGGACCCTACTACATCTGTTATAGATACGCCCGGAGTAAAAGAATGGGGCTTGGTCGATATGAACGAACAGGAAATTTCAGATTACTTTCCAGAAATGCGGGATCTGCGTCTGCGGTGTAAGTTCGGCTCCCGATGCATTCATACCAACGAACCTAAATGCGCCATTATTCAAGCCGTTCAGGACGGTACCATAGCCTTGAGCAGATACGAAAACTATGTAAGTATGATCCGGGGAGAGGATAACCGGAAATGATTATGTTACTGCATACGTTGTGAGAAAAAGTATGCCTCGATAGGTGAAATGTGTAATTATCAGTATGATATGGATTATAATAGTATTGATCCAGGCACTGACGTGATATGGTGAATTATAAAATCGCTTGGCACTAAAGAATACATAAATAGCCAGAATACAATAAAAGAAACCGTGGACCCAACGCTCGTATACCATAATCGACGACGGTACCGCGAGGTAGTACAGCATGGAAAACAATAGAAGAAAGGCATATAGATAAAGTGCATAAATGAAATGATCGGTGAAATACATTTTTCTGCGTTTGAACCACAGGAGTAGAAAAAACGCAGTAATTGGCACATTTAGAATGATCAGCGTTTTTGTCAGGGTTAATGACCAGTCCCAGTACTCAACTTCATACTCCTCAACTGTAATTTTTTCGTTCTTTAATTTTTCGTCAATTAGTTTTCTTGCCAGCGCACCGTAGGGTTGATAAACTTGGTCTCGCAAGGGGAGCTTGAAATCGCTTAGCGGGTTATAAATGAAGTAGAAAAAGTTTATTAAAAGAAAAATGGATAACGGAGCCATATAGCGGGTACGCCTGCCTTGCACGTACTCCTTTGCCAGAAATCCGGGTTTGACAAGAACTTGCCATAGATTTTTCGCGAAGTTCTTTTCGAGCAAAAAAGCTGACCCTAAGAACTGAAGAACTATGTATTTCAACGTGCGTTCAGATGGCTCTATTTGCTTCTGACCACAGGCATGGCAGAATTTTCCTTGCAACGGAGTATCACAGTTAAGGCAACGCTCCTGTTTTTCGATCATCGGTATGTAAGAGTGTTGTTCTTATTCCAAAGTAAGAAATATTTATAAGCCAAGGCAATATCTAAAGTCCTAATGCATTGCCTCATCTCATACTGAAGGCGGTGTCGCAGGGCCCGTTGTTCTTCCTTTGTCGCGTTTAATTCCATTATCTTTTTGCAAACCTTGAACGTGGAATCATTGTGTTTGTTTAGAATCTTATACTGATCGTGAGACAGTGAATTTTTAAGCTTCCTTTTTTGGACCAATACCTCATGATTATAGAAATAATAAAAGAGTCTGGAAGATCGTATCCAAAAATCAAAATCCTCGTACGTTAAATTTTCGTCATAACCACCCAACCTTTCAATTACGTTCCTGCGAAACATCATAGTTGGTGAGCAAATAAAGTATCGTCTTATCAAGGCTTTGTAAATGTCTCCCTGCGGGATTGTATCGTGCGGGTGTCTGCTGGAGTGAAAAAAGAGATGATCTCCGTGCTCATTGATCCACTCGGCATCGCTGAATATCACGCCGTATCTGCTATCCAGCGCATTGAAAACTTCTACACCTCTTTCTAATCGCTTTGGAAGTAGCAAATCGTCTGCTGCGAGGTCGATAACATAATCACCTTGCGAAATTTCGAATGCAGTATTGAAGGCTTTGCAGATTCCAAAGTTGCGTTCCAGTTTAAGGAATACGAAATCGGGATGATCCCTTCTAAACGCTTCAATTACCTCTGCGCTTTTGTCAGTACTCCCATCATCCACAACAATCAGTTCGTAATTTCCGTAAGTCTGGTTCAATACAGATTGCATACTCTCCAGCACATACTTCTCATGATTGTAGCATGTACAAATAACCGAAACTTTTGGCGATGCTGAGTTCAAATTTGCCTGACAAATGTAAGTTTATAGGAGTCGACGGCCCCAAATGTTTTCTTAAACCTGTATAGCCCCTTATTAAGGGTTCCTTTGTCAGTCGACAATCCCAGGTCCAGCACCCTGAATTGATGGACCTTGCAGAAACCATAAATGCCATTCACCAAGAAAGTGACGGGGCTATAGGAACGATAATCAAGATCGTCGCCAATATAGAAGCAATAAAGAACTTCGGGGTTTACCTGGATGGTAACTGACGCAGCGATTAATCTATCGTTGTCAAACACACCGAATAGCATGTATTCATTCGGAAATAGCATAAACATCTGCTGTAACATTCCCAACGTCATGGTTATTGGATAATCCTTGTCGACGCGGCTTTGAACAATCAGTGCATAACTTTTTTCAAGCCAGTCCAAACTCAATGATCGAAACTGAAATCCCTTAGCCTCCGCTGTCCGTATTCTCCTTTTTTTATCGACACCAAGTTCCGGGACATCGCCGCGCTTCATATCAATGACCTGCGTAATATCGCGGTAAAGGATATTGTATGACTTCGCCAGCAATGTTTCCGCTATTAGGGCGCTGCTTTCCGGATGGTATGCATCTGGAAACGAACGTATTATAACCGTTGTTGCCCCATGGGAACGGGACCACGACAATATTTTTTCCAGGCATGGAAGCAGATCATCCTTTTTTAGATCCGGGACCAAGACGAAACCCCCAAAAGGGGCGCGATCAAGACTGATCAATGATTCGCCTATGCGCGAAAAATAAATTCGGGCGGTCTCATGCTCAAAAAGCATCACAGATGTATCAGAATTTCTGAAAATGAATTTCGGTTGATGAAACAAAAACAAGGGAGAGGCTTTATCCACGGAGAACTTTATACCGTTAGCTTCTTAAACTCCTTAAAATCTTTGACAGTAATATCATTTTTAAACACGTCGGAAGCTGCGACCGCCGCGAGTGCCCCCTTATGAAATCTCAATTTTATCCAGTGCAGTCGAGGATAATAAAGCACCACGGATGGGTTTCTTAATTGAAATTCATACAAATCCCCCTGGACACTTTCTATCTCGACATCAATCGTCCCGTAAACGCAGATGATAACTCGATCTGAATTTAGGTGTGCGTGATTTCCGCGATCGGCAACATCCTTTATGTCGTAGATCCAATACAGTTGTTTTACATCAAAAGGCAGTGTACCGTCGACTTCCATAAAAGACAGTGTCCCAGACTTACTATTTACCTGCGGTACTGTGATGAGATGAGGTTTTGTGATCATGAAAAAGTCAATAGGGAATTCCCAGGCGTTTATAGATGAAATGCATAAGCCACGCAGGGCCAATCAACAAAAATTGAATGTCTTTAAGGAAGGATGGCTTCTTGCCTTCTACCTTGTGCCCATAGAATTGACCTACCCAGGCAACGAAAAAAATGATAAGGCTTGTTGCCCATAAAGGTATAGACGTTGACCGCACCAAGAAATTTGCGAGAAATAAGCACAGCGCTCCGAACAGCATCATTCCGATGCTCAACGGGATGGATAACGAAACATAATAAATCAGAACAAGTACAAGTATAACTGCTGCCCAATTCGCATAAGGGTTACCATCTCCCAACACCGATTGGACTGCGCCCGATGGAATTGATGCAACCAGTCCGACGATACTAAAGAAAATTAAGGGAACACAAATCCAATGAATAGCTTTGTTAGTTGAGTTTTGATGGCTTTCACCATATTCTGCAAAAAGCTGATCAATTTTTCGCATAAACTTTAGAATGTTTAGGTGTACTAATTTACTCTTAAGTTTTGGTTTTTACCCGCTTCCATTCCTTTATCTGCCAATGCACTTTCCCCGTGGTAAGATGATTGTTTTGAGTGTCGAAGATCTTTACCTCGCAAACTACCATGACCGATTCAACTGTCTTTAATGGTTCGTAAATGTATTGATGAAGCCACGCGTCGGAAATGGAGAAGTGTGTCGTAGCGTCTATCTTTCCTTGATAATGATAATCCATTTCTAGCCGTTTCATAATTATCCGGTAAGTGTCAAATCCTAACTTTGAGATCAGCAACAGTCCCGTGGCATATTCTGAAAGAGTCGCGAGCGCGCAGGCGTGAAGACCTCTGATGTGATTGAGATTTTTGCGCTTGTACGGGAGCAAAAGTTTTATATCGTAATCTCCAATTTGCAAAATCCGGAACCCGTGTGGCTTGTTGAAGGGTATCATTCTCGAAAGACCCGCGTTCAGAAGCCACAGTGAAAACCGGGAATGTTTAGCGCGTTCGATGAATTCGGCTGATAGCATCATGCACCTTTTGTTTTATGGGAAGTTAAACAGAAAAATAGTTTCCTTTGATAACTTGTGCTTAATCTTGAATAATAGACAGTATGAAGAAAATAATAGTGCTGGGTGCAGGCCTTGTAGGAAAAGCCATTGCCATCGATCTCTCAAGAGACTATGACGTTACATCGGCTGATATTAGTTTCGATGCGTTGAGAGAGGTCGGAGCACACGGTATTAGAACGCAGCACGTGAATTTCACGGATACGGTCAAGCTTGCGGAACTACTTGCACCTGCAGACCTCATCGTCGGCGCAGTGCCGGGTTTTCTGGGCTTTCAAACAGCCCGGACAGTTATTGAGGCTGGTAAAAATATGGTCGACATATCATTCTTCCCGGAGGATCCCTTTCTGTTAGATGATGAGGCAAAATCTAAGAACGTAACGGTTGTTACAGACTGCGGTGTTGCTCCTGGAATGGGGAACATCATTTTAGGTTTTCACAACCGGCGAATGCATGTTCAAAGTTATGAATGTTTGGTTGGTGGCTTGCCAGTCGTAAGAGAATGGCCTTATGAGTACAAGGCTGTCTTTTCGCCGATTGATGTGATCGAAGAATACATCCGGCCGGCGCGGTATGTTCAAAACGGAAAGGTCGTTGTTAAAGAGGCCCTCTCAGATCCCGAGCTAGTTCAATTTGACGGTGTAGGAACGCTTGAATCATGGAATTCCGATGGCCTGCGCACACTCATTAACACCATGCCCAATATTCCTAACATGATTGAAAAAACGCTGCGCTACCCCGGCTGCATCGAATATCTGAGGGTATTGCGAGAATCGGGATTTTTCTCTTATGACGAAGTAGAAATAAAAGGTATGAAGGTCAGGCCAATTGATGTAACAGCAAAGCTTCTGTTTCCAAAATGGAAATTAAGACCTGATGAAGAAGAATTCACCGTAATGCGAATCTTGATAAGTGGTGACGAGCACGGAAAGCTCAAGACGTACCAGTATAATCTGCTGGACAAAACCAACAAATCAACAAAGACGTTGTCAATGGCTCGTACAACAGGCTACACGTGTACAGCAGCCGTTAACCTTGTTTTGGATGGGAAGTTTACCCGAAAGGGGATCGTACCACCTGAATTTTTAGGCGAAGATGAGTATTGCTTTCAATTCATCTTAAAATATTTGAAAGACAGGGAGGTTGTTTATGAGAGGTTGTGATTGGGCTATTGGGTACAGGGTATAGGGTATATGCGGTTTCCTTAAGCAACTTAAAACTTCAACTTCTCAGCGACCTTATACCCTATACCGTACACCCTACACCTTATCTCCGAACAAGCTTGCTTTTCCAGTACCCGTACATAAAGTAAATCACGAGGCCAAACCCCATCCAGCAAAAGAAAACGATCCAGCTATTGGTTGGAATTTCAATCATAAGGTAGAGACAGCATATCATCCCTAATACTGGGATCAACGACAGTTTTCTTGTGAACGAAACGATTGTGATGACAGCGAATATCAGCACAAAAAGAACGAAAAGAATCTGCTCTTTCGTATTGTGAAAAAGATTTCCAAACGCGTCGGTCACACGCTCTCTAAAGCTGAAAAGAAAAATAAAAAACAAAGGCAGAACGATCCATTGACCATTGATATAGGGTAGATTAAACTTTTTGGTTGGTGATTTTTCCTGGCGCGGTAAGAGCAAGACTCCTCCACAGACTAACACGAAAGCAAACAAAGTCCCGATGCTCGTCAAATCCGTCATAATCGCACTTTCCACAAACAGGGATGGAATAGCTACTATAATCCCGGTAACAATGGTTGAAAAACCTGGTGTTTGAAACCGCGGATGGATTTTTCCAAAACGTTTAGGCATCAGTCCATCTCGGCTCATGCTCATCCATATGCGGGGCTGACCGATCTGGAATACCAGTAGTACACTCGTTGCGGCGATGACTGCACTCACAGAAATAAAAAATCCCACCTTAGTCAAGTCAATTTTTTCAAAAACGTAGGCTAGGGGATCTGCCACATTATTGAATTCCGCATAACTTACCATGCCCGTAATAACCAACGTAACGACCACGTATATTACTGTACAAATAATTAACGAATAGATCATTCCACGCGGTAAATCCCGCTGAGGGTTTGCACACTCTTCTGCCGTAGTCGAAATTGCATCAAAACCAATGTACGCAAAGAACACGGCCGATACTCCCTTGAGTACTCCTGTAAATCCATTCGGCATAAAAGGACTCCAGTTATCAGCGTCGATATAAAATACTCCTATGATCACAATGATCGCCAGAACCAACATCTTGAGCCCGACCATCATGTTGGCACTTGTTCTGCTTTCTTTGATTCCAATGTAAGCGAGAGCCGTAATGAATACAATGATTACAAAAGCAGGCACATTGCAAATAAACCGATAACCTGCCACAACGGGGGCTATTGTCCATGTTAGGCCTTCCGTGGGTGCGCCGGCGGATTGAGCGGAAACAAATGCCTTATGGGCGGTCGTCGGATCCGTCGCGAGCCATTCAGGGAGATGTATGCCAACGCCTTCCAGTAAGTTCACGAAGTAACTACTCCACGAAATAGCGACCACAACGTTACCTATACTATATTCCAGGATGAGAGCCCATCCTATTACCCATGCTACAATTTCTCCGAATGTTACATAAGAATATGTATATGCGCTTCCGGCAACGGGAACTCGTGAAGCAAATTCCGCATAACAAAGCGCAGTGAACCCGCAGGTGACGGCAGTAATAATAAAGAGAAAAACAACGCCGGGACCACCGTTATACGCAGCTTGGCCGATTGTCGAGAATATGCCAGCCCCAATAACGGCAGCGATCCCCATCGATGTCAAATCTCGCACCCCCAGAATTCTTTTGAGGCTTGTTCCTCCATGACCATCATTTAATCCCCGTTCGGCGTCTTCCAGAATATTTGAAAGAGGTTTCTTTCTCAATAGCGACTTGAACATTCAATTAGGGTTAAGAGCGCTCAAAATAGTTATTTTTTTGGGTTAAATTAAGGCTCGAATAATTTCGCTATTTTTTAACCGGGGGTATACCGCATTTTTTAATGAATTTATCTGACAAACTAAATCACAACCATCATCGTCAAACCGATGGATCAAGGATATCAATCACCACAGATGAACTTAACCTACTTCCACTTAAGACATTCGCCGGCAAAGTGAGTGTCATCACCGACCCTGACAAGCTTGCAAAGGTCAAGACAGAAATTGAAAAGCACGAAGTAGTGGGATTCGATACGGAAACGCGTCCCAGTTTTAAACGCGGCCAGATCTATAAGGTCGCTCTCCTCCAATTAGCAATTCCTGAGAAAGTCTTTCTCATTCGACTTCATCATACTGGGCTACCTCATGAGATCATTTCTATTTTCGAAAACCCTGGAATATTTAAAGCTGGCGTAGCAATTCATGATGATATAAAGTCGCTGCAGAAGCTCCATAAATTTACACCTGCCTCGTTTGTGGAACTGGCAACACTTGCCCGAACCTCCGGACTACAAGTAGAAAGCGTCAAGAAACTCGCGGGCTTGTTATTAGGGATTCGCATTTCTAAGAGCGCTCAAACTTCGAATTGGGAGGCGCCTACTTTAACAGAAAAACAAATCGACTATGCCGCCACCGATGCATGGGTCTGCCTTGAGATTTATTTGAGACTGCTGGGGATTAAGTAGCGGACAGCTATCGGCCGACAGCTTGGGCTTCGCCTTCGGTGCAGGCTGGTATTGCCGCTTGAGATTTTGTAAATTGTTTCTAAAAGGGTCCTCTTATGAGAACTTCTGTGTTCGCTTTACTCTTCATTCTTGGCGGAGCAGTTGCTGTAGCACAAAAGCTCCAGGTAAAGGAATTGACTTGCGAATATCAGGATAATCCGATCGGGATAGATGTTGCCGTCCCCCATTTCAGTTGGAAGTTGGTAACAACACAACGAGCAATAAAACAAAAGTCGTATGAAATCAGGGTAGGCCTAGATCCCAATGCCCTAGTAAAAGGACAAAACATTTTATGGCAGTCGGGAGTAACTCCGTCCGAGCAGTCTGTTCACGTAGCTTACGCCGGGCCCGGGTTAACCTCACGCCGCCGCTACTACTGGCAAGTAAAAGTATCTGACAACAACAATGCGTCCAGCGGCTGGAGTGAGGTGAAGTATTGGGAGATGGGTTTGCTAGATGCGGAAGATTGGACGGCATCCTGGATTGAACCAGCAATAGAAGGCGATAGTGTTGGACGCCCGTCACCGATGTTGCGCAAAGACTTTCAGCTGCCGAATCCTGTCCGGTCTGCGCGTCTTTATATTACATCGCACGGACTCTATGAAGCCCATATCAACGGCCAAAGAATAGGCGATCAGTATCTCACACCGGGATGGACGAGTTATAACAAACGGCTTCAATATCAGACTTTCGACGTCACCAAAATACTGAAGCAGGGACCCAATGCGACGGGAGTAATGTTGGGGGATGGTTGGTATCGCGGACACCTGGCATGGGAGAATAATCGTAACATTTATGGCAGAAATCTTGGGTTGCTATTTCAGCTTGAAGTGGAATACACCGATGGTACCAGGGAAACAATTGCTTCAGACCAGAACTGGAAATGTTCCACTGGACCCATCGTTAAAGCGGGCATTTACTATGGTGAAGCATACGACGCACGTTTGGAAATTCCGGGATGGACACCGGCCGGGTTCGACGATCATGATTGGAAAGATGTGAGAGTCTTGAATGAAGGAAAGACAAATCTGGTGGCTTCATATGCTCCACCAGTTCGTAAACATGAAGTTTTCAAGCCAATCAGGATTTCAAAAAATAAGAAGGGAGAAACGATAATTGATTTCGGACAGAACCTCGTTGGTTGGATCAAGCTGACGATTAGAGGGAACCCAGGACATAAGGTGACAGTGCACCACGCTGAGGTGTTAGACAAGCATGGAGATTTTTACACTGAAAATCTCCGGGCTGCAGACCAGGAAATTCAATATATCCTGAAAGGTGGAGGCGACGAGATCTATGAGCCCAGGTTTAGTTTTTTTGGATTCCGGTATGTCCGTGTGAAGGATTATCCCGGTAATCTTACTGTCGATCAAATAGTAGCCATCGCGTTGTATTCGGACATGAAGCCTACTGGTAAGTTTTCCACCTCAAACCCATTAATCAACCAACTGCAACGTAATATTCAGTGGGGGCAAAAGGGAAATTTTGTGGATGTACCTACGGATTGCCCCCAAAGAGATGAAAGGCTAGGCTGGACTGGCGATGCCCAGGCCTTTTGCAGGACGGCCACCTTTAATATGGATGTCGCGAGTTTTTTTATTAAGTGGTTGAAGGACCTTAGTGCCGATCAGACTGAGGATGGTCGAGTACCTTTCGTGGTTCCCAATGTGCTTGGAGAAAATGCCTCTGCCTCCGCTGGCTGGGCGGATGCAGCGACTATCATTCCCTGGAATTTGTATATGGCCTATGGCGATAAGAGAATTCTGGAGCAGCAATATAAGAGTATGAAGGCCTGGCTGGGTTTTGTTGAAAAAACCTCGCTGAATGATCTTTGGAATAGCGGATTTCATTTCGGCGACTGGCTGTTCTACCGGCCCCTCGATGATAACGATGGCCGGGCAGCTGTAACAGACAAATATCTTATAGCGCAATGCTTTTGGGCGCATTCAACGCAACTTATGATACAAACCGCCACCGTCCTGGAAAAAAAGGATGACGTAGTACATTATACCGATCAACTCAAGAAGATCAAGGATGCCTTTATGCGCGAATATTCAACAGAGAGCGGACGCCTTGTTTCAAGTACTCAAACAGCGTATGTGCTGGCTCTACAGTTCGACATGCTACCGGAAAGTCTGCGCGAGCAAGCGGCGCAGCGTCTGGCACAAAATATTGAATCCTATGGCAACCACCTGACTACCGGATTTCTTGGTACCCCTTACATATGCGAAGTACTTACCCGATTTGGTCATGAAGAACTGGCTTACACGCTATTAATGCAAGAGAGCTACCCTTCATGGCTCTACCCGGTTAAAATGGGGGCTACCACGATCTGGGAACGGTGGGATGGAATCAAAACAGACAGCACATTTCAGACGCCCGGGATGAATTCATTCAACCATTATGCTTATGGCGCGATCGGTGATTGGATGTATCGGAATATAACAGGCCTTTCAGCGTTAGCGCCCGGGTATAAGGAAATCAAAATCAGACCCATCCCCGGTGGCAAACTGACGCAGGCAACGGCAGAACTGGTAACTCCTTACGGATTGGCAAAGTCATCGTGGATGATACAGGACGGTAGATTCAGGTTTGATGTTATTGTCCCTGCCAACACTTCCGCAAATGTTATTTTACCCAACGCAGCGACAAAAAAAATAACGGAGAGATCCATTGACATTGGCAAGGTGAAAGTGATTAGGGAAATTACAGCCGTCGGCGCCGACGTCAGTGTAACACTGGGATCAGGCTCTTATCATTTTGAATATCCCTTGACGCCACCTCAGCCATAAATATCATTCAGAACACCGGCCAGCCGGATGCCTGCTTGCAGCAAGCGGTATCGAACGATATGAAAATTCTCGTAAGCATACTTATAACCAAGTCGTCCATTTCCGTAACGATAGACCTGATCGCGGTAGCCTATGCTTTCCGTTGCCCAGTCTATAACAGATGATTTTTGCCACAATGAAACCTCCGTTGCGTCGGGCTTTTCCAGGGACTCTGCGAGTTCCGTGAAGCTAAGCTTGGTATCATCGATCATCTCGCTATCCCATACTCGGTGAAGATTGCTTTCCGACCGGAACCACATCACTTTTATATCGTTACCTCCGCGATCGCTCCCAAGACCTACGTGCAATGGCTGATGGATGTCGCCGACCAAATGAATCAGCATTTTCAAGTATTCGGTCTCGTCCCTTGGTTTCAGATTTCTTGTTTTCAGCGATGAGATCAGCCGTTCGATGGTTTCTACTATGTCACCGTTCTTATTCTTCTCGGTTTGCTGATATGTCATGCCTCCAGGTATCGTCACCCAATGCCAGTCGCTTGTATAATCATATAAGGAGTCTGAGCGTATATCGTCCATCCACGTGCTGGCCATCGCCAACGACTGACTACCCAGTATTCGTTGCAATTCTTTTTTTACTTTTTTCGAAATGTTCTTTTCAGCAACCCAACCAGTTACACGATGCCCCGTGGGACCCCATGCAAAACTGGTAAACATAATGAAAGTCAGCAGTAATGTCGTGACGCATTTTTTCATGGGTCTAGTCGTTAATGATTGCGGTTGGTAAATGGATACCCTGTGGTGCACCGGGATTCTACATCAAAATTGAGTAAAATCTGAAGGCGGAAAAATCAAACTTAAACAGTGGCGGAATAATTAACAACAAAGCCCAAAGTACTTCATTTTCGTTTATTCATTTGAGATAAGCCCATGAATTAAAATCTATATCTTAGTTAAGTATGACACAAACCATTAAACTATCGGCGTTCCTCGTTGCCAATCAGCTTGACATTAAGGGGATCAAGTCGTTTCTTGACATCAAGCCCCTGGCAGATTCATCCTCTGAATTATTTTATGCCTTCGGAAATGAAAAATATCAGTACTTCTTTAACTATGGTGTAATCGCTTTTGCGGGATATTCTGAGGATGAGATGAAGTGGGCCGTTAAGGCGGTTCAGGCATACCAAAGAAACCCATTCACCGCCTGGCTTAGAGACGATCATGAAATTTGCGTGAAAGAAGGGAGCGAGATAATCTTCAATTTTGATGAACTGATACTCGACAAAATTGATAGCAAAGTTTTCAGAATCTCAATGTTCAATCTTGCGCAGTCGGTCGCCCTTGACCATTATCATGCCGTCACCGAAAACCTACTTACGGAATTAAAAAGTTTTGCAACTCAGCTGGAGCTTACTGGCAAATTGAGAATCAGTCGCAAGAACATGATGCGTTTCCTAGGACGGGCCTTGAATACGCAAAACGAAATAGCCGAAAACATCTACATTTTCGATGCTCCTGATCAGGTTTGGGATGATGAATACCTTGACAAAGTGTATCAGGGCTTCATGAAGCACTTCGATCTGCGCGTCCGGTTTAGCGAAATTGAATACACTTTAAAGATCATAAACGACAATCTCTCCATCTTTCGTGAGATTATTAACCAACGGGAAAGCAGTATGTTGGAGTTAATTATTATCGTTTTAATTTTGGTGGAAATTGTTGACCTGTTCATTACCAAATTATTAACATAAGATGACCATTGGAAAGGAGGGGGGTTGCCGGGCATGAAGAAAGAGCTCGTCCTGGACTTTGACATTCAGGCGCAACCCGATGATGTTACTTGCGGACCCACATGTCTGCAGGCGTTGTACAATTATTATGGTGATGTTGTGGGGCTCAAGGAAGTAATTCAAGAAGTTAAGCAATTGAAGTTTGGTGGAACGCTGGCCGTCATGCTAGGTAACCATGCGCTCAAGCGTGGGTACAAAGCGCGGATATATACATATAATTTGAATGTATTCGACCCGACGTGGTTTAAGCACTCTTCTAAAAAGATGATTCAATTTCTGCGGGAGCAAATGGAATTTAAGCGAAAGCGGAGGAAATTGAAGATTGCCTCCCAGGCTTATATTAAGTTTCTCCAATCGGGTGGTGAAGTTCGAAACCTGGAGCTGGATGAAACACTTATTAAGAATTACTTGAAAAAATCAATTCCCATTCTTACTGGGCTAAGCGCTACTTATCTTTACGGCTCTGCCCGCGAGATACCTGAATTTGATATTTACGATAGCATAAAAGGAGAACCCGCCGGGCACTTTGTTGTCATTACTGGATTTGACGAAGAGAAGAACTGTGTTCACATCACCGATCCGAATGAGCCAAATCCCTTAGGTCAAGGGAAAGTTTACAGCGTAAGTTTTGCCCGTCTCATTAACAGCATCATGCTGGGGATCGTTACCTACGACGCCAATTTGTTGATTATCGAACCAAAAGAAAAAAAGGCAAATGCCAAAACTCATAATAGTTGAAAATCCTGACCATTGGCAATTCAACCTCGCAGATGTAGAAGTGATCACACCCTCCCGGTACATTTCTGGTGAAGCTTATCCAGAAACCAAGGGCGTCAAGGTTATTAATCTGTGTAAGTCGTTTCAATATCAAAGTATCGGATACTACGTATCTTTACTGGCCGAAGCTCGGAAGCATAAAGTGCTCCCTGGAATCTCAACGATCCAGGACCTTCGCTTTCCGTCGATATTGCGAGAAGATTTTCAGGACTTCGATGACCTCATACAAAATTCATTCAAGAATGTAACGCAGGATAAGGTCGAGTTCGATATTTATTTTGGGACTACGCAAGAGGAAAATCTGAATAAGCTTGCGAAGCAGCTATTTCAGTACATCCCTGCGCCCTCGCTAAGCGTTACCTTTAGCAAGAGGAATAAATGGGTGCTACAAAGCATCAAACCCCTTAGCTTCGGCGAGGTTCCGGAAGGGGAAATGCATTTGCTGCATGCAGCCGCAGAAAAGTACCTTCAGCGCAAACGTGAGGTGCGCCCGGACAAAAAGAAATACGATCTCGCCATTCTCGTTGACCCAAACGATCCTAACCCGCCTTCAGATGAAAAGGCTCTGCAGAAATTCATCAAAGCAGGGGATCAACTCGGGTTCTATGTCGAGGTAATAACCAAGGATGACTTCGATGAGCTGATCCAGTTTGATGCACTGTTTATTCGCGAAACTACTTTTGTCAACCACCATACCTTCAGATTTGCAAAGAAGGCGCAGTCACTCGGACTCGTTGTAATAGATGATCCGGATTCAATCCTAAAGTGCACGAATAAAATTTATTTGAATGAACTCCTTACCGCGAATAAAATCCTAACGCCCGTCTCCTACGTAATTAGTAAAGATAACTTTAAGAGTTTACCAAAGAAGCTTGCATATCCCTTCATTTTGAAACAACCGGACGGTGCATTTAGCAAAGGCGTTTTTAAAATTAAGAACGACGAGGAATTTAGACAGGCGTGCACTACCATGTTTCAGAAATCGGAGTTGCTGATAGCCCAGGAGTTCCTGCCTACTGCGTTCGACTGGCGCGTTGGGATTCTGGATGGGCAACCTTTATTTGTATGCAAGTATTTTATGGCGTCCGAACATTGGCAAATCGTGAACTGGAGTACAGACAAACAACAACAGGAGGGAGCTGTTGAATGCGTAGCGTTTTATCAGGCACCAGCAGAACTTATTTCTACTGCGCTTGAAGCAACCGCATTGATCGGCCAGGGACTGTATGGCGTAGATATGAAAGAAGTAGATGGTAAATTTTATGTGATAGAAATCAACGACAATCCGAATATTGATGCGGGTATAGAAGACAAGATCATGAAGGATAAGCTATATTCGGTTATTATGGAAGTATTCTTAAATAAGATCAAAGCTGATAAGTGATGACACAGCCTCCCCGAATTCATCTTTTCCAAGGATATGGTGTAGAGCTTGAATACATGCTTGTCGATCGCGATTCATTAAATATCACCCCTATCACCGATGAATTATTGAAACACGAATTAGGAGTCTACGGCAGTGATTATGAAAACGGTATGGTGACCTGGTCGAATGAGCTTGTCCTACATGTCGTTGAACTTAAATCTACCAAACCCGAGCTGGATTTTCAGTCACTGGAGGGTAAGTTCTCTGAAAATGTAAAAACGATTAATGCGATTTTATCGAAATGGAATGCCATGCTGATGCCGACGGCGGCGCATCCGTTTATGAACCCTCTCACCGAAACCAAGATCTGGCCCCACGAAAACAATGAAGTGTATGCGATCTATAATAAGATCTTTGATTGTCGCGGCCATGGATGGTCTAATCTTCAGAGTACTCATCTCAACCTTCCGTTTTATGACGATGAAGAGTTTGCCAAACTTCATGCTGCTGTTCGGCTGGTTTTGCCTCTTCTCCCCGCCCTGTGTGCAAGTTCACCCATGCTGGATGGTAAGCTAACGGGGTCGCTGGATACAAGATTAAAATTTTACAAGACAAACCAGTCGAAGATCCCTTCCATCACGGGTAAAATAATTCCGGAAGCCGTCTTTTCAAAGCGGAACTATCTCAATACCATTTACGAAAAGATCAAAAGCGATATTGCGCCATACGATCCAAACGAAGAGTTAAATGCGATATGGGTAAATTCCCGGGGGGCTATTCCGCGCTTTGACCGGGGCTCGATCGAGATCAGACTGATGGATATCCAGGAATGTCCAGCAGCAGATCTGGCAGCACTTACCCTGGTGATTGAAACCATTAAAGCGCTGACCGCAAACATGTTTACAAGTCTTGAGGCCCAGATGAAATGGAAGACCGAGGCATTGGCCCAACTGCTCGATCAAACGATACGGTCGGCCCAACTTGCAGTGCTGGATAACGTGGAATATCTGGCTTTATTTGACTATCCTGGGAGCAAAGCCACAGCCAGTGAGTTGTGGCAACACATCCTTCAGGAATTATTGAAGAAAGGCAACAAGGTGCTTGAAGCATACCGGAAGGAATTGAATATTATTATAAAGGAGGGAACGCTTGCTTTTCGAATCGTTAAGGCTATCGGCAAGGATCAATCTAACGACAATATTGTTAGCGTTTATCGTAAACTTTGCGACTGCTTAGCGCATAACAGAATGTTTTTGAACTGAGAAGTTTGAACTTCCACAACAAGCAATCCCAGCTGAATATATGGAATCACACCTAATGCCAATGCTTTCATCCAAACGGGGATTAGGATATCGTGTGAAAATTGTTGACATATTAGTGCGTTTGATCAAAAGATGTCCGATGTGATTTAAGTTTAAGCAGATGAACCTTGTCATCACTTGTGAGCATGCCGGGAACCAGGTGCCTGATTGTTATCAACACATTTTTTCCAACTGCAAAGATGTATTGGAGTCACATCGCGGGTATGATCCGGGTGCGTTGGAGATCGCCAGGTTCCTTGCGATGGAATGCAGCGCTCCTTTATTTATTTGCGAAACGACCAGACTGCTGATTGAACCAAATCGTTCGATTGATAGCCCAGAATTGTATTCTTCTTATTCACAGAAGCTTTTCGAAACAGATCACGAGGCGATTCTAAGACAATATTACTATCCGCATCGCAATGGTGTTGAAGAAGTGATATCTAAGGTTTCAAAACCTGCTTTGCATCTTTCTATTCACACATTCACCCCAATTCTCGATGGCGACGCGAGAACCGTTGACATCGGAATCTTATATGACCCCGGCCGAAAATCTGAAAGGGAATTTTGCAGGTATCTCATGGATGGCCTCGAACAAAATCTTCCGTATCTGCAAATAAAATTCAACGAACCTTATCTAGGCACGGACGATGGTCTCACAACGTATCTCCGGACGAAGTTCAGCGATCGCGATTATCTGGGCATCGAAATCGAGATAAATCAAAAATATATCGGCTCTGAAAAATGGGAATTGATTTCAGTGGGCCTTAAAGAGGTACTTTTTGATCTTTTGTATGCAAGTCGGTAGCGTGAAAGACTATGAGTGAAGCTCGATGAGCATTTTATTGAGCTTATCGAGATGATCACCGTAAAGTTTTCTAAGAACCCAGTTGGCGAACCAGGTGCTCACGAGATAATACAATCCGGCCATTAACAACAGGTAAAATATAGTGGCAGGTTTGGAGAGGAATTCAAGGTATTTATCGGTTCCCCGCTCCAATGCACCAAACAATAGTCCAAGCAAAAAATAGATCGGATACAAAATAGTATAACTAGTCCTATAGAATTTTAGATATCCGTTAAGGTTTTGTATAAGCGCTGAAATGGTATTATGCAGATTTCCATTCATTTCATTGAAACGGTTTAACAAGATCAGTTTTTTTATGAAGTAAATGGTTGACGCCATGCACATGACTAATAACGAAATGGACGTCCATTTTAAGGCCCCGGTCTTTAGTGTAATAGCATACTTCAAAAGTACTATACTAACTACAAGTATAAAGGCCAGCTCAATCCAGACGTTCCGCTTTAACTTCGCGATAATCGACCTGCTCCTTCCTTTAAGCATCAGGGCAATTTCTGCCTCACCTTTAATTTGAAAAGCAGGTTCCTTTTGGTTCCAAATGCTTTTTAGTTCTTCCAGTTCCATGTTATGGACACATAAGTTTTTTTAGTTTTTCCCTGATTCTATTCATTCGTACACGCACGTTGTTTTGTGTAATTCCAATTGTTTCAGCAATCTCCTCATACGGAATTTCTTCCAATGCCATCATGATCATCGCGCGTTCGATTTCAGAAAGCTGGCGAATCGCCCACTGAAGTTTTTGAAAATTTTCTTCATGGTCAGAGCTTGCCGCATCTGAAATATTCAAGTGCATGTCCCGCAGGTCCACCGTCTTCACCAAGCGGGATTGTTTTCTAAATCCTGAGATCGCCGTGTTCAAAGCAATGCGATACATCCAGGTCGATATTTTTGACTCCCCCCTGAATGAGGAAAATGATTTCCACAACTGCAGCACGATCTCCTGAAAAAGGTCATTTCGCACTTCCGGATCGTTCTCATACATGATACAGACCTTGTGGATCAACCCCTGATGCTCATTGATTAGGCTAATGAATTTTTTTTCGTCCAAAACCTTCAAGGGAGAAACATATCTTGATGTATAAGTCGAAGGTAAACAAAGATAATTACAGTGATTAGGGTATAAGGTATGGGGTGTAGGGTATAAGGTATAAGGTATAAGAGCTGCTGCGATCGGACCCCTATACCCTACACCCTATACCTTGCATCTAATATATAAGTGTACACATTACATTTTCAACCAATAAAGTCTAAATTAGAGCCCCAAACTTGATCCATATTCTATGAGAACCTTAGCAACCTTGATCTTTTTCGTTGCCGCGTTTAGGCTTTCGGCTCAAAACCAGTTGATATTAAATGCCGATCTAGGCAAGCATAAAATCAACAAACACATTTATGGACATTTTGCAGAGCATCTTGGCCGGTGTATATATGGAGGGTTTTATGTCGGGGAGGACAATACAAAAATTAAACATACCAATGGTGTGCGTAATGACGTTGTCGACGCGCTGAAGAAGTTGAAAATACCTAATCTGAGGTGGCCCGGTGGCTGCTTCGCCGACACGTATCACTGGAAAGATGGAATAGGGGCAAAGGATAAACGTCCTACCATTGTAAATCATTGGTGGGGCGGAGTGACCGAAGACAACAGCTTTGGTACGCACAATTTTCTCGACATGTGCGAGCTAATAGGAACTGAGCCGTATCTGTCGGGCAATGTTGGCAGTGGAACAGTTCAGGAATTCATTGACTGGGTCCAGTACACAACTTTTGATGGTACCAGTCCGATGTCTGACCTGCGCAGGCAGAACGGAAGAGAGAAGCCTTGGAAGGTCAAATATTGGGGAATCGGGAACGAAGCATGGGGATGTGGTGGCAATATGCGTCCTGAATACTATGCAGACGTGTATCGTCAGTTCACGACATTTCTTTCAGGATGGACGAACGAAGATAAAATTTTTCGAATTGCTTCTGGTGCAAGTTCATCAGACTATAAATGGACCGAAGTCTTGATGCGGGATATTCCGCACAACATGCTTGAAGGTGTAGCCCTGCACCACTACTCCGTCATTGACTGGAATAAAAAAGGTCCGTCTACTACATTTTCGGAGGAGGAATACTTCACGACTATGAAGCGAGCGACACTCATGGAAGAACTGGTGCAAAAACATTCCAACATCATGGATAAATATGATCCCGAAAAGAAAGTCGCGCTGGTGGTTGACGAATGGGGTGGCTGGTATGACGTTGAGCCAGGCACGAACCCTGGCTTCTTATATCAGCAAAATACGATGCGCGATGCCATGATCGCAGGGGTGACGTTGAATGTGTTTCACAATCACTGCGACAGGGTAAGAATGGCAAACCTCGCTCAAACCATAAATGTACTGCAAGCTGTTATATTGACGAACGAAGAAAAGATGTTGCTGACGCCTACCTATCACGTTATGGAGATGTTCAATGTCCATCAGGATGCTACAATGATTCCACTTATTGTCAATTCAAGTGATTATGTTCTCAACAACGAGAAGCTTAAGGCGATATCCGGATCGGCTTCCAGGGATGCGAATGGCGTAATCCATATTTCACTTGTAAATATTGATTCGAAGAAAGAACAGGAAATCACATTGGATCTGCGGGGAGGGAAATTCAGCAGCGTGACAGGAGAAATCCTTTCATCGCCAAGGTTGCAGGATCATAACACTTTCGAAAACCCTGACAAAATAAAGCCCGCAACCTTTAAAGGTATAAGCATTAGTGGGACTACGCTCAAAGGAAAATTGCCTCCTTTCTCAGTAGTTGTATTGGAGCTAAAATGACGGATAGCTGAAGGGATGAAGGCTTATACGAAGCTGTTATTGTCGACTGTATCAGGGTACAAATCTTATTTCAACGTTTTTTCGGATTGACTTTCTACGTTGAACAGATTGTTAAGCAGCTCGGATAGGGTCTCGGCTTCTCCTCGCCTGCATGCCGCTTTGAGTTGAAGTACGGGGTATTTTAGGATTTTCTGCATTAAGGAGCGACTCATCTCATCAAGCTTTTGAACCTCTTCCGGTTTGGCATTTTTAATGAACCGTGCAATTTCTTCTTTCCTGATCTGCTCAAGCGTGCTCTTCAACCGTTGGATAGTGGGAGAAATTATCATTTCCTTCGACCAATCCTCGAATTCCGAAATGGAATCCA
Source organism: Chryseolinea sp. (assembly GCA_025923195.1). Lineage (GTDB taxonomy): Bacteria > Bacteroidota > Bacteroidia > Cytophagales > Cyclobacteriaceae > Chryseolinea. Next base: position 24,026 of record JAICGJ010000007.1, read on the forward strand.
GGATAATGTTTTTAACGGCAGGTATTGAAGCTCTTCGTTTCTCCAGCGCTTCATTTGTCTTCGCGCGGATATTATCCAGGTTGTAAACAAGTGCTCCGGGAATATCCTCCACCGATGGTTCGATGCTGCGGGGGATTGAAAGGTCGATAAAGTATTTGTGCGTCAGGACATCGATATCCTTCAAAAGCTCCAGCGTGATCAACGGTTGTGTTCCAGAAACAGAGCTGATAACTATGTCAGCGTTTTCAATTTCCGCCTGCAGGTCCTCTATTCCTCCAAACTTGAAATTATACTTTTGCGCGAGCTTCTCAGCTTTGTCCTGAGTCCGGTTCAAGACTGTAACATTTTCTAACCGGGAATTGGCAAGATTAAGGCAAAAGTCCTGTCCAATCTCTCCAACTCCCACGACCAACACTCTTGGAGACTGGATATCCCAGGTCAGGTCTTCCGCTAATTCCTTTGCAGCGTAAGAAATCGATGCGGCCCCATCTCTAAATGATGTTTCCTGCACTACTCTTTTGTTGGCAAAAAATATAGTATGCATGAGGCGATGCAAGAAAGGCCCAGCCATATTTTCATCGGCACTCCACTGATAAGCATTTTTCACTTGCCCTGAGATCTGCAAATCGCCAATAACTTGTGCGTCCAGGCCCAGAGAAACTTCAAAAAGATGCAATATTGCCTCGTAGCCGGAAATCTGTGTAAAGTGCTGGTCAAATCCGGGCTCGCAATACTTAATCAATGATAAGCCCTTAAAGATTTCAACGGAGAAGTCCTTTTCAGCCAGATAATAGATTTCAGTACGGTTGCATGTAGAAACGATAAGCACGTCCGTCGCCGTGGTATAATTCCGTATGAACTGATGCAATTTTTTGGTTGCCGATTCATTTAATGAAACCAGTTCCCGGATGGCTACAGGGGCTGTTTTATAAGTGAGCGCTAAAGCCTTAAAATTTTGTGTCATGTGAGTATACAAAAGTAAAGCCTACGACAAATGAATATACTGACAAAAGTCAAATGCCTGTAATTTAGAACGTTTATAAATAAGGTAGAAAACGGGCTGACGACCGCCAAAAATTCAAAATTGCCAACGAGATAGTTAGCAAAAAAGTTGCATTTTAGAGTACCCGTTGTTGTCATGTTCAAAATCAGGTACTGGATTAAAGATTTTTTCGGTTTCCCCCGGTCACAAGTTAATGGCTTTATAATTCTATTAGTGCTTGTAGCACTATTCTTGTTTTCAGAGCCCGTGTGGCATTGGTGGAGCAGCGGCCGCCCCGTGGATTTGACTGCTGACGTTGCTAAACTTGACAGCCTGGCGGCGTTGTGGTCAAACGAAGAAAACAATCCAAGCCAGCCTAAAACGGCAGAGAGTGCGAAAACTCCTTTCTATTTCAATCCCAACAATTGCACCTTGGACGAGTTTATTGCATTGGGATTTTCGCAGAACAGTGCGGCTCGGGTCATTAGATACAGGGAAAAGGGCGGGAAATTCAGGATAAAGTCGGATCTGCTAAAAATTTACGGTGTGGACTCTGCGTTCTATCAGCGGATTTACTCCTTCATTACGCTTCCGGACATTGCGACGCGAGTAAAGCAAAAGGCAAAGAGATATCCGACTAAAGATCCTAGCGCTGCTAAAGAGATCAGGCAAAAGTTTGATCTGAACAGGGCCGACACGTCAGCATTAAAAAAGATTTATGGTATTGGTGAGAAATTGTCTTTGCGCATCATAAACTACAGGGAAGTGTTAGGAGGATTTGTAACTATGGATCAGCTTAAAGAAGTCTACGGACTGGATTCTTTAGTCATCTATCGCTTGTTGGAAAACGCTGAGATCACGGATGAGTTTCAGCCAAAGAAAATAGATATTAACACCGCTACCGAAAAACAGCTCGCGATGCATCCCTACATGAACAAGATTGCTAAAGCCATTGTCTCTTATCGATTCCAGCATGGAAATTTTAGTACGCTGGACGAAATTCGCAATGTCGTAAATTTGAACGATGAAACTTTTCGGAAAATTGCTCCTTATTTAAGCGTTAGTGACGATATGTGAACGATATGACACATAATTGGTCACGGAAAGAAATTCAAGTACCTTATACTTTAATGCCAGCAGCAGCAAAAAATATTTTGCAGACTTATCTACGGAGGCTTACAAATCTCTCCGGGAACAACAGATCACTGCTTTTGCTTCGTCTTCATGCGGAACAATTAATGGATCTGCATAAACTCAGTTTTCTAAATGGTGAAAAATCCTTTGAGATTATAAACGCACTGATAGCTGGAAAAAGCAAAAAGCTTTGCCCGATCCTTGACAGCAGGATGGAATCAAGCAATGAGGAAAGCAATAGACTGAAAAAACTACATCGGATCGACCACTTCATTTTTGAGGAGCGGGGCTCCAACGACTTGCATGTGGGATGGCCTTTCGTCAAGGGAAAATTTTCTGATGGCACTGCCGTGCGATGTCCCTTGATTTTCTTTCCGGTGACCATTGTACAGGAAGGTCAATATTGGGTCTTACAGCCCAGGGAGGATGCCGGCATAACACTTAATAAATCTTTCTTGCTGGCTTTCGCATTTTATAACAAGGTAAAGCTGGAGGAAGATCTCCTGGACACAAACTTTGAGGACTTTGAAAAGGACAGCACTGCCTTCCGTACACAACTTTATCAATTGCTTGATGGCAAAATCGAGATCAATTTCAATTCTGAAAATTTCAAGGATGAACTCAACCCTTTTCAGGAATTCAAGAAGGAATCCTTTGAAACCAAACATCGGAATGGTGAACTGAAACTGTTTCCGGAGGCAGTGCTTGGCATATTTCCGCAAGCTGGATCTCAGCTAGTGCCTGACTATCTACACCTAATTGGAAGCAATTCAGTTCACGATTTGGAAATATTCTTTGCGGAAAAGAATGGTGTGCGCGATCCGGCGTTGACCAATAGCCCGCACACCCTGAACACGAACCACGTTAGGGAGGAGAAAGTGTTTGCTCCATTTGATCTTGACGCATATCAGGAGAACGCGATCAAATGCATCAAGAATGGAAACTCAATTGTCGTACAAGGACCTCCTGGTACAGGAAAGTCGCAGCTCATTTGCAACATTCTGTCCGATGCCATGGCAAATGGAAAGAAGGCACTTCTAGTGTGTCAGAAAAGAGCGGCGCTGGATGTTGTATACGAGAGATTAAAGGAAATAGGTCTGAGCGATTTTTTAGGGCTTGTACATGATTTTCGTAATGACCGTAAAGAAATATATTCAAAAGTTTCCACGCAGGTAGATCACGTCGAAGAGTATCGTACGCTTAACCGTAGCGTTGATGTAATTCACACGGAGAGGAAATTTTATCAGGTTTGCAGGCGAATTGATCAGATTTCGGAAGAACTTCAGGAATTCAAGGAAATGTTATTTGATGACCAGGAATGCGGCCTGTCAGTGAAGGAATTGTATCTCACGTCAGACCTTCAGGAACCTTCTATAAATATACGGCAGGAATATCAATACTTTACTTTTTCCACGCTCGAGGATTATTTGAGGAAGCAAAGAATGTACGTACAGTATGCATCGAAGTATGAGGGGTCTACTTACGTTTGGCGAGATCGAAAATCATTTGCTTCTTTTCAGCCGTCCGATGAGAAGGAAATCGAGAAAATTCTTTCATACATTCCAAAGTATCAACAAAAGATCGGTAGTGCCATTGAAAAGGAAATAGGCACAAGGCTTAATCTGCAAGACTGTGAAGCACTGTCGCTGAAGGAAGCGGATATTCTGGGAATGATTGGTGTTTTGAAAGATGAGGAAACCTTTCGGTATTTCCAGGCGATGTGGGACGAGAATGACGACGAAACAAGTTTGCTGTGGCTCTCCAATGTGGAGCGGATGGCAATGAATTGCTTTGAGGGAGAAAATCCTGAGGTAACAATTCCCAATAACCAACTTGGTGTCGTCCAGGAAGCGTTGCAGCATCGTATGGATGCACGCACTAACCTGGTTCGATGGATCATGTGGGAGATGTTTTCTAAGGAGAAAGGTTTAGTTAAACGTGTGCTGGTAGCGAACAGGCTAGCCTATAATAGAGTCGGATTGAATATTTTAGAACAGCGCATAGACAGTAGGTTGAACCTGGAGCATCACCTGACATCGCTGAAAAAGAAAATGTGGCTTGCCAACATACCGATGGACTATCAAAAGGCATCCTTGCAAACTTGGTTTGAAAAGCAAAAGCTGGCTACGAGGGCAAAATTGATTTTTAATACGTTGCGCGAGGTGAAGGATTCCATTCTTCTCCCACGGTATAACCGACAGGAATTTATTTCGCTCATGCGAAGATTGCTTTTCATCGTCAACGACATTCCTGCAAAAAAATTGGAATGGTTAAAGTACCTTACCCGTTACCAGATCAGTCAGCTGATATTTGATCCCGCCCTCGAGAAAGAATTCATTAGAACCTTGAAATCTGATTTTGACAATCTGGCCGAATATGACAAACTGAAGGAGCAGGTTTCGTTTCACGAGAAGGAAGTTATTACTAAGCTCTTTGATCATTTGCAGGAATGGGACGCCGATAAAATGGAAAAGCTCTTGCAGAATACGCTTCGCCTGACCTGGATCGATCACATTGAAACGAAATATCCCATTCTTCGTGCCGTTTCCTCCATGAAGATGGACACACTGCAAAAGGAGCTGCAGCAACTCGTAGCGGAAAAGCAATCGCTTTGCAGGGAAATTTTACTGGTGCGGGCGAGGGAATATGTATACGAACGGTTGGAGTATAACCGTCTAAACAATCTGGTTACCTACCGTGATCTGCACCATCAGGTTACCAAGAAGAAAAAGCTTTGGCCACTTCGAAAACTTATTGCTGAATTTAGTCATGAATTATTTCAGCTGGTGCCTTGCTGGATGGCTTCGCCGGAGTCAGTGTCTGCCATATTCCCCATGGCCGAGTTGTTTGATATCGTAATCTTCGATGAGGCCTCCCAGTGTTTTTCAGAAAAAGGTATTCCCGCCATGTACAGGGGCAAGCAGGTATTGGTTGCAGGTGACGACAAACAACTTCGGCCTAGTGAATTGTACCAGGCCCGATGGGATGAGGAGAATGAGAATCCGGATGTAGAGGTGGAATCTTTATTAGAATTATCGAAACGGTACCTTTCCTCAGTTCACCTTCAAGGTCACTACAGGAGTCAGACAATTGAATTGATCGATTTTTCCAATACCTATTTTTATGACGGCCGGCTTCAGTTGTTACCCCATCGCGATGTACTCAATCTGGCCGAACCTGCAATTCAATACTGCAAGGTCGACGGGACATGGGAAAACCATACAAACATAGTAGAAGCACGCGCTATTGTTCAGAAGATTTTTGAGATCCTTGAAAAGCACCCGCGAAAGGAAATTGGGGTGGTCACCTTCAACGCGCCACAGCAGATGCTGGTGTTGGATTTACTAGAGGCGGAGTCAGCGAAAAATGGCAAGTCGATTCCTGCAAGTTTGTTTGTAAAGAACATTGAGAATGTTCAGGGCGATGAGAAGGATATTATAATCTTTTCTATTGGTTATGCTGCCGGGAAGAGAGGAAGGATGAGCATGCAATTTGGGAGTCTTAACGCAGCTGGAGGCGAGAATCGTTTAAACGTAGCGATTACACGTGCGCGCGAAAAAATAATCGTAGTAACCAGTATCTGGCCCGAGCAGTTAAAAGTTGCCAGCGTAAAGAATGAAGGTCCCAAACTCCTCCGCAAGTACCTGCAGTACGCCCAGTCGGTGGACGAAGGTAAATACCGCCCCCATTTAGGCCAAACGCTAACGAGGAATAAAGACTGGTATTTAAGCAGCCGGATCAAACAGTGGGGAGAAGATCGTTTGAATAAATTCATATTTCAAACAGATGCGTTGCCATTCTCGGATGTTGGCGTTTTGCATGGTAACCAACATTTGGGGATAATTCTTACAGATGACACACGCTATTTTTCAAGCTTGTCGGTGAAGCATTCCCACGCCTACATTCCTGCTATACTATCACAAAAGAATTGGAAATATCAGATGGTCTATAGCCGCAACTTTTGGAAAGACCGTGAAAAAATCGAGAGCGGATTAATGGTTTTTATTGGGACCCAGGCGGATCAAAAAGGATAAACTACTTTTGGCGAACGAGTGGTAATTAACTGTGCCTCACCATTAATTCTTCCATGTAGAGGATAATAACAAGATAGGATGGAATTCATCTTTTCCCGTCCGGAAGCGATGCGAATAGCCTTTTCGCGTATCTCCATATCCAGGATGTGTAATAACGGTTGGTCTACCAGCATCAAGTGCGGAAATGCATCCAGCAAACCTTCATCCCACACATGGTAGTACCGGATCAGATCATCCGGATAGATAGTGGTGCGGTCAGTACCTTCCTCTGGGACCACTTCGAAAGGTTCATCCAAATTTAGGTATCCATAATCATCTGTCAGCTGCTCTCCAGGGCTGATATCACGGACTGCGATTTCGAACTCATAAGCTGTCGTCACACAATTGGATTTCGAACTATGATTTATAAATCTGGCGTTGTCCCAGCACAGAATATAATTGCCCTGAGGGTTGCGATAAGTATAAGTATCCAACACCTTCTGATAGAGCGGATCCATATTCCTAATTTGCTCGGGAGTAAATGATCTGTCAAGTTTGTCAAGCGCCCACGTAATAGTCCCTTTCGGTATAAACTTCGTTGCAACAACGCCATATCCAATTTTCTCACTGATAAATTGGAGTTCAGTATGGGGATGAATCATAGCATATTCTAAAGTTCATCAAAATAAAGACAACTTTTAAATAGATTCAAGATAGCATATATAAAAAAAGAAGCCGGGCATTTCTGCCCGACTTCAAACTACAACCAGACGCCCTGAAAGAAAATTTCATCGACCGTTCACTGTGGCGTATTCTGAAACAGTCTTTACAGTTTTGATTATCCTTGCCGCTACTTTGTAAGGGTCTGCTGAGGAATTAGGGCGACGATCCTCAAGCCATCCCTTCCAATTATTCTCAACGGTAGCGATAGGTATGCGAATCGATGCTCCTCGATCGGAAACACCATATGAAAATCGATCGATCGACTGAGTCTCGTGTTTGCCGGTAAGCCGCAAGTGGTTATCGGCGCCATAGACCTCGATGTGATCTTTTACGTAGGGAGCAAATGCCTGGCAGATCGTGTCATAAGTTTCTTTAGAGCCGCAAGTGCGAAGCAAGTCGTTGGAGAAATTGGCGTGCATTCCTGACCCGTTCCAATCTGTCGCACCCAGCGGTTTGCAATGCCAGTTGATCGCAACGCCAAATTTTTCTGCTACTCTTTCCAAGAGATATCTTGCCACCCAGACCTGATCGCCGGCTGCTTTGGCACCCTTGGCAAAAATCTGAAACTCCCACTGACCGGTTGCCACTTCAGAATTAATTCCTTCTACGTTAATTCCTGCCTCAAGGCACAGGTCAAGATGTTCTTCGACGATTTGGCGACCAAAAGCATTCTTGGCTCCGACTGAACAATAATATGGTCCTTGAGGTGCAGGATATCCGCTTGCAGGAAATCCTAGGGGTTTATCTGTCTGGGGGTTCCAAAGGAAATATTCCTGCTCAAACCCAAACCAAAAGTCATTATCATCGTCCTCAATGGTTGCCCTTCCGTTCGAAACATGGGGAGTTCCATCTGGGTTTAGTACTTCACTCATCACGAGGTAAGCATTCTTTCGCCCCGGGTCCGGGAAGACAGCTACGGGCTGAAGTAAGCAGTCAGAGGAATGTCCAGTAGCTTGTTCGGTAGAGCTACCATCAAAGGACCAGATCGGACAACCCTCCAATGTACCATCAAAGTTTTTTACAATTTTTGTTTTGCTGCGAAGGCTCTGAGTAGGCTTATATCCATCGAGCCAGATGTATTCAAGCTTTGTCTTTGACATAATATTATATAATTAGTTTTCTGATTGTTAAAATTTGTAAATCGCCGCTAGGTTGAGGGTTGCCATCATGTCCTTGGTGGGACCGAAATCACCATCCTCATAGAAAGAATCTTCTGATGTTTTATCAATTCTTATCTCAGGTATGAAGGTAAAACCACCCACTTTGTAATTACCTGACAGCGTGAACTCAATGACGTTACCGTCACCGTTGTTGTCTAACCCGAAGATACCTAAGTGGCCTTCCTTGATAGAAAAGTATTCGGCTCGTAGACCGAGTGCGAACGCCTCAGAGAGTGTTAACTTGGGATATAGGGCAATACCAAAAAATGATGATGCATCGTTTCCGGCGTCTTGGATGTTGCCACTGGTAGCAACTTCTTCTCCTTCACCCACCGTTTGAAAAGAGGTGTTAAAACCGAGATAAAAGGTCTCGGAAAGATTATATCCTGCCGTCAAGTCAGCCTGGAATAAGGATCCCGCTGAGAAACTTCCGATATCATCGACATCGGAATCCAACGTGCCATCTTGATCGCCATATAGGAAGTTCAACCACACGCCTCCAGCATCGCTCGTCTTTCCAATTTGTGCTCCAAAAGTGTAAGTATTTACGGGATTGAATTCAACGATATCTGTAGGATTCATTATTGCAAGCTTGGCGACCATTCCTTCGCCAAACGAAAAGTCGGCCCGAAGACCCGTGTGATTGAAGGGCCCCCACGAAAACAAGTATGAAGTCGAATAGTGAAAATTAATAGCCGGCGAAATTACTTCGTAGCCCAAGAATGTATTGAACTGACCCATATTCAAGGTGAAGCCATCCGAAAATTTATAATATGCAAACAGCTGGTTTACGATTGCCTGGCCTGACGCTGTTCCAAATACAGCAGCTTGTCCGCGCGGCCCAAAGACTACATCCCCGACGAACCCGACTTTTTCACCCTGGTATGATGCAATAAGATTCACCATGCCGAGTGAGAATCCCTTCAGATCGGCAAATGAGGAGTTAGGCGCATATGTACCGGCGGGCTCTCCCGACTCAGAATCATAAGGGAAAAAGTTCCGTGTTCCAAATGAACTATGAAAATAACTGTCGATGGACCCTGAGACTGTAAATGTTCGCGTGGAATCCTGGCCAAAAGCCAACGGGCTAATTAGCAAGGCAACAAGAAGGCTAAAACATATTTTAGTGGTTTTCATATTTTTTATTTAAGGATTTTGGTAAACAAATAGGCTAGAGTTACCCCGGGCTATTGCTAGGAGTGCCCGGGGATTCTTTGGATGAGATCGATCTGAGCTATGTTGTACTCTTTCACTTTTATATTGCAAGTTTATGAGCGACAACTTTTGACAATACTCATCATTTCATGACTGCTATTGGGTAGACTTTTCTTCATCAACAAACTAGTTTAGGTTAATTGGTGTGCGAGATATACTTACGTAATTTGAAAATGGCCCCGGATTTCTCGGGGCCATTTCTTATTAAGCTACTTCTTCCTTAAGGGTGCTGAAGTCAGCAGGAAACAAATTCTCGCCGTGTTGACTGTAGTCAGAACCGACTTTCTTTTCTTCAGGGCTTACACTTAGGCTGCTAATCAGATCAACAACTTTTAAGATGATCATCGAACCCCCAAACGTATAGGCTACAACAATCACAAGAGCCTTCATGTGCACCAGGAACAGCGCGGTTTCGCCAAAGAACAAACCATTTCCTGTTGTATTGGCGCTGTTGACGGCTACGTTAGCAAGACACGCTGTCATGACCATACCTACCGCTCCGCCTACACCATGGCAAGGGAACACGTCCAATGTATCTTCCAATGAAGTTTTAGATTTCCAATGTACTACCACATTGCTGATGATAGCGGCAAATGTACCGATGAACAAACTGGAAGGAATTGTTACAAATCCAGCAGCTGGCGTGATCGCCACCAAGCCTACGACCGAACCAATACAGAAACCTACTGCAGAAGGTTTTTTACCTCTCGCGGCATCGTATAGCACCCATGCAAGCCCAGCAGCAGCCGCAGCTGTGTTGGTAGTGGCAAAAGCTGAAGCAGCTAACGCACCCGCTCCGACAGCGCTACCGGCATTAAAACCGAACCATCCAAACCAGAGTAAACCTGTCCCCAGAAGAACAAATGGGATGTTTGCAGGAGAGATTGTCGACTTCTTTTCCGATTTGTTCCTCAGGTATATAGAGGCTGCCAATGCAGCAAATCCCGCGGACATGTGGACGACCGTACCACCAGCAAAATCTAATACACCCCATTGAAATAAGAAGCCATCCGGATGCCACGTCCAGTGTGCAAGGGGTGCGTATATCAATAAAGAAAATAATACAAGGAAGAAAATGTAAGACCGGAACCTGATCCGTTCAGCAAAAGTACCTGTGATCAAGGCGGGTGTAATGATCGCGAACTTTAATTGGAAGAAAGCGAACAACACCAGCGGAATAGTAGGTGCTAAAGACCATGGTTGTCCATCAAGAACATTCTGAAACATAAAGAATGATGCTGGATTTCCGATGATTCCGCCAATGTCTTCCCCGAATGCGAGGCTAAAGCCAACAACAATCCACAAGACACTGATCACACCCATGGCAATAAAGCTTTGAAGCATGGTCGAAATGATGTTTTTGGTATCGATCATACCTCCGTAGAAATAGGCCAGTCCTGGGGTCATGAGTAATACAAGGGCAGTGGCTGCCAGCATCCATGCAACATCACCAGAGTCGATGCCTTCGGTCACGATTTGGCCTGGCACTGCAGGCATGAATACTGCCAGTAGGCTTATTGCTACAAGCAGTACCAAAAAAACAATTGATTTTTTCATGTGGTTATAGTTTTTTTTGGTTGAAGGGTAAAATTTTATTCGATATTCTTAATAACTGGGTAAATATTTTAACAATAGGGTAAAATTTGAACCTCTTTTGAAAAAAAATTCACGAAAACGTGTACGGTAGGGTTTATTTTTAACCGAAAACGTGTAATTATTACAATATTTCTAAAAAAGGAGACTGCACCGAAGCTTATTTGGTTTAAAGGAATAGATGTTTCTGTTTATTTGGAAAATTGTTGCGAATTCTCAGAGTGTTTTGGATTTCTCCGCGACCTGTGCACCATAACATCACAAACCACATTATACAACTATTAACAAGGAGTTAGCGAATTAGTCGATATCCGGACATCACCAGGTTACGCGATTACAACCAGGCCATGGGAGTTAACAGAGAATCTTACAGGATTTTCGACCTTCCCTTGCATCCGGTCGTAGATCATAACCCAAAAGCGACCAACCCATGAATATTATAACGGTTTGGCTATTGTTAAAAACCTAGGCGGTATACGCCTGCTGCAATACCCTTGTGATAGAATATTGTAATAAAACGCGCAATCGCACCGCTGAAAACATGGCTGCCGCGATTACGTCACGTGCAAGGAATAACGCTTTGTATTATCCGGCGGTCAATATGAGCTGGTTGTGACGACGATGGCCCACGTGAAACGCATGGTTTGCTCTGTTGCGAAACAACATTTTCATGTTATAGAGTAATGAACTAGCTGACCATATATTTTCTCCACCACCATTGGAAGACAATTAACCCCCAGATGCGGGCGTGTATATCTTTAGGGTTAGCAGAGAAGAGTTGACGTTTGAGTTTATCGATCTCCCGGTAATCGAATACAGATTGTTCCTGTATAAATTGTTCTGACAAGAGATCGTCGACAATCATGGATTTCATTTCATTCTTAAACCATTTTAACAACGGTACTTCAAATCCCTTCTTGGGCCGGCGGTATAACTTTCTCGGTAGGAAATCCCTGAATGCATCCCTGACGATTCGTTTGCGAACGCCGTTCTTGATTTTGTACTCCACAGGGAGCGAAAAAACAAAATTCACCAATTCGTAGTCCAAAAATGGAACGCGCACTTCTAAGCCATTGGCCATACTCATAAGATCTACCTTGGTCAGCATGTCATTTGGGAGAACTAGGTTCATATCCGTGAAAAGTATGTCGTTTATATTCTCCTTGTCGGGAAGGTATTGCAGGATTGCCTTTCGCCTCGGAAAGAAATCCTTTAACCACATATTGATCCGGAGATCAGGGTGAAGCATTAGCAGGGTTTCATCCTTGTTGGCGAACCCAGCCCATTGCCAGTACCGGTCCTTGGATGATAATTTCATTCCTTCGCTAAAACGCGACAGTTGCCTGGCCTTATTGGAGATAGACCCGCTCCGGGATTGGGGAAACAACTTCCAGAGCGGACTTAACGCGGTAACTAAGCTCTCTTTAAATCCGCCGTTAATTATCCTATTAAATGCCGCATGCTTGTTATATCCCGCAAACATTTCATCCGCTCCATCGCCAGATAGGGCAACCGTTGCATGCTTTCTTGTTTCCTTGCTGAGAATATAGACAGCGATAGCTGATGAGTCTGCGAACGGTTCATCAATGTAGTCGAGTATTGAATTCAGGTGTGCGTACAGATCATTATTCGTAAGTGAAAAGGCAGTATGCTTCGTTTTAAAGTGCTTTGCTACGAGTTTTGCATAGTGTGTTTCATCAAAAAATTTCTCATCCTTGAATCCGATAGAGAAGGTATGAAGGTCAGGCTTGTGCTTGCTGGCAAGACCGGTAATAATTGAAGAATCGATGCCCCCGCTCAAAAAGGCGCCCAGGGGCACATCTGAAACAAGCCTGCGTTGAACGGAAGATTCCAATAACTGTTTGACTTTATCCTTGGCCGCTGTGTAGGAAATGTTGCACTTGTCAGCCGCCTCACTATTGTAAGGTATTGCGTAGTAAGCCTGAATGTCCATCTTCTGGCGGCTAACGGTCATATAATGGCCCGGCATGAGTTTTTTTACATTACTGAGAATAGTGTCTGGTGCAGGAATATAGTTTAGCTGAAGGTACGTGTAAAGTGAGCTGTAGTCCAGATTTTTTTCAATTCCATACTGCAAGATTGATTTCATCTCTGAAGCAAATAGAAACTTGTCTTCATCAAAAAGATACAGCAGTGGTTTAATTCCGAACCGATCGCGCGCCAGAAAAAATGTTTGTTCAACTCTGTCATAAACACAAAACGAAAAGAAACCGTTAAGCAGTGACAAGCACCGATCCTTATGTCGTATATAAAGCTTCAAGAGTACCTCAGTGTCACCGCGAGAAAAAAATGGGACGCCCTGTGACTCAAGGTCCTTTCTTAAGTCTGCAAAATTGAATATCTCACCGTTAAATACGATGCAATAGCGTTTTGATTCATCCCACATGGGCTGGTTTGCAACTGCGGATGTGTCCAGTATCGACAGTCTGCGATGGCCAAGTCCGACCCATTCGTCGGTGTAAATGTCCTGGAAATCGGGACCCCGTTTTTGCAACGCCATAGTGGCATTGGTTATCTGGATCTTATTGAACTTGCCAACAAGGTTGAATGCGAACATTCCAGTAATACCACACATGGTTTTTCACTTTTAAAGGGAAAGTTAGAAAGTTTGGTTTAGGATTGTATATTGAAATTCTTCTTACTGTATTTCTGGATGAAGAAAGAACAAATTGGCGGGTTAGAATTTAATAGTAACTCCAATGAACTTACACTGGGCGTTGAAATGGAGTTGCAGGTCCTGGATGCCGACAGCCTCTTGTTAACGCCTCGGGCATCCGAAATAATTGAACTAACTGACGATAATAAGATCGTACCCGAGTTTTTTCAGAGCACGATCGAGATTGTCTCGGGTGTTGGTAAAACCGCTCACGAGGTTTATGGGGATCTGAGGTCATCCATTTACAAATCATATGTCAAGGCGAATCAGTTGAATATGAGACTTGGCTCCTCAGGTACCCATCCGTTGGCTGATTATCGCGAACGACTTGTGACGCCTTCCAAACGATATCATGATTTGATAGACCGCAATCAATGGGTTATCAGGAGGATGGCTGTCTACGGTATGCACATACACCTCGGCATGCCAAGCGGCGATGCATGCATCCGTTATAACTACTTTTTCATGCATTTCTTGCCCCACATACTTGCATTGTCAGGGAGCTCACCCTTCTGGCAAGGTATGTATACGGGATTATCCTCTTGCCGTCCTACAACCTACGAAGCTTTACCGACAGCCGGCATGCCTTATCTCGTGAAGAATTGGCATGAATTTCAGAGGCTCTACTCTTTTTTGTTGAAATCAAAAGCCATCGAGAGTATAAAAGACCTTTGGTGGGACCTGAGACCGAGTCCGCAGTACGGCACACTGGAACTTCGTTTTTGCGATGAACCTGCGACACTGAAGGAAGCCCTGGGAATCATCTGCTTTGTTCACGCACTGGCACATTGGTTTCGGGACCATGAGGTTGAATGGAATCATTCACACACTCCAATGAAACATTGGATACTCCGTGAAAATAAATGGAGAGCCATCCGTTACGGGCTACACGCACAGATCGTGGCAGCTCGCAATGGCAATACCAGGTCACTTTATAAAGACATCCAGGATTGGTTAGTGAAGTTGGCTCCTTATATAAAAGAGCTGAAGTACGATGAGCATGTAAATGTTGTAAGGGAAATTCTTGAAAAAGGTAATAGCTCCGAACGTCAATACAAAATCTTCGAGTCCACCCATGACCTCAAAGAAGTAATTCGGCACAACTTGAGGGAGTTTGAATCGAGTCAGCCGCATTGGCTCCCCCCTTAATCTGTTTTTCGTTGTTGGAATCGTATTAACCCTGTCAACTTCATCCCTAACAATGCGGATATCCACCCCAGAAGAGCTACGTGTTCTGCGAACGAACCTCCGGCCCGTGGGAGTTTACCCTGGACTCTGGGAAGATACGTTAGGAAAAAGATTAGCCATACATAGTAAATGAAAATTATCTCCAGTGTGGAGAATGCTTTTGAGCTAACACGCCCCCGATCTCTGAAGTGTTGCAGGACAGGCATTGAAAAGATATAGACATATGCCAGGAATCCCCCCGCTACCCTATACGGTATTAGGGGGGTTTCAGATAAATAAACAAATGAAAGCAATTCCGTTAAATGAATACCGTGAACAACAGCAAATAGCAGATAGAATTTTTCTGAAAGCCACACCGAGATCGTGGAGGGTTTATTGTAGAGTAGAAAAATTGCGCTAAAGAGAAACAACGAAAGTCTGCCCGAAAATCTTGTTATGGTTTGTAAAGCTGCCAACGAGTATCCTTGAAAAAGTAGCACGACCACCACTATTAAGACTTCAAGACCGACAAAAAGGGTGATTATTTTTTTTGAACTCATGGGCTTCGCGATACATTTCGAATGCTTTTTGTCTAACGTTTCTCAAGCTTCTCCTTCATATTATCGAAGTACCATACTTTTCCGAAGGCGCCAATTCCAACAATACTTTCTTCCCCGTCGATCTTGACCTTTACAAGCGAAAAAATCTTGTAGTCATCAATCTTTACTGCTTTCTCCTTTATTTTTCTCAGAGACAGATCTTTCGCAGTATCCTTCAAATTTTTAAGGTGAAAAGACTCTTCCGGATTTGTAAAATAAGCGACAGCCAGGAAAATTAATATAATAATGATACCCCATTTTATAAAGGCTTTCAATAGCCTGAAGAGAAGGAACACAATGAGAATGCCTACTACTGCAATAATGACGATCTCCATGCGATTTGAAAATTCAGTTCGAAGGTAGGCCAAAACGGCGAAAAATGTTGAAAGGGCACTCAAACTTCATTGGAGGATTTCTACAAAAAAAAACCTCTACACTGTGAAGTGTAAAGGTTATTTATTCCGTCTACTCGTTCCTAAACCCTATCTCTTACTGATTTCGCGACCCTCCTTTATGATTCCTTCAGAAGGGGACTCATTGGATTCCGCGTCTTTTTGATTCTGCTCCAGATTTTGACGTGCTACACCTTTTGAAATACTCCAGGCTGGATATCCTTTTGATTGAATGTTCCCAGCCACTACTTCGTCCTGCTGCACAACGCCCTTTGAGACAATAATGGCCGGAAAACTCAAAGACCTGGCCTCAAGGCTGTTCTTTTGATTTTTTTCATCTTCAAAAGCCTTCTTGTTTGCTACATGTTGCACACCTTTGGAGACTGTTAGTGATGTATTTCCAGTTTGAGCATTAACTAATATTGAAGACAATAAAATAATGCTCATTATGCTCAAGATTCTCATAGCGTTTTCATTTTGTTTCTATCAAATTTAACGGGTATGGGGGACAGCGTTGGTCCGTCAATTAACGCACAGGACCTCCGTATTTATACGGAATTAGACATTTTAGCCCTCCAAGGTACAGGTGAACAGGCGTCTGGATGCCCCCAATACATAGTGCCATAAGGCCGGTACTCTTTCCTTTGTCGTAGCCTAAATTAACCTCGTGTGTATTGCGCAAATTCTGGCTGCAATAGGAATGCCACCCGATTACCATGGCGCGAACCCGCTTAATGCAAGCGTGGTATCAATGTACGATCAAGGCCTCCTTTGCCGTATATCTACCTCAGATGAAAATGAACGATTTACAGAAAGAATGAGCAGATCATTAAGTACTTAAAATGATGCTCATGTCGATTGATGCAACCCAACAGCAAATACACATGCGAGATTTCCAAGATGAACGACGATATTGACCTTGGACAACTACGAACGCAATGCCGACGGAATATAGAGAGAGGAATTTCATCAAAGGATGGCTTCAAAGGTGCGACTTGCCGCAACGGTACAAGAAGCTCCCTGTTATTCTAATGCGAATAGCCATTCAGTTGTTTCAAACGGCTTTTTGTATTCGTTTATTTGGATTTGCTGCAGTGATTAGACTGGTTTGTGCTATGAGCTTGACCTTGCCCTCTGAATTTTATTGCAACATTCATTTAAAACAGGACTATTTCGTGAATGATACCTGCGACCGTGGCGTCGAAGTTGCTTTTTTGTGAGTACCTTTTCAGTGTTCCCTCATTCAAGCCCACAATTTTGATCCGCTTAAAGCGTTCTAAAGCATAGATTTTCACACAACCATTGAGCGGGTGAATAAATGCATAGCAATGACACTGGAATAATACGGGAAACCTTTGATGCTGGCGATTCCGGACAGCGTCATTCGCATTCAATTTGGGTTCGTATCGCTTGGTCGCTTGGTCACTTCTTCATAGGGGATGTTTGCCAAAACAGCCATCAATCACTTATATTTGAACACGGATTTTTTAAACTCAGAGCAATGCAACTTTTTAGACTTCAAGCCAGTACTGCGCTCATTCTCCCAGTTATGATTGGTGCCACGCTTTTGGCCTCATGTTCTTCCTCTAAAAAAGCAACCGTGGGTGTACGCGATAATGCGGCCAAGCCTGAGCATAAGTCAAAAATGCCTGAAAAAAACGTAGTTGTCATTGATAGCGAGACAATGGAGACCGAAGGAGTGGAGGAGAAATCCAGGAAAAAAAGAAAGGCAGATCCCTCCGAAGAAAAGGCCGAAAAAGTGGTTTCTACTGCGCGTACGTTCATCGGGACCCCGTATAAATATGGGGGAACAACCCGCTCTGGTATGGATTGTTCTGCGCTACTAATCAATTCATTCAGCGCCGTTAAACTTAACCTGCCACGAAGTTCAGAAGCTCAAAGCAAGGTGGGCACCGAAATTAAAATGCACGAACTCAAGCCGGGCGATCTGGTATTCTTTGCTACCGGCAATAAGAAGAAGCAAATAACGCATGTTGGGTTGGTCACCGACGTTAAGGCAAAAGACAATGTGAAATTTATCCATGCATCTAGTTCGTTGGGTGTGGTTGAAACCAATTTATTTGCCGAATATTATCAGAAGCGATTTCGCGGTGCCAGAAGGGTGATTGAGTAGTGTTGAACTGTTGATGTTCGAAGTGTTGAAGTTTCTGTCTTCAAAGTGTTGAGCTTAGTTCTACGTGGAGAAAGCTTTTTCTCATTTAATTTAGCTCCCTGGTAAATCCAATAATATTTCTAAAATTAGCTACAAGTAAAGCGTATCGCACTTCAGCACTTCGAACTCCAACACTTCAACACTTCTCCCATGAAAACACGCAGGGAATTTTTAAAGCTTGCAACCCTCGGTGCAATTGTACCAACAGAAATTGTTGCAGCTGCCAGGGTAGTAACTAAGCCAGTCGTTTTGTCGACCTGGAATTTTGGTTTGCAGGCAAATGCGGAGGCGTGGAAGATTTTGTCAAAGGAAGGGAGGGCTCTGGACGCAGTTGAAGCAGGTGCAAAGGTCCCGGAGCGGGATGCATCGGAAACCTCCGTTGGCCTTGGCGGACTTCCTGACCGAGATGGTCACGTTACCCTCGATGCGTGCATCATGGATGAAAATGGTCGCTGTGGATCAGTCGCGTGCCTTGAACATATTGTGCATGCTATTTCCGTTGCGCGCCTGGTCATGGAGAAGACGCCTCATGTTATGTTAGTGGGTGAGGGAGCATTACAATTTGCCCTGGCAAATGGATTCAAGAAACAAAATCTATTGACAAAGGCATCGGAAAAAGCGTGGAAAGAATGGGCCAAAAACTCAGAATACAAACCGATTATCAACGTAGAAAATCATGATACTATCGGTATAATTGCATTGGACACCCAAGGTAATTTATCGGGTGCTTGCACCACCAGCGGACTTGCTTATAAAATGCGCGGCCGCGTCGGCGACTCACCGATTATCGGAGCGGGATTATATGTAGACAATGAAATCGGGGCGGCGACAGCAACCGGCGTCGGTGAGGAGGTCATCAGGATCGTGGGCTGTCATCTCGTAGTTGAGCTAATGCGGCAAGGAAATTCGCCGGAGCAAGCTTGCAAGCTGGCGGTCGAAAGGATAGTGAAAAAAAATCCGGAAAAGGCTAGGGAAGTACAGGTCGGTTTTTTGGCCCTCAACAAGAATGGTGAATCCGGGGCCTATTGTTTGCAAAAAGGGTTTAACTATGCAAAGCACGACAGCACGGGGAACGTGCTAATTGATTCAAAATACATGATATGAACTGACAGCTAACAGCCGACAGCTGTGCCACTGGTTGTGCAATAATCTAAGGTCTGTAATTTGGTACTTTCAAAATATCATCGCATGTTCGGCCAGTTAGCTGTCTGCTGTTAGCTGTACACTGTAAACTCTGTATGAAATTAGAAATCGTAGTATACAATATTGAATCCGCGTTACGGGCACAGGAAGGTGGAGCTGACAGGATCGAGCTGTGCGATAATCCGGGAGAGGGAGGAACGACTCCATCGTACGGGATGATTGAGATCGTTCGTCAGAATATCAGCATAGATGTTTACGTTATGATTCGTCCTCGAGGTGGCGACTTTTGTTATTCCAGCTATGAGTATCATTCAATGAAGCGGGACATCTCGCAGTGCCAGCGACTAAGTGTCGACGGCGTCGTATTTGGGATATTAAATCCAGATGGCACACTTGATAAAAAAAGGTGCAAGGAATTAATTGCGCAGGCCAGACCCTTAAAGGTCACCTGCCATCGGGCTTTTGATATGACCCGGGATCCATTCGAAGCGCTTGAGGATTGCATTGAGACCGGCTTTGATCGCATACTGACGGCTGGTCAACGCGCAATGGCCACCGAAGGTGCGGAGCTAATCGGCCAGCTTATGCAGAAGGCTAATGGACGGATTGCGATCATGGCTGGATCCGGCATCAATGAGAATAATGTGCAGGCAATATTAGGTACCTCTAAAGCCAAAGAGATCCATTTCTCTGCCGGCACGATGAAGGATAGTCGCATGGTTTTTAGGAACCCGAACATTTCAGGGATGGGTTCGGAGCGGGGAAATGAATTTAAGTTGAGAATAGTTGACCCTGAACGGGTCAAAAAAATGCGAGCTTTGGCAGAAGCTGGTAACATTTCAGCATAATATCAGAAACATAAAAAAACAGGGGGAATTGCTTCCCCCTGCCTAACCAAATTAAACCCGATCCCTTATTCCTACCTATCGCGTTTAGCCTTGATCGGAAACGTGCCAAACTGCCCCACAGTCATACTGCCATTAAGGTTATCTTCCGCGATGATCGCTTTTACTTGAACAGGCATTGTATTTCCGCCCTGTCCGGTAACTTCATAGGCGAATGATAACTCATTGCCTTTCAGCGCTACTGAACTAAGCGGCGTATTCGAATTGAATTTTTTGTTTGTAATAGATCCAGAATAAGCGTCGCCGTTCTTAGTGATCGACAATGTTCCTTCACCTCCCTGCGGGGACTCAATTGTATATTGCCATGTACCCTCCGGGTTGACAACTGCGGTCGAGTCGGTTGCCGGCAATTTGATGGCAGCTGCTGCGGCTTGCCCGCGTGCACCTCCACCGTTACCGCCTTGCCCGAAGCCTCCACCTGCGCGCTGCTGTTGTGGTTGTCCGCCACCTGCATCCATGCCTCCGCTGTCACCACCACCATCCTTCAAATCGTCGTTGTTGATAGATCTGGTTCTTCTTGGACGCGGTCCTTCTACGCTCATCTTACCCAGACGGTAACTGAGGTTTATCCGGAAGCCCATATTATGTAAAACATTTAAACTCTTCTGTTGGAAATTTTCAGAACTTGATTCAGTTCTGATCTTGAAAGCGGGGGTAAAGAAATTCTCCGCGCCAAATCCTATGCTTCCTCTCTTTTCATTGAACTCCTTCCTCACACCCAGGCTATATATTCCAAAACCTCCTCTGGTACCCTGTAACTGGACATCCCGTCCTCTGTAGAAGCTAAAGAATTGTAATCCCCATCCCTTAGCGATGCTGTAATTACCAAAAATACGTCCGCTAACCACCCAACCTTCATTATGTGAGGCAATATTGTCGTCAAGCACGGCATAGTATAAATCAGAGCCTCCGTTAAGCGAAAACTTGCCTATGTTCACATTCGCAAAGACGCTCAAACCGTAAGCATTCTCTGTGCCTATATTTTGATATGTAGTTAAAATCTTTCCGTCCTCTTGTGGAATACGTACACGCTGTATCGACCCCGTTGTATTTCTAACGAACGAAGTAAAATTTAGCGATGTGCCTTTTATGTACGCGCTATACGATAATTCATAGTTATTTGTGAACTCAGGATCAAGAGTGGGATTACCTTCCGAAATATCGATCTCATTTGAATTCTGCCGGTTTGGATTTAAGAATTGGATCGAAGGCCGTTGAATACGTCGGTTATAGGCGACTTTAATCATATTCCCAGCCTTCAGTTTTTTGGAAAGGTTAACACTTGGCACGAAAACTCCATACGAAGGGATTTCAATGTTGCTTTCAACCTTGCTAAAAGCGTCAATATTAGTGTATTCATACCTGGCTCCTGCTTTCAGACTGTAGTCGTTCTTAAGAGACAACGTGTAAGCGACGTAACCTGCAAGCACATTCTGATCATAGTTAAGGTTGTTATCATACTGCGGGGTTGTGACAGGTTCATACTGACCATCACCGTTATCTTCAAAGCGCGAGTAATTGCTGTATGCACTTCGCATAATATCCTTACCACCCAGCTCAAGCATCTGGTTTGAACCAATCGGTGTTTGGAAATCCGCCTGAACTGCAATTTCCTGATTATAGCTGTCGTTGAGATTTACAAAGGAATTGGTTGAAGGAGAATTTATTTCTTCCAGCAATTGGTTTTGAAAATCATTGTTCCGGTTATTCTTACTGTAAAGCGCCAAAAGGCTGAATTCTTTTTGCGGTTTTTCATAGAGACGCGTGTACGTTAAATTGATGTCCACAGTATTAGACAAATCCTCGGTTACGACATCCTGCAGGGTGCTCCTGGTAAAGATATCATCTTGCGAATATAGAGTAAGCAACCCATCTTGATAACTCTTATGATTACGTGCCCCGAAACGAACTGAGGCAGCCAGTGAGTTCTTCTTGTCAATATCATAGTCCCAGCCCAGTGTATAGTTGCCAAACAATCCCTTGCTCCGCGTATCGGCCTTTTGCAAATTGAGATTTTGAATGCCATCGGTTGTTGTGATCTGGCTATTTTCAAAACTTCCGTCAATATTATAGTTGGCCCGACCCCAACCGCCCAACGAAAAGCCCATATTCTTTGTGCGGTAATTTCCATTCAAACCCAGGTTTGAACCACGATTTCCAACACCGGTATTGATGTTAAGGGTCGCGCCTTCCAGTGTGTTTTTCTTAGTGATGATGTTGATAATGCCACCGGTACCTTCAGCATCATACTTGGCCGAAGGGGAGGTAATGACTTCAACGGACTTAATTTCATCAGCCGGAATTTGCTTAAGCGCATCCGATATGCTGCTTGCCATGATAGTTGAAGGCTTATTGTTTACCAGTACCCTAATGTTCTGACTGCCACGAAGGGAAACATTTCCGTCAAGATCGACAGAAAGCATCGGAACTCTTTTCAATACATCAGTTGCATCCCCACCTTTAGAGGTAATATCATTTTCGGCATTGTAGATCGTCCTGTCTACGCGTTCTTCGATCAGCTGTTTCTGACCTTCAACAACAACTTCGTTCAATACTTTCGTACTCGTTCCTAGTTTGACAATCCCTAAGTTCACATCATCCCGCTTGTCGGCTACTTTAATATTTTCAATGGTCTGTGTCTCGTATCCAATAAATGAAATGGCAACGCTATAGGTACCTGCTGGAACTTTAGGTATCACAAATTTTCCTTTGTCATCGCAGACCGCGCCATCGACAGGCTTTTGCGTAGTGGGGTCCAACAAAGCAACGTTTGCATACTCAACAGGCTGGTTAGTCTCCGCATCTACAACGGACCCAAGAATTTTTCCGTTGCCCTTCTCCTCCTGGGCCACCAGAGATGAACTCACACATAACACAAGTAGCAGCGATAAAATCCTTTTCATTTATGTAGGTTAATAAGATTAAAAAATCCGGCCTATAACATCGATGTATAGTGTCCAGTAATATAACTGCAAAGAAAATATATAGTTGCGATTCAAAATCCGATATTAGACGATCGAGCTTTTCCATTCGACATATCCTCAAACTGCTCGACTATCGCGAAAGGTAATCCAGAATTGTCCAATCCGTCGATCCAATTTTGCAGACGGTAGAAAAATCGTAGGAAGTCGTTTTCGTTTCTTTTGGAAGGGTTACCTTTAGTCACAAATAATATCCATTCATGGCTGTCTTCTTTCACCGGAATCGTGTGCTTTTACTGCATCTTTCGTTTTGGTGCGTGTATTTGTCATTTAATTTATATCAGATAACAGTGTTTCAGCGTGCCCGCGGCATTGAATGGGGACAGCTATTTACGTCAGCGACTGTGCAGCTCATTTTCACGGTGGTCATTGCCTATCTAAATTACTTTTACACGTGGCCGCGTTTCCTTAACTCTAAGAAAATATGGCGATACGTCGTCGAGTTTTCCATACCCTTTGCTCTGCTAATTACCGCGCGGGTTCACCTTCACCGTTTCCTGATAGATGGGTACACGAGGCAGAATGAATATTTCTACTCAAGTTTCTTTATTGTGCAGATAACCGCTGTTACCCTATTTATAGTGCTCTTTGTGGGGATGCTGCGATTTGCTGTGGATTGGTTTGAATTCGAATCACGGAAAAAAGAGGTTGAGAACGAACGATTGACAGCGGAACTTAACTTCCTTAAAGCTCAAATCAATCCGCATTTTCTGTTTAACACACTGAATAACTTGTATTATCTCGCATATACAAAATCGGAAAACACCACAGAGGTTATTGCAAAGTTATCACAGATGATGAGGTATATGATCTATGATTCCAATCATCCGCGCGTTTTACTTACCAAGGAAATTGAATACATGCAAAATTACATCAGCTTGGAACGACTGCGTCTCAATGATCAGATCCCAATCCAGTTTAAAATTCATGGCAGTACCGAAAACATATGGATTGCCCCGCTTATTTTCATAACGTTCCTTGAAAATGCATTCAAACACGGTGTCAGTAATAATAACTCGAATGCCTGGGTAAAAATCAACATCCAGTTGCAGGATAAAGAGTGTATATATACCGTTGAGAACAGCAAAGCGTCAACAACAAACAATACCGGAAAATCAGGAATCGGACTACGAAATGTGGAGCGCCGTTTGGAGTTAAGTTATCCGGGTCAGTATAAGATTAAGGTTGAGGACAAACCCGATGTTTATTTTGTTCAGCTTAACATTTCCCTTAGCGACAGCTACGCGCCAAAGCCCGTTCCAGCAATGACTGTCGCACTTGCTCATGGCTAAAGGGCAATTGGCAATTAAATGGTAAATTACGATTCAGATGAAATTGAATTGTGTTATCGTTGAAGATGAACCTTTGGCCAGAAATCTGTTGGTGGACTATGTCCGGAAAGTCCCTTCGCTAAATCTAGTAGATGCTTGTTCGAGTCCCATTGCCGCCTTGGATGTACTGCGCAACAACACCATTGACCTCCTCTTTCTCGACGTTCAAATGCCAGAGCTCACAGGAATTTCCCTGCTGAAGGTCTTGCAAAAAAGACCACTGGTTATTTTGACCACAGCATATTCCGACTACGCTCTGGAAGGCTATGAACTGGATATCGTAGACTATTTATTGAAACCCATCACCTTCGAACGGTTCTTGCGGGCCGTTGACAAGGCAGCACAGCGACTTGAACCCAGAACACCGGCACCCACCTTCGCGAAGGTGCAGCAAGTAGCAGAGCAACCATTTGTCTTTGTGAAGGACGGCACGAAACTGGTGAAAATTATCTTCGACGATATATTATATGTAGAGGGACTCAAGGACTATGTCACAATCCATTTGAAAAATCAGAAGATTACCAGCCTGCAACGCCTGAAAACGTTAGAAGATGAATTACCCCCTGATAAGTTCATCAGAATCCATAACTCATTCATCGTAGCATTGCATGCCATTGATTCCGTCCATAAAAACAATGTTCAGGTCCGTAATGCTATGCTTCCGATAGGTGAAACTTATAAAAAATCATTCAGGGAGTTCATCGAAAAAAATCGAATGCAATAGTGTTGCCGTTGCCCGCTCACAGCCCTGACAGGATTACTCGAAACTCTGGTAAACGTGAGAGCCGACGATAGCAAAACGTACTGAATTCTGCAACTATAAGATTTATTTCAACTCGATATGGTAAGCAGAGTTCTGAAGCATGCTCTGCGAAGCAGTAGGGTATCGGCAACCACTGCCATCCTGATGCTCAAAAAAAAGCCTGCGACTAAATCGCAGGCACGGGATAGTAGCAATTGAACTTGCGTAGACTTTCAGGCAGCTTCTCCAAACCTTGTGGCCTTGATCACCCTCGTGTCAGGTATGAAGACTACAAATTCGCAGTCCCACTCCGCCACATAAGAAAGCTGCTCGATGATCTCATCTTTAAGATTCCAGGGGAAAATGATTATATAGTCCGGCCGGGTCGCTCTAATTCTTGCTTCCGGACATACTGGGATATGGCTACCAGGAAGATATTTGCCTTGTTTCGAAGGCGCGGCATCAACTACATATTGAATCAAGTCATCACCCTTCACGCCGGCGTAATTTAACAATGTATTACCCTTAGCGGCCGCACCATATCCTACTACTGTCTTGCCAGCTTGCTTTTTCTCTAAGAGGAACTCCAGCAGCCTGTACTTGACGGAATTTACACGCTCTTGGAAGTTTTGGTAGTAGTGCAGTGTGGTAATACCGGCTGCTTCTTCTTTCGCCAGCATTTGCTTCACGCGAGGCGATATTTCTTTGCTCGGGTCGTTTGCGTGTTTAGCGAAGATCCTGAGTGATCCACCATGCGTGGGTTGCTCCTCAACATCAAACATTTCAAGGTCGTGTGACTCGAAGATTTTCTTTACAGTAGTAAATGACAAATAAGAATAATGTTCGTGATAGATTGTATCGAACTGGCAATCCTCCACGAGTCGCAGCAAATGTGGAAACTCCATCGTGATCACGCCCTCCGGCAGAAGTGCTACTTTGAGACCTTCAACAAAGTCATAAATGTCTGGAACGTGGGCCAGCACATTATTGCCAACGAGCAAGTTTCCTTTTTGGCGCCTTTGACTCAATTTTTGGGCGAATTCAGTGCTAAAATATTCTGTGATCGTCGGAATGCCTTTAAGAATCGCCACGTTCGCGGTATTTTTACTTGGCTCGACACCTAACACGGGCACACCCTTGTTTTTGAAATGCTGCAGAAGATACCCATCGTTGGATGCGATTTCTATTACGAGTGAGTCTTCATTGTACCCAAACCTGGCGATCATGCTCTCAACATATTGGCGCGCATGCTCTACCCAACTTTTGGAATAGGATGAAAAATACACATACTCACTATTAAATATTTCCTTCGCCTTTTTGTACTCATCGACTTGTACCAAGTAGCATTTGTCGCATACAAAAATGGTTAGGGGATAATAGTCTTCCGGTTCATTAAGTTGTTCTACCGACAAAAATGAATTGGAGGGGGGGCAATTAACTAAGTCCACGAATTTAATCGTGAGCGGATTCTTACAAAAACGGCAGTTCATGGGGCATTTTATGAATTAAAAGTTCAACTATAGATATATAATTAAGCCTGACATAAGTCAAATTTAGATTGTCCCATTGTTCTCATTAATGATAGAAGTCATGAAGCGCCAAGATTTTTATCTAATTCCTGTAACCAGGTATTTTAACACAAATGTCCTTTCCAGACTGCGCGACCGAACGCATCAATCTTATGCCGCAAATGCAGTCGATTACCGGCCTCTTTCGAGAAAAAAATTTGCTTGGAGATTCAAGTCGAAGTTATGCCATAGTTGCGGTTATGCCACTCTTATAGGGGGTAGCTTTCATGCCAAACGCGTTCGCAACCTTACTGCTGTCAAAGATGTAATCGCTCTCGAATTGATACATCATCTCCACAAACTCCCGGAGGACGGGGATAAATACGCCCAGGATTCTTACAAGGAATTTGGGCATACTGTTTACCCCCTTGTATTGGCGGCCAGTTGCCTCGCAAGCGATGCGAACATAGTCTTCTCCACTGATGATCTCCGTACTGGTAAGCGCATGCCAAGTCTGATTATAGGCGCCAGGCGTATTACCCAGCAAAGCAACAGTTGTGCCAGCATCAGGCGTGTATGTAAAAGTGTGAATAGTTTTAGGATCGCCAATCCATTGCGGAGATTTCGCGGCTTTGATTCGCTTGGTCACAGTTTCATAAGTCACGCTTTGCGTAACGCCAGGGCCGTAAAAGTCAGCCGACCGGACGATCATGCCGGAAATATTTTTTGCTTTCATTTCATCCAGCAACATCATAGCAATCCGTGCGCGAATTTCCCCTTTCTTGCTAATAGGATTGAAGGGAGTATCTTCCTTCATGGACCCGGACACTTGTCCGTAGGCGTAAACATTATCAAAGAATACCAATTTGCAGTTATGCTTTTTACAGGCATCAATGGTGTTTCGCATGATCTTAGGCCATTGATCTTTCCAAACTTTTGTGTCATACTTCAAGCCGGCCATGAGGTAAGCGACATCGCTACCTGCAACCGCCCTTTCGGTTTGTAAATAGTCCAGCAAGTTCGCAGACACTGTTTCATCACTGCTATTAACTTTCCGGGGATTTCTGCTCACTTGCCTGATTTTATCAGTGTATTGTGGCAGCCGTTTGGAAACCT
The DNA here is from genome assembly GCA_025923195.1 of Chryseolinea sp. Classification (GTDB taxonomy): domain Bacteria; phylum Bacteroidota; class Bacteroidia; order Cytophagales; family Cyclobacteriaceae; genus Chryseolinea. Next base: position 51,580 of record JAICGJ010000007.1, read on the forward strand.
CTATTCCGATCGTACCATTGGCTCCAAGTATGGTCTGCATGTGTCAGGGGTTATGATCTTGCGACGACAGACAAATAGAATTGAATTTCCTTTAAGTTAGGGTATGCAAGGGTTATTTCCCAAGGTCATCGCAGTGGCATATCGAAAACTTTTCGGATGTTATTAGTCTGCGGCGGAATGTCGAGAATACAGCTACCCTGCCCAACCATCCCTGTCCAGGCTTCTGTACTGAATGGCCTCTGCCAGATGTTCTGTTTTTATGTCGGCAGATCCGGCCAAATCGGCGATCGTGCGTGAGACTTTAAGGATCCTGTCGTAGGCGCGGGCGGAAAGTCCCAGCCTTTCCATTGCTGTTTTCAATAGACTTTTTCCTGCCTCATTGACGCCACAGATTTCCTTCACTTGATTTGATGCCATCATAGCATTGCAATAAACGGATTCCTGGTGCTTGAATCGGTCAGCTTGAATTTGGCGGGCATGCACTACGCGTTCACGAATTTCCTGACTGTTTTCCGATCTTCTGTTCGCCGTCATCTCGTCAAAGCTTACGGGGACGACTTCAACGTGCAAGTCGATGCGGTCAAGCAACGGTCCGCTTATGCGGCTGAGGTAACGCTGAACAACTCCGGGGCCACAGACACACTCTTTTTCGGGATGGTTATAATAACCACAAGGGCATGGATTCATACTGGCTATGAGCATAAAATTAGCGGGATATTCCAGCGATACCTTGGCCCTTGAAATGGTTACGCGCCGTTCCTCCATTGGCTGACGCATCACCTCAAGCACAGTGCGTTTAAATTCCGGTAGCTCATCGAGGAAGAGGACTCCGTTGTTTGCCAATGAAATCTCTCCAGGCTGTGGGTTTCCACCTCCACCCACCAGGGCTACATCTGAAATTGTATGATGCGGAGCGCGAAATGGCCTCGTTGTCATTAATGAAGCGTTGCGCTGTATCCTTCCTGCTACCGAATGAATCTTGGTGGTCTCCAGAGCTTCATTTAACGTCAACGGCGGCAGTATGGTGGGAAGTCTCTTCGCCAACATTGTTTTTCCCGCACCAGGTGGACCTATCATGATCACGTTATGTCCTCCAGCAGCTGCAATTTCGAGGGCGCGTTTAATGTTTTCCTGGCCCTGAACATCCTTGAAATCCGTGTCATAATGATTCAATTTCGTTGCAAAAACTTCATGTGCATCTACGTGGATTGAGTCAATGGTTGTATTGCCCTCCAAGAAACTCACAGCTTGTCGAAGGGAACTTACAGGATACACTTGTAAGCCGTCGACAATGGCGGCTTCCTTCGCGTTGTCGGCCGGCAGAATAAAACCTTTGAAGTTTTCGCGCTTCGCCTGGATGGCTATGGGTAATACACCTTTAATAGGACGCAACGTTCCATCTAGAGTTAATTCACCCATGATGATAAAGTCCTCCAGCTTATCGGTAGCGATTTGTGAGGATGCTTTTAGTATACAAAGGGCAATTCCTAAGTCATACGCAGAGCCTTCCTTTCGTATATCGGCCGGTGCAAGATTAACGACAGTCTTATTGCGAGGCATGAAAAAATCGCCGCTCTTGATAGCGGATTCAACCCGGTGCTGACTTTCCTTGACGGCGCTGTCGGGCAATCCGCTCATATAGAACCTGATTCCCTGCCCGACATTCACTTCCACCATGATGGTACGCGCGTCAACACCATGGACTGCTCCTCCATAGGTTTTAGCTACCATGGCAAAAAAAATTTAGCTAGGGATTCTTCGAAGAAGGCGTCTGTTGCGTCGGCAGTTGGGATTCTGACTTTGCTTGTTCTTGAAGATCGAAAAGTTTTGCCTTTAACGTGTTGAGCTCGTGCGTGAGTGCACCTTTTTCTTGTTGTGATTCGCGAGAGATAAACCATGACCAGATAACGTCTATTATTACTAAAATTAAACCTAACAGTGTTCCATATTTGAACCAGGGAACGTATTGAACCATACTAAATAACATTTGCGTATTATTTTCAAGTATCAGGGTGAAGATGAATGCCCCAAGACTGAATGCAGTCATAATTGCATAGAAAATAAGTCTGTTTTTTGTCATGCGTAGCGGGTTCGTAATCGATTAGTTTAAAGGTAGCGGATTTTTAATTAATTGTTGATCGTTATCGGTTATTAGTTATCCGTTATCCGTTATCCGTTATTCGTTAACCGTTAATAGTTATTAGTTAATAGTTATTAGTTATTCCGTAATCCGTAGGGTGTGCTGATGATGAAAGTTAACTGCAAATCTCAAACCGATAATAAAAAAACAACCGACATTTGGATTACGTATATGTCAAAAATCGAGCGCACACGCCAAGCCCACACCCACGAATAACGAATAACGAATAACGAATAACTAATAACGTTTAACGAATAACTGACACACAACCTAGAACTTCTGTATCTCAATCAGCTTCTTATATAATCCCTCGTCCTCCAGCAGTATATCGTGCCTACCGCGCTGGATGATTTGTCCCTGCTGAATGACGACAATTTCATCAGCATGCTGAATGGTGCTTAGCCGATGGGCAATTATAATTGACGTTCTGTTTTTCATCAGACTATTGAGTGCATCTTGCACTAGTCTTTCAGATTCTGAGTCCAATGCAGATGTTGCTTCATCTAAAATTAAAATAGGAGGATTTTTCAGTACCGCACGTGCAATGCTCAGGCGTTGTCGCTGACCTCCGGAAAGCTTTGATCCACGTTCGCCAATGGTAGTAAGATATCCGTTCTCCATTTGGATGATGAATTCGTGCGCATGGGCCACCTTGGCTGCATCAATTACCGCATCCTCGCTCACGTTCTCCATTCCAAATGCGATGTTATTGAAAATCGAATCGTTAAATAAAATTGACTCTTGAGTTACTACACCCATTTGTTTTCGCAACGATTCAATGGTGCAATCTCTTAATGAGACACCGTCGATTAAAACCTCGCCCTCGGTTGGATCATAGAAACGTGGTATTAAATCCGCTAACGTTGATTTGCCACCGCCAGACGGTCCCACCAAGGCAATGCTTTTCCCCTTTGTTATCGTTAGGTTGATATTGTTTAAAACAAATTCCTTGTCGTAGGCGAAGGACACGTTCCTGAACACAATGTCCCTTGAAAATTCATCAATGGGCTTGGCGTTCGGTTTGTCCTTTATCAGAGGTTCCTGATCGATCACATCAAAAATTCGCTGTGCGGAAATAGTTCCCTTTTGTAAAGAAGTAATTCCATTGGAGAAACTCTTGGCCGGTTGGATCATATTAGCATAAATAGCGAGGTAAGTAATAAACACTGCCGGCTTAAGCTCTTGGTCACCTGCCAGTACCAATTGCCCACCATAATACAGTATCACAGCAACAACAATTACCCCAAGGAATTCGGAGAGGGGAGATGCCAATTCATTTTTTCTGGAAATAGAAAGATTGACTCGTCGGTGGAACGTGGTTTCATCATCAATTTTTCGCAGAATAAAATTTCGCGCGTTGAAGGCATTAATAACCCTCATACCGCTAAACGCTTCGTCCAGGATATTCACTATACGTCCCATAGCCTCCTGGCTTAGCTTGGCCTTGCGCTTCAGTCGCCGAATGATTTCGGAAATGATGCCCCCGGTGAGCGGTAGCACTATCAGGGTAAACAACGTAAGCTTGACGGATATCATGAACAACATGATGATGAAAACGATCAGTGTAATGGGTTCTTTGAACACCGACTTCAATCCGTTTACAACGGCCGTTTCTACTTCTGAAACATCATTGGTAAATCTTGATATCAGATCGCCTTTTCGTTGATCGTTAAAAAATCCAATGTGCATCCGCGAAACTTTGTCGAAAATCTGAACGCGCATATTTTTAACAATGTCGACTTTCATACGCGATGCAGTCATTCGTTCCATGTAGCGGAAAATGTTGGAAAGAAATACAAACACAACGATTGTGATGCACACGAAGAAAAGCGCGTCCACTTTACCTCGCTCTGTGATGATGCTGTTGAAATGATACTGAAACAGCTCTATGAAGTAGTTTGTCGAGAGCGAGAACGCCGGAGCGGATCGCGCGGGTTCTGACGTGGGTTGCTCAAAAAGAACCTCAAGCATAGGCATCGTCAAACCCAGATAGATGGCATTGAAAATGACGGCTAACACCGAATACAAGAAGAATTTAGTTAACTGCGAAACAACTTTAGGAGCATAGCGCAGAATACGGAAGTAAATTTTCATTCCTTAAAATTCATAAAGCCGTTTCGGAATATTCCAACGCAAAGCTAGTGAAGTTATAGTGGTGTTATTATTGTAAAAGGTCACAGGGCTTTCACTTTTCCGAACAATAATATTGGCATCAATGAATAGGTTATGCTTTAGCATCCATGATAGGGACAAGCTTCCGAAAATAATATCATTTGAGATGCCCTGACCGATCTCATTGTCATATTCCTGTTGACGCGTCTGACTGTTCTTCAAGATATCGCTGCCCCAATTAACGCCGGTAGTGTCCCTTCCTATTTGGGTTAGCACGAGTTTGCCGACAATGTTAAGTCTGGGGAGGGGCTGGTACCGAAGTATTCCCACGATTTCTGTTAGGTTAGCGCCCAATGGATGCGCCAAAGGCTGCTTATAACTTGAGTAGTTTCCATAATTTGTCGTATGGGCGTATGTATAGGGTCTGACGATATTTATTTCTCCCTGAAGGTCGAGATTTGCCAATCCAAATGCATCAACATATTTTGCGCCTCCCTGCACAGCAAACTTGTTTGCCCACCACCCGTTGCCATCCCTGACGTTGTCTAAGACGAATTCATCCAGTACAAACTGCCCATAGAATGAGATCTTTCTGGCAGCATTCCACTTAAAATCGAAGCCTAGCAAAACATTGTCGGTACTACCATTTTGTTGCTCAATAGCTCGATAAAAAATGATTGGGTTTAAATAATCAAGTCTGAAATGGTCCGTACCAGTGGAATCATCTGCTGAGAATATGACGGCTTCAAATATGCCCAGGTTAAGTTTCTTGCCGATATTAATGCTGAGGTGGTGCAACGCGTTGAACTTATTCGGATAACCTCCCGGCGTGTCGCGAAGACCACCCAGGCTGCCTGCGACATCGGCTGTCATCTGGTTTAGCAGGAAGAGATAATTGATCTTCCATACCTTCACATTTCCCTTTACAAACCACGCAGGCGGCGAAAAATCAGAAAATATCAAGGACCGGTATCCATTTCCAATAAAAAACCGGTCGTGGCCCAACTGCAGGTTAATGTGCCTGGTTGCCTCAAATGAGACGTATCCCCGCGCCTGAAGAAAATCCACACCCTGTCCATCCTTATATTCTTTCCAGAAGCCTTCGTGGGGTATAACAGGATATTGGCTCATTTGATCCCATACATAGGACGGAAGGACGGCCTGATTGTCCGTCAAGTAGGTGTAAAAACCCACTTTTTTGTCAACCATTCCCCGAACTTCGACTCCCCGGGTGTTTACCAGAAGTCCGTCATCTCTTCTGGAGTCATTCCCATACCCCAAATACAATACTGGGTTGATGTGCAGGTCAAATGCCTCCTCATCCACATGATACAGGTCTGATTTCTTTCTATAAAATGCCTTGAGAATTGGTTTCTTACTATCATTGGTCTCAGGCCGCGCCCACTCCCAGCTGTCATTATGAAGATATTCCAGATTGAACTGATCGGTCTTTGATGAGAACAGCTCCTGCTTCGAGAGCGTGTCAACCAAAGCAGTAATTTCCGAGCGTTTATAAGGTTTTACTGCCGTAAATAGCTGTGGGAAGACCCTACCAGCCTTGACTTCATACCTGTCTATCCAATGGTAATAATCTTCATTCAGGGGGGCATAGTTGCTTTGAGCCAGCGCACTTAATGGCAAACTGCAAAAAATGAAGGCAAACAGTTTTCTATTCATGGCGCCTAAATTAGTGATCGCGAAATTAGAAATTTGATTTAATTGACATCAATTATTACAGCTTACCTTGAAGGAGGAGCCGATACGACGGACAGGGATTGGGGGCTGACAAAAAAGTATTACACTAACAATTACTGCCAAATTATTCGTATTCTACGTGATGATTCCTTCGTGTCCTGCCTCCGTGGCAAAATAAATAAGGTGTTCAGGGCCACAGCAAAGACTCGTAGAAAACACTAAAGTGCTCCAAATAAAATTTTTGTCGAAGTAAATTACAACTCCATTTTTTAGTCACCATACACAGATTTCCTCCAGGATGTTGGCAAAAATTTAGAGAATCCGATCTTTGGATATCCCCCATTGCTCCTTATCTTTGCAGTCCTTTTAGGAAAAAACGCAGAAATCGATATGAAAAAAGGCATTCATCCTGAGTACAGAGACGTGATTTTTTGGGATACTTCAAGCGACACAAAATTCTTAAGCCGCTCTACGTCGCATACTAAAGAGACGGCAAAATGGGAGGACGGGAAAGAGTATCCGGTCATAAAAGTGGAGGTAAGTTCAGCTTCTCATCCGTTTTTTACGGGCAAAAAGATGTTTGTGGATACTGCTGGCCGGGTCGAAAAATTCAAGAACAAATACCAGAAGAAAGCATAATTCTTCTTCTTTTCGTGGAGAAAAGTCAGAGCCCCGCTTCAGCGGGGCTTTTTTATTGTGCGCACACGCACAAATATCAATCTGAAGTCTTCTTCCTTACTATCCGCTGGCTATTTTTGGGGATGAATATAGTCTTGTTTGATGACCCGACAATTCGAGTTGCCCTTTTACCCTTTACTTTCACCCGCCCCGTCTCCGCCATCCGTGTGGGCATATTAACGATAGCTGAAAAATGGGAAAAAAGATTCGGAAACGAGGTTTCCTTTAAAACTGAAGCATACCTACAGAAGAAATTTCCGCTGATTTCCGCACTTGATAATTTATTGATAAACGGGGCAGTATGTCCGGATGATTTGCTTATCGATACGTTGCGCGCGTTGCCTGAGGGCTACTATCTTGTAAAAGATGCGCTGCTGATTGCTGCACGGAATCCTGAGGACGCTATGACAGCGCAGAATACCATCGAATATCAAAACAAATTTACGCTCATCGACCGGCCTTGGAAGATTTTTCGCGAAAACGCCGACCAGCTCAAACGGGATTTTAAACTTATTACCGCGGGAAGGAGATCGGCACCGGTCAGCGATAAATACACCGCCGTATATGGCGAGGAAAATATTTTCTTGGAAGAGGGTGTTACCGTGTTATCTGCCGTATTAAACGCAGAGAGTGGTCCCATCTATCTTGCGAAAAACAGCATCATCCAGGAGGGCGTTGTTATCCGTGGGTCTTTTGCGCTTGGCGAGCATGCCCAAATTAACATGGGAGCGAAAATCCGCGGCGACACAACGGTTGGACCATATTCAAAAGTAGGAGGGGAAGTCAGCAATTCTGTGATTTTCGGAAACAGCAATAAGGCGCATGATGGTTATTTGGGAAATTCGGTCTTGGGTGAATGGTGCAATCTTGGTGCGGGAACTAATTCCTCCAACTTGAAGAACAATTATGAACCCGTGAAGCTTTGGAGCCACGCGACGGGTGCCTATAGGAGTACGGGTCTACAGTTTTGCGGACTTATGATGGGCGACCATAGCAAGAGCGGCATCGGCACGCTTTTCAATACCGGTACCGTTGTAGATGTGTGTGCCAATATCTTTGGAGGTGGGCTGCCTCCGACTTATATACCTTCCTTCGCTTGGGGAGGTTCTGCCGGATTTTCCGTTTACAGGCTGGACAAGGCGCTGGAAACCATTAACAAAGTAATGGCGCGCAGAAACGCGGACTTTAGTGAGGATGATAAGGAAATTCTCTTGAACGTTTTTAAGATGACCGCTGGGCTACGGGATAAACCAGATAGCCATAAGGCATAGGATTCAAGAAAGATTTTTTCACGCTCTAATCGGGGGTATAGGAAAAGATGCCTTACTTGTAAAGTAGGACCGCTCAAAAGGAATTAGAAAAGGAATTCAAAATTATTGGAGAGGAAAGCTATGAAATTTTCGTCCATACCTGGGCTACGGGATACAAAGAGTCTTCTGACGGAAGCTGTTAGAAACAGTCATACTGCCCATGCACAACTATTTGTCGGTGCCGACGGCGCGCTTAATTTGCCGTTAGCACTTGCGTACGCAACGTTCCTGCACTGTCAGAATCGTGGTGAGCAAGATGCGTGCGGTGTCTGTCCTGCCTGCTCAAAGAATCTAAAATTCATCCATCCCGATACTCACTTTGTCTTTCCCCTTAGCAACATCAGAGGTGATAAAGATGAAGAAAGGTTCAAGGCGGAAATCACAAAATCCTGGAGGTCTTTTCTGCTGGAACAACCTTATGGAAATCTGGATGATTGGACGACGTTCTATGGGGGGGAAGACAAACAAGCGCTGATCTCACGTGAAGAAAGTAGGGAAATTATAAAAACCCTTTCATTTAAACCGTTTGAAAGTCCTTATAAAGTGATGATCATTTGGCAGCCCGAATTGATGCATCCGTCGGCAGCAAATGGTATTCTGAAAATCTTGGAGGAGCCCGCCGCTCATACCTATTTTCTCCTGGTCTCAAACGCCGCTGACAGACTCCTTCCGACGATCCTTTCAAGAACCCAGATCATTTCGATTCCACTGCTGGATGATGCAGAAGTAGAGTTGCATCTGGCTGAGCAGGGAATCTCGCAGGCGAAGGCCAGGAAGATTGCTCATTTTGCTGAAGGAAATCTCAATCTCGCATTGAAATCGGTTGATAGTCTGGAGGACGATAATGCTGCGCGATTTATTGAATGGATGCGAGCATGCTTTAGGAAGAGCTACGGAGCATTAGTAACGCAGGCTGAAAATTATCATGCGTTAGACAAACTTAGTCAGAAGAATATGTTGGCTTACGGAATGAATATCTTAAGGGAGACCTTGTTGGCTCTTTCGGGCGCGAATGCTATAAGCAGGTTACAGGGTGAGGAACTTAAGTTTGTTCAGGATTTCAGCAAGATAATGAATGTTGAAAAGATCGATAAGTCATTTGTACTGATGAATGATGCCAGTTATCACATGGAGCGGAATGGAAGTTCCAAAATGATTTTTCTGGATCTCTCGCTGAAACTTACAAAAATCATTAATCCATGAAGAAAGTTTTCCGCATTGGAACCCGAGGCAGCAAACTTGCGCTATGGCAGGCCGAACATGTAGCAAGCCTGATCAGGCCTTCTGGATATGACACTGTCATAGTTCCAATAGATACGCGTGGCGATAAAATTCTAAATGTCAGCATCGCAAAAATTGGGAGCAAGGGGGTATTTACGGAAGAGATCGAGCAACAACTCCTTGATGGATCGATTGACATTGCCGTACATAGCGCAAAGGACCTTTCTTCAGAACTTCATGACGAGCTTGAACTGGCGGCGTTTACAGAAAGGGAACATGCCAATGATGTACTCATTAGTACAAATAAGGATACCAATTTGAGACAGCCGCAATTACGCGTAGGAACTTCATCCACACGAAGAGTTGCATTCCTCAAGCATTTCTATCCTGCCATTGCACCAGTCAACGTGCGGGGAAACCTGCAAACGCGACTGAGTAAGATGCAAGCTGGGGAGTGTGATGCGCTCCTGCTAGCTTACGCCGGCGTACACCGCATGGGTTACGACAATCTGATTGTGGAAAAAATTGAGACTAGCTACTTTGTTCCATCCGTAGGGCAGGGAAGCATTGCAATCGAATGTCACAAAAAATTAAGCTTTAGCAAGAAAGAAATTATTGAGCGGTGGGTTAACCATCAGGAAACCGAAGCATGTATTCGGGCCGAACGGTCCTTCTTAAAAACAATGAAAGGTGGCTGCAGTATCCCCGTTTTCGGATATGCGCATTTGGAAGGGTCACTTGTCACACTGAAGGGAGGTATAATTTCATTAGACGGCCAAAAAGTAATTAAAGCAAAACGAAGCGCTGCGGTAGAAAACGTCAAAGAGTTAGGCGAAGCTGTTGCGTATGAAGTACTTAATAACGGAGGTGCCGAGATTCTGAAAAACATCAGGACTCACGTTGCAGTCTAAATTTCTATTCGGTTTGTTCATGAGGAGATGGTAGATTATTATCTTCGCACCGTTAATCATACATCATGATAAAAATTTTAGTATTACTAGGTGTCTGCCTAATTATCTTCGCGGGGTGTGCGCAAAACTCAGATCATGTCATTACCATCAAAACTAGCTACGGCGACATGGTTGCGATTTTGTATGATGAGACTCCGAAACACAAGGAAAATTTCATAAAGTTGGCAGAGGAGCATTTCTTCGATAGCACTTTGTTCCACCGGGTTATTGAAGGATTTATGATTCAAGGCGGGGATCCCGATTCGAAAAAGGCCAAGCCCGGCGATCCGCTCGGCAGAGGCGGACCGGGATATACAGTGGATGCAGAGTTCAATCCGAAATTCTTTCATGAGAAAGGCGCGCTGTCTGCGGCACGTCTTGGTGATGCGCAAAATCCAACAAAAGCGTCAAGCGGGAGCCAGTTTTATATTGTGCAAGGCACGAAGATGACAGAGGAGGAATTAAAAACTGATTTAATGAAACTGAACCAGGGAATGCAGCAATTCTTTCAGAATCCCGACAACCGCCCTGCTTACGATTCAATGTCAGCGTTATACAATTCGGGTAATATTAAAGGATACCAGGAATACATGATGGCATTAAAGCCGCGGGTGGAAAAAGCAACGGGAATCAGTGCTGCAAAAACTGTGGCACCTGAAATACTGCAGGCCTACACAACTGTGGGTGGAGCTCCCAGCCTAGATGGTGCGTACACTGTTTTTGGAAAGGTAATTAGCGGATTGGATGTCGTTGATAAAATTGCGCGAGTACCTAAAGGACCAGGTGACCGCCCGTTGGAAGACATCCGAATGACAATAACCGTTGAAAAAATGCCGAAGAACAAAATCAAAGAGCTCTACGGTTTTACGTACCCAGGACAATAACACTAACCATTTAAAGCAATTTGATGAAGATTCTTGTTACCGGCTCAAATGGTCTTCTTGGCCAAAAGCTGACGGAGCTGATAGAAAGAAATGGTTCGGCCCAATTAATTGCTACGGCCGCCAGACCCTCGGCCCTGCCGTTGCAGACGGGTAAATTCTATTCACTTGATATTACTGACAAGTCCTCTGTTGATCGGGTCATTGATCAATGCCAACCCGACGTGATTATTAATACAGCCGCGATGACGCAAGTTGATCATTGCGAGACACAACGGGAGGAATGCTGGAGGACAAACGTTTTGGCAGTTGAAAACCTTGTTTCAGCCTCCCGGAAAAAAAATGCGCACCTAATTCACGTTTCAACGGACTTTATCTTCAATGGAACGCAAGGGATGCTGGATGAAAACGCGATTCCCGAACCGGTAAACTATTACGGAGAAAGTAAGCTGGCGGCTGAGAAAGCAGTCATAGCTAGTGGTGTTTCTTGGTGCATTATCCGCACCGTACTCGTCTATGGCGTGACTGGTGATATGAGCCGGTCTAATATTGTATTGTGGGTCAAGAAAAACCTGGAACAAGGTAAGTCCATTCAAGTGGTCAGTGATCAATGGCGTACACCCACACTTGCAGAAGACTTGGCGATGGGTTGCTATCTTGCGGCAATAAAAAGGGCGAATGGTATTTTCAATGTCTCGGGCCCCGATTACATGTCAATATATGATATTGCCATCCGCACCGCAGATTTTTTTGGGTTGGACAAGTCGCTGATCAAGGAGACCGATTCAACCAAATTCACGCAGCCAGCAAAACGTCCACCGAGGACGGGGTTTATTATTGATAAAGCGAGAAAAGACTTGGGATATGAGCCGCATTCCTTCGAGGAGGGGTTGAAAACAATAGCCACTCAGTTAAAATGAGGACGCATTTTAGGATCATTAGTGCATGATCTTCCGATAGTTGTAGCAGAAAGTCTATCTCGATTTATTTTGCTGAATGGCAAAATAGTATAATGGTATACCCAGCAGGGTAATGATCAGACCCGGCCATGTAAAGTCAGGTTTATAAATTATAAGGAGGGTACAAAACGCGATTCCCATTATAATATATATAAAAGGAAGTAAGGGATAACCGAATGCTTTATAAGGCCTTTCAGCTGTAGGCCTCTTCTTTCTCAAGATAAAGATTCCCGCAATGGTAAGGGTATAAAAGATCACGACGACTAAGGAAATCATATCCAATAAATTTCCATATCCCCCGCTCAAACACAATATTGAAGCCACAATGCACTGAGCCCATAACGCCCATTGCGGAACTGCATTCTTATTTAGTTCTCCGGCCTTCCTAAAGAATAGGCGGTCTTTGGCCATAGTATAGTAGACCCGTGCACCGGCGAGGATAAGGCCATTGTTGCACCCAAAGGTGGAGATCATGATGAGTATTGCTATCACATATTTCCCACTTTCTCCAAATATTTGGTTGGCGGCCGAGATTGCCAGGCGGTCTTCCTGTGGAAATGCGATTCCATCAAGTGGAAGAACCTTAAGGTACATCAGATTTGAGGTGATGTATAGGATCGTCACCATCAAGGTGCCCAGAAAAAGACTAAGCCCAATGTTGCGCTTCGGGTTTTTTATCTCTCCTGCAATAAAGGTGACGTTGTTCCAGGCATCACTGCTAAACAAGGACCCTGTCATAGCTGCTGCGATGGCCCCTAACAAAGTGATGCCACCTATTTCCTTCCAACCTGTTGGCTCTTTGCCGCTGCCGCCAACACCAAGATCTTGCATGGCACTAAAACCGCCCTGCCAGTTTGCCGCCCAGTAGCTTTCCTTAGCGAGGAGAAAGCCAAAAAGAATAAGACCGAACAGCGCTAGCAATTTTGAAACGGTGAACGAAGTCTGGATCAGCTTTCCTTCCTTTATGCCTCGCGTGTTAACGTAAGTCAAAAAAACTATAAGAACGATAGCGGAAATTTGCGCTGCTGAAATTTGCGTAAATCCAAGATCAAAGATCTTGTTGGATTCGCTCATGATCGGAAAGATGTAAGCAGAGAAGCGTGCAAATGCTACACCAACTGCGGCAATAGTAGCAGTTTGAATTACGGCAAAAAAACTCCAACCATATAAAAATGCTATTAAGGGATTGTAAGCTTCTTTCAAATACACATACTGCCCGCCAGCCTTTGGAAACATGCCGCTTAGTTCGCCATAGCTAACGGCTGCGATGATGGTCATAACGCCAGTGATCACCCACACTCCGACAAGCCACCCAGGGCTTCCAACATTCCGGACAATGTCTGCACTGACAATAAATATCCCGGAACCTATCATCGAACCTGCGACTACCATCGTCGCATCCCACAATCCCAAGACAGGCTTAAAGGTCGTTTCGCTCATGGAGATCAATAGATGGTTAAGCTTTCAATATAATGAAAGTAAGTTAGTAATGAATCGCCGGGTTTTCTGAAATATTATTGGACGGTGCGGGCAATGATGCCACAAATCACTTAATTAATTTTCTTCAGGAATTCTATTGGGAATTTCGATTTCGAACGTTGTTCCCATACCAGGTTCGGACTGAACATCAATTCTTCCGCCTAATTTCTGAACCGTCTCCCGAACTATATAGAGTCCGAGACCCGCACCTTCGCTGAGTTCCGTGGCCCTGTAAAACATGTTAAAAATCTTAGGGAGAAAAGCCGACGAAATACCAATTCCGTTATCGTGCACCTTTATTGTCAACAACCTCTTCTCAATGGTTATATAAAAGTGAACGAAGTTCAACGCTTTCTTGGGATCCCGATACTTGATTGAGTTCGATAGCAAATTGTTGAAGATAACCAATAGCCTGTATGGATCACTATACAATTGACTTTGTTCAATAATGTCTATAGTCTTTTCGACGTTTTCGGACCCCTTCATGTATAACAACCGGGCAATGCTGTCATTGACTATGTCCCGAATATTAACGGGCTGAGCGTCTACTTCTTTCCTTGCGTTCCTTGAATAGTCCAAAATTTCTTTCAATGTATTGTCCAGTTTCTGAATGCTATGTTCCATCATTTCAAAATACTGTTCCATATCTTCTTTCCGATCGGTCAACCTGGCTAGGTTAAGTAAACCAAGGACCGACATCAACGGCGCCCGTAAATTATGTGAGACACTGTAGACAAAGCTGTCCAGTTCTTTGTTGATCTTAACCAATTCGTCATTTTGCTCGCGGAGTGCTTTGTCTGACTTCTTTCTATCAGTTTCTAGTTGTTTTTGTTTCAGGGAGTTCGTGATTGCGTTGGGAAGTCTGATAAGGTTCGATTTCAAAACGTAATCATCTGCGCCTTCTTTCAAACATGTAACAGCAAATTCCTCCGACACAGATCCTGTAACGAGTATAAAGGGAATTGTGATCCCTGAACGCCTGCACAGCTTTAATGCTTCAAAGGAATTGAATTGCGGCAAACTATGGTCGGAGAGTATAACGTCAGCCTTATATCTCCGTAGCGCCTTGATAAATCCATCCTTGCTGTCAACTCGGTTTGTCTCAAAACGTAAGCCGCCCTTCCGCAATTCCCTTTCGATCAGACCAACGTCGTCCTGCACATCTTCCAATACCAGAATTTTCAGAGGTTGTTCCATATCGTTTCATTGTGACGACAACACTATGTTAGTGTGGAGGTTGATTGAGTATGAGCCAAAATAATCCAAGGTTTGCCACAGCTTCGACAAACTTTTCAAACTCGACGGGTTTTACAACATAAGCATTAACACCCAGGTGGTAGGATTCTATGACATCGCGTTCTTCCTTTGAAGACGTCAGGATTACCACAGGAATGATTTTTTTTTGCTCATCGTTCTTAATCTTTCTCAACACCTCTATACCATCAACCTTTGGCATTTTTAAATCTAATAGGATGAGCTTTGGAATATTATTATTGTCTTTTGCAAATAAAAACTCCAAAGCTTCCTCTCCATCATGAAGATGAATCAGGTTATTGGCTAGGTTGTTTTTCTTCAATACCCTGATCGTGAGTTCGGCGTCTTCCGGATTGTCTTCTATTAAAATGACTTCAACGGCTAAATTGTTCACCATATTAGTTTAAGTTTTGCGTAGGTATGAAAAAGAAAAAGGATGCCCCTTTATTGACACCTGCTTCAGCCCAGATCTTGCTCCCATGTTGGGAAACGCTTCCGGTAAGAATGCTTAAGGCAAGAAAAAAACCAAGAAGTACCTTCCTATCGAAGTGGACTTTCATAATTTGTTTTTTACACAACCAATCAATTAAATGTTTTGATTGCGAACTATACGTTTAAAATAACAGTCTGACTTGTTCGACTGAATGTGACAGTCAGAAAGCATCACATTTTTTAGGTGGGCTCCTTGTATATAAATATACGCAACGATTTTCTGGAATAAAAGCAAAAATGCATGTCTGTTCATCGACAAATGCTGCCGAATTGCCTATTCATAGCGTTGCCCTAACGCTTGGGATATATAGCATTTTCACTTCAGAGCTTCACTTACTGGGTGGCCAGTAGTTCCGCTCGGAAATTGGATCCTCAGCAATACAGAGATCGTTGGTGCAATATCTGTTATGGTGTGCGGGAGCACAGATGAACCTTTCTTAATACCATGACCAAAGAATATTGCCGGGATATGAGTGTCATAAGCGTAACCTGAACCATGCGTTGTACCACGTGTCGCGGTAGATTCGATCCATCCCGATTCAAGCACATAAGCAATGTCTCCAGACCGTTTGGGATGATAACCACGAATGACCTTTCCTTTGAGACCATCTTCACCAAAATTTCCCTGGCGAATCGTTGCTTCAGTGTAATAGTTGGAAATTCCATCCAAAGCCATCAAGTATTTGCCAATCAGTTCGGTAACAATATAAACGTCCATTCCTGAAGATCTTGGATCTCTGCTGAAAGCTTCCTGATTCAGGAATATCTGCTGGTTGCTGATGTTTTCAACGAAGGTTTTGCCCGGGTAATATGCAGACAAATACTCATCAAGTTTTTTTTGTAACGTTGCACCGTTAAAATATCCGGCGGGCATTTTATTGTCTTTCAAATATTGAGGTACATCGACCACTGCATGATCAGCAGTAAGGAAAAGAGTATAGTTACCCTGACCGACTTCCTGATCCAATTTTTTTAACAAGCTCTCAATATTTTTATCGAGGCGGATGTAGGTGTCTTCTACTTCGACAGCATTGGGCCCGTGACCATGACCTATGGCATCGGGTGCAGAATAAGAAATACACAAAAAATCGGTGATGTCATCTTTACCCATGGATTCACCTGCGAGCGCAGCTTCCGCCATTTGGGTAAGGTAATCATTGCTGAAAGGTGTAGAGGTGAGCAATCCAAAGTTGCCATTTTTTGCGCGAAGCTCCCCTAGATTGTAGGGGAATGTCGATCCGTTTTTACCTACGAAAACTCGCTCATAGGGAGTGTCGTCGGGACCGCTTTCCGTGTATTGTCGTAAAGGTAGCAGCGGTTCCCATGTCTGCGATAAATACTTGTCAACCAAATTTTGAGCATTAAATTTCACCAGCCACTCCGGTAGTGCGGCCATATAATATGTACTTGTAATAAAACGTCCGGACTGTGAATCGTACCAATAGGCCGCGTCAGGCATGTGGCCGGCAGGCAAAATTGCTCCACGGTCTTTCATTGATACTCCGATCACCTTAGATTTCTTTTGAGTAAATAATTCTAACTCATCGGTGACCGTCGACGAGATCATACGACTTGGTGATAAGTTCCCATTCGCGGCTGGGCTGCCAACTGCCCGGTAGGCCGTGTCTTCCACGCAGTTTACGTATTGCTTGCCGACTTTATCATAATACTCATTTCCAATGATACCATGAATAGCAGGTGTCGTGCCAGTGTAAACAGATGCGTGTCCTGGCCCTGTTACAGTAGGTACATAGTTGTAATGGGCATTCTTAAGCATGAACCCATCACTCATCAGCCGCCTGAACCCGCCGGGACCATATTTATCATGAAAGCGATAAAGATATTCCTGGCGCATTTGATCGACGACAATACCGACAACGAGCCTGGGTTTCTCAGGTGTTCCTTGTTCTTGGGCGGGCAGCACATGACAAATCAAAATCGTACATAGAAAGAGCGCGGATCTCATAGTTCACTATTTTCGGGGCCAATTTAGAAAATATGGCAGTCAATAGTGAATTTTATACGACGATTTGAGATTCCGTTATCCCGGTGTTATGGAGGCTTTAATCGAGCGCTGTAGTACTTCAGTCGGCGTGACAGTAAATTTTGTCATATTCTTCCTGGTCATACATTTCCTTTCGTAAAATTTGGCCATCGTTGTCGTGATAAATAACCACGAACACAGAGGCTTCTTCCAGGTGTTTTTCAGTGAAATAAAGAGGTTTCGCGGCCGAACCAACATTCACGATGTCGGAATAGGCGATTGGAATAATGACGCCACGGCGGCTATGGATTACACCATGATCTTTGCCTTGGTAAATAATGGCAAGCTTTTCACCTTCAACGTTTGCAATCAACCTGTAGTCCCTGAT
This sequence comes from Chryseolinea sp., assembly GCA_025923195.1. Classification (GTDB taxonomy): domain Bacteria; phylum Bacteroidota; class Bacteroidia; order Cytophagales; family Cyclobacteriaceae; genus Chryseolinea. The sequence goes on from JAICGJ010000007.1 coordinate 69,123, forward strand.
TTTATCCAATAGCACGTTGCCGGTTTTGATCTCATACAGTATCCAGTGGCTGTCTTTCTTAACTAATGCGGTTGTATCATTCCAGTATTGAATTTCTTTAAATTCAAATTTACTTATGGCTTTGTTATCCCAACCGATGAAGCCGTAAAGTCCGTTCTTAAAGGCAGAGATCACCCGATGGTTATACGGTGTTAAATTCTTTGTGTAGGCAGACGGAATTAGTTTTCTCGTGAAACAATCAAAGAGCCCAAATCTCGTCGCTTTTAAGAGCGAGATCGTCCCGTTGTTAACAGTCCCTATGCCGTCATATTCGATAGGGAGCACCAACTTCCCGGTTGATGACATCAAACCTCGCTTTTCCTTTTTCTGCACAGCAAATAAGTCCTGACCTGCATAATGGATCTTGTCACATGTAACCGAAAACAGTTTCCGGCCTTCATGACTGAACAAGCTTTTTCGTCCATGCTCGTCAATCCAAAGATATGGAGCAGAGACTTTGCCAGGCACGAATTCAATATTAGCCGGGGAGATACCCTTCCAGAATTTTGTTGGGCTGAAGAATATGAATGTGCTATCCCCTCGGTGTGCGATAGGAAACGGTCCGGCAAAAACAATTGTATCAAATGGGGATGTCAGATGCTCAAACGTTTTGGGATCAATCAGCCGCCACAAGGAATCTTTGGCTGCAAGCCATGGGTCGCGTGAAATAATATTGTCAAATACATGCGGACCTTGTGATGAGGAATAAATGCGAATGCCCGATCGATGAGATGATATCGTCCCAAAAAAACTTTGTGTCAACACATGGTCATCGAAAGGGACAGCTGTATTTAAGGATTGGTCTAGCAGCGCCGTTTCGGTTTGCTTCGCTACTAGGATCATGTCCTTGCCCCATGCTTGGGCATCGTCATATTCAGGAGCTACCTCTTCTTGTTGCGCCGGCAGCGTGCCTAACGACCCAGCTTGAACAAGCCTTACGCGCTCGTTTCTTTTAATGCAAATCACGTCTTGTATACAATAAACATCATCGGCACCCTGAAGTAATAACCTGCCCGAAAGAGAGAAGACAGACCATTGGTTGCCTTGCTTTGAGGCCACAAACTTGCCGTTAAGCATCTTGGCCTCATCGACACAACGTTCGTCTATTCTGAATCCCGACTTATGGATGATAAATTTGCAGCCTTCACCCTCCAGGAACAAGAACCCAAAGCCCAGATCTTCCATACCTAGAATCTTGCCATTCCAGACAGAACTACCCGTATTAGAGACGAGTTTATCGGGAAGTGAAATGATATCCCCATCTATATTACCACACGTATAAGATGAATTGATTGAATCAACGGTGGGTGATATGATCTCATTCCCTTCGGCGTCCATAAATCCATATTTCTTGTTTTTCAGAATTGGAACGAGATAGCCTGTCTGCAGTCTAAGTACTCCAGCTAAGGAGTCGGTTGTGAACTCCATGGGCCACAGGTTTACCCGCTCACTTTCAGGTATAAGATGAAATAGAATATTTCTGGCTTTCTTAATGAAGGGGTTGTGAGCATAATTCCGGATGAAATCTACAAAGTGCTGCTGAAGGCCTGAAGCTGTACGATATTCAAAAATTGTTTGTTCCACTGAACGGCGATGGGGGCTGTTTGGGTATTCGGCCAGAAAGGTCTCGTAACTCGCCAGGGTCCCGTCAGCAGTTTTTTCTAACAGGAGTAATACTTCATAATTATTGCGAGCCATTTCCGCTTGCCTTGCACCAGGGTATTTCTCTAAAAATTCATGGAAGCCTTCGGAAGTATTTTGAATCACACAATTTTCGTAGGCGACGCTGTCTCTCAATTCAACAGCCCTTGAAATGTAGGCTGAGATGGGAAAACGATTGATAAAATCCTTCCATGCCTCTTCTGACTGGCTTTGCTTAGCCAGCGCAAACGCGGTGCTATCGATTTTGTGGCGGAGGCCGCTAAGAAGGAGAGAATCGACGGGAAAACGTCGAAGTCTTTCTCGCTGTTTTGAATTTGTCTTTTGGAAGTCATTTAGTGCTTCCAGAACGTACTGATATGCCGAGTCGAGGTGATAGGAGGGGTTAGCTTCGGAAAAAAAATATTGTGCTAATACATAATTTGCCGTAACGTTGAGGCTATCTTTGGCCAGTGCCTTGGCAAGCAACTCGTAAGCGCGTTGCCATTTTTGGCGCTGAAGATTTTTTAAAGCGAGGTCAGATGATGACTGTGCCCCCGCTGATGCACAACACACCATCGCCGCGCAGAGTAAAATTATTTTTGAAACTGGAAGAAAACCTCTCATCACCTGGAAGCAAAACTATAAACTCCAAACCAAGATTTCTCCTTAACATCCGTCAAGGCTGTTGTATGATGTAATAAATTTTGTAAATTTTCACAATTGTTAAATTTTACGCATGGCAAAGCTTAAGAATATCATTAAACAACTTTCTGAAAAAGACTTCAAAGCAATTTATGATTCCCTCATTGAAAGCAACGCTGAGAAATCCGCCTACCTGTTAAAGTCCCTGCGCGAACGTCAGCTCTCGGACAACAAGATCATGACAGAGCTCGATGTGAATGCTAATGCCTATTATACCCTTCGGTCCCGGCTTAACTTGAAAATAGAAGAGTATTTAATGGGTCAACTGGAAAGTCCGCGCACGGATGTTCTTCGCAAGGTAGCCAATATCAATGAAGTATTATTTACCAAAAAGAAAGCAATTTCTGTTGCCACGTTAAAGAAACTGGAGAAAGAACTTCTTGACTATGATTTGGCAAATGAGCTGACAGTCATTTACAAATCTCTTAAGAAGCTTAACATCAATTCGCCAGATTATTTCCAATATTCACAATTATACAACAGGCATGTGGCTTATATGTTAGCAGTTGACAAGGCAGAGGACCTGTTAGCTGACTATTTCAAAAAGTATGGAGACTTCATGCTAAACGGTGGTGATGTCGAGAAGTTGGGACTTAGTTTATTGATGAAGGAGATGCAGAATGTTGCAAAACTCTATGAAAGCCATCGATTATATGTGTATCAAAGCTGCATGTATATTTTTCACAGGTTGTTTGTAGAGGTCGACGATAATATGCATCAGGACGGTGAGTCCATGGAAGATATTTTTGACAAGGTTCAAAAGATTTTTGAAAGCTATCACCTTGACTCCATCTATTATCATATGAATCTTGTCTTTGAGTTTTTGAAGCTTGAATATTACAACCACTACAAGGTCTATCGTCAGGCGGAAAAATACTTTGAGGAAGTTAACGATGCGTGTGGTAACCTGCTTGTAAATTATTCGACGTTTACATTCCCTCCGCAGTTCCTCATCTCCAAGATCGAACGGCATTTACGGACCGGCTCCGAGGCGGAACTTTACCCCGAAAATGAGTCGATTTTTTTGGATTATGAGATCGACATGCAAGACATACCTAAGCACATTATCTATGTCATATATCGCGCTATCTCGTGTTACTATGTTGGTAAGTTTGAGGAAGCAGCGAAGCTGATCAATGGGTTGCTCAACGATGTGAGTCTCAAGAAGTATCCCTATGCCCAACTCGAAATCAAATCTCTGTTGGCTTTGCAGTATACCTTGATGCGTGACTTCGAATTGTTCAATCAGCTTTCGAACAGCATTCAGCGGCAGATTAGACTGTCTGAAAAGGACAGCTGTGAAAACATCCAGCTTTTCCTGAAGATCCTGAAGATTGCTACGAGCGAAGCGAAGAAAGAAAAAGCCAAAAAGATCAACGCTGTAATCCCTCGGTTAAGCACAATCAACGTTCATTATTTCGCGCCAACAAAGCTTATCAAACTGGATGAAAAGTTCGTCGAGCAGTTAACTGATTTTTAGATCTCAAGCTTCACAATACTATCGTGTGAGAGAGGTTTATTGAGATACAGGCGCACGTTCTCGTATTTTTTTGAACGGTTAAAATCTTGCGGATTTATCGACGAAGTAAGCATAACGATCTTGCATTTTTTCTTGGCAACGTTGGTAAGCTTTTCAAATTCATCGAGGAATTGAAATCCATCCATCAGTGGCATGTCGATATCCAGAAAAATCACATCCGGCAAAACCTTATCTGCAACCTCTAGCTTTTCCATATTCCGTAAAAATTCTATGGCACTCTTTGCGCCGGTATGGGTGTAGATATTCTCAGCAATAGAAGCCGCTTCGATCATTTTCTGGTTAATAAGGTTGTCAATCTCATTATCATCAATGAGCATCACGGTGTGATATTTTTTTACGGCCATAGTGTATTAGAGTGAATAGTGTATAAAAATAAGTTTTTGATCCTGAATTGCAAACTTGCTAAATGTCAAATTTTATACCTTGTGCTAAAGGAAGGTTATTACCATAGTTAATAGTATTGGTCTGTCTTCGCATATATGCTTTCCATGCATCAGATCCTGATTCACGTCCACCACCGGTTTCCTTTTCTCCACCAAATGCACCACCAATCTCGGCACCTGATGTGCCAATATTAACATTTGCTATCCCACAATCAGATCCGGTACTCGAAAGGAATTTTTCCATCTCCTGTATATTGTTTGTCATGATGGCTGAAGATAGGCCCTGTTTCACTCCGTTCTGTTTGTCGATGGCTTCCTCAACTGTCGAATACTTAATCAAATACAGAATGGGAGCAAATGTTTCCTTCTGCACAATTTCAAAATGATTCTCTGCTTCGGCAATCACAGGCTTTACGTAACACCCTGATTCATAACCTTTGCCCTGTACTACGCCGCCCTTAACAACAAAAGTGCCACCCTGATTTTTGATTTCTTTCAACGCTTTCATGTAACCTTTTACTGCCTGTTTGTCGATGAGAGGACCCACGTGATTGCGCGGATCGAGCGGGTTGCCGATATTCAACTGCGAATAGGCTTTTTTCAGTCGCTCTTTGATTTCGTCATATATTTTTTCCTGAACTATCAATCTCCGTGTGGAAGTGCAGCGCTGCCCAGCAGTGCCAACAGCTCCAAAAAGGGAGCCTCGAATGGCCATGTCTATATTAGCATATTCGCTAATGACGATTGCATTATTGCCTCCAAGCTCTAACAACGTGCGACCAAGTCTCTCACTTACCGTACGGGCTACTGCTTTTCCCATTCTTACCGAACCGGTTGCGGATACCAGGGCGATTCCTTCATTTTTGGCCAGAAGTTGCCCAACGGTGTAGTCGCCGTTCACAACACATGAAACACCCTCAGGCACACTGTTAATCTCAAAGATTTGAGCGACAATTTTCTGGCAAGCAACACTGCACAATGGAGTCTTTTCGGAAGGCTTCCATACGCATACATCCCCGCAAACCCAGGCGATCATGGCATTCCATGCCCAAACTGCCACGGGAAAGTTGAACGCAGTAATAATTCCTACCGGGCCTATAGGATGCCACTGTTCATACATCCTGTGGTTTGGTCTTTCTGAATGCATCGTCAGTCCGTGAAGCTGTCGCGAGAGGCCAACAGCGAAGTCGCATATATCAATCATCTCCTGCACCTCACCCAGCCCCTCCTGGTACGATTTCCCCATTTCATAGGAAACCAATTTCGCCAGGGCCTCCTTCGCGTTTCGTAACGCTGTGCCTATTTGCCGCACGATTTCTCCGCGCCTTGGTGCTGGCCACCGCCGCCATTCTCTGAATGCTTGTTCCGCCTGAAGCATAATTTTGTCGAATGTTTTCTCGTCTGTGGAATATACTGACCCGATAAGTTTGCCATCGACAGGCGAATACGATTCCAGGGGAGCTGATTTGGATTTATACCAAGTGGTACCCGTGGAAGCACCGTGGTTAATTTTCCGGATCCCCAAGGCAGACAATGCCTCGTTTATGCCAAAGTTGTTCATAAGAATTGTCCCTAAACTTAGTATAATATTGATTGAGATCGCTGATGAAACTCAGCAATTGATATAGCAATATCGGCAATCTTAGAGTAATACTGGCCTAGATGGCTTATGGTCAGCGCGATATCAGCGTTCACCAGTCCACTCCGTATATACCCTTCTTTCCGTCGGCATACAATCCTTCGATCAATATACCGCCTTTTTTAAAATCGAGTATCCGATTAAGGTCCTCCACATTATCGACGGGTACCTTGTCGATATAGGTTATAAGAAATCCCTTTTTTATTCCAGACTCTTTCCACTTATTGGAGATGATGTCTTTTATTCTTACCGCCCCTTCCACTTGTAAATTCGCGAGTTCTTTATAGGGAACATCCTCAACGGCGATCCCATTCAAGTCATACTTTATCGCTTTCTTTTCCACGATCTCTTTTCCCTCGCTATTGCGTAAACGGGCTCTGACCTCCTGCTGTGCGCCATTGCGCATAAAGCTTACGGCAATCTCCTTGCCCGGACGATTTCGAGCTACCCATTCCTGCAATTCCGACACGGAACTTATTCGGTGTCCATCTATTCCAACTATTACATCCCCTTGCATTAGACCTGATTCTTCTGCAGCACTTCCGCCATTTACGCGATTGATCAAAACGCCTTGATTTATATCCAGCTTCAGGTCTTCAGCAAGTGCAGCGTTCATATCAGTTATCTGAATGCCCAGCATACCTCTTTGAACCTGACCTAGTTCGAGCAGATCATCCATCACCTTCTTCACCAGGCTGACGGGTATGGCAAACGAATAACCTTGATAGCTTCCCGAAGACGTTGCAATGGCTGAATTGATCCCGATGAGTTCTCCCTTCAGATTGACCAAGGCACCCCCGCTGTTGCCGGGGTTAACAGCGGCATCTGTCTGAATAAATGCCTCAACTTGCAGATTGTTACGGTCTCTTAGTATGCCGATGTTGCGTGCTTTTGCGCTTACTATCCCCGCAGTAACCGTTGAATTTAAGTCGAACGGATTCCCAACTGCCAGGACCCACTCTCCGGGTGTGATTGCATCGGAGTTGCCATACTTCAGGAAAGGCAAGTGTTTTGCGCGGACCTTTAATAGAGCCAGATCAGTGGTAGGGTCGGATCCAATTAGTTTAGCATAAAACCTTTGATTATTGGTCATGATAACCTCAATGCTACTGGCATCCTCAATCACATGATTGTTGGTAACAATGTAGCCATCGTCGGAAATTATTACGCCAGACCCCGACGACCGTGAAGGAGATTCGAGAGACAATTCCAAAGGATTGACACTGAATTCGCCCGGGCCGTAAGATGTGCGGATGTGTACAACTCCCGGAGTCACATTTTCCGCGGTACCTAAGAAATTGAGTTCTTTAGGAACCTGGTATGATGTATCTGAACTATATCCAGTTAATACAGACTGTTGTCGTGCTTCGATAGACTGGTAAGTGGCTGTATACCCATCCAGGAATTTGACAGTAAGAATAGAGCCAAAAATGCTCCCTATGCAAGCTGCTAAAACAACTATGATAATCAAAATTGAACGCTTCATCTCCAAACCCAAGTTGATGCTGTAGTTGTGAAAGTTAACGTTTCTTTTCAAGAAAAAATCGCGGGTACTTGGGGTTAGCCGTGATTTTCTTTAAATGGAAACTTGGCTCTTAGTTATAAAACTGGTTATTGGCCAACTTTGTTGGTAATCGATCTATAAATATTTCGGATGACGGCATCCATTTCACAAATAAAAAAAGCGCTTCTTTCGAAGCGCTTACCCACCTAATCTAACCCTCTCTACTTAGTTAACCTTGATGGATGTCTTTACTGCCTTTTTCTCGTCTTTTGGTACTGTAATCTCCAAAATTCCGTTGTTATAAACCGCTGTTATCTTGCTTGCATCCACATTTTCGGGAAGCGTGAAGGCGCGGGAGAAATTGCCGTACTGGCTTTCTACGACGTAAAGATTACTCTCTTTCTTTTCCTTGCCGAACTTACGTTCACCACTTACAGTAAGACGGTTTTCATTCAAATCAATCTTGAAATCATCCTTGTTTACCCCAGGGATTGCCAAGTGAATCTCATATGCCTTTTCTGCTTCCAGAATATCCACCTTTGGAACAAACGAATAAGCAGAACCACCGGAGCGTGACCATGAATCGTTGAAGAAACGATCAATCAATGTGCTAAATGATGTCGGTACGAAATCATTTGAAGTGCTATAACGAACGATGCTCATATTGTTAATTTTTGTTTGACAAATGAATTATGAAAAAGTATGCCGGCCACTTTTTTGTGTTTTTTTTCGGTCATTTTGGCCGGTAAAGGGTGAATATTAGAAAGCAACTATGCCACAATGGCTCAAATTCGCTGGATTAGACCAAGCAATAGGCTTGACGTGCAATGGCTTAATCTTTAAAGTAATGTATGTTTACCGTGCCCCCGCTTACCTCACGACCATCATCTTGAGTCTTTTTCGCTCCGAGCCATTGATCATTTCAAGAATGTAGATTCCTGCCTGCAGATTCGGGAGATCCACGTCGATTTCTGTATTGTAGCCCTTTTCTACGCTGCGATCGAAAATTGAAGAAACCTTGGCGCCCCACAGGTCATACATGGAGAGATTAGTGGGTCCAGATTGTCCCGTGGTGAAAGCGATTTTCACATTGTCCGAAAAAGGATTCGGATAGACTGCGAGTTGCAATCCATCAGGCTGAGGTTCAGTCTCGGTGGGGAATTTAGCCGCCGACATGGTTGCCTGTCTGCCGCCCCAAACCTCAATACCGGAGAGGTTAGCGTCAATGCCGTGACCGGTGATATTTATAGTGCCGTCAGTTATAGTCGCGGAGAAAGGTCCCAGTTTGCTCCATGTGCCAGCCGGCCCGCTGTGGTAGCCGTTTTGTACAATGGTATCTTCGATTGATAGCGAAAAGGTAGCTGCAAAGTTGTCCTCCCACACATAAACCCAGACTTGATAATTACCATCCGAAACGGAGCTGATGGCTACACTTGGGTTATCCCAAAAAAAGGACCGGATCATGCTAGCCCTCGTTTCATCCGTGGTCGGTATTAATGTCACATTTTGATCTGCATAGGTCGCACCGGTATATGAGAAATTTGGTGCTCCTGCACTAGCCTCCCAGTTACTTCCATCAATTGTCAGAGCTGGTCCGTTCAGGTTTATAGCTCTGTAGAAGCTGGAAACGGATGGGGGATTAACAGTCAGTCTAAATACGTCGTGCACGCTGATCGAATCCTCAGTTGCAGTGACTTTGATATCAATAAAACCTAGATGGTTGCTATCAGGGATTCCACTAAACGTTCGGGCAGCAGGGTCAAAGTTTATCCATGCAGGCAGTGGGGTGTCATTCAATAGACTGGCCGTATATGTGAGCGCAGCACCTTCCTGGCCGGGTGCAAAGGTATTCATGGCAAAGGTATAGATGAAAAGAGAGTCTTGCGTTGCCGTTTGATCGACCAGCGGCTGGGTGACCCTAGGAGGCGTGACCCCGGGATCATAGAGACGCCAGATTTCGATTCCGGAAAGATTTGCATCAATACCCGCGGCGGTAATGTTGATTGTGCCATCGCCGATCGTTTTGGAGAAAGGGCCCAGTTTGCGCCATGTTCCCGCCGGACCGCTGTTATAATTGCTTTGAACTACGTCGTCCTCCAGGGAAATTGAATAAGTTGATGCAAAGTTATCCTCCCAAACGTAGACATAGATCTCGTAGGTCCCCACGGGGACACTACCGATAGCAGCGCTCGGATTTCCCCAGATGCACGAGCGCAACATCGATGATCGGCTTGTATCTGTTTCTGGGATAAGCGTTAAATTCTGGTCGGCGAAAGTCAAACCACCAAAGGAGAAGTTAGACGCATTTGCACTAGCCTCCCAGTTGTTTCCATCAATTGTTAGCGCGGGACCGTTGAGATTTATCCCCCGATAAAATATTTTTGGTGAGCGTATAAAGTTTGCCGTGAAAGAAGTGTCATTAGCAGGCGTTGTAATGGTTTGAGATTGTGTACTATTGTTGCTCCACGATGCAAATGTGTAGGCTTCGCCATTGATGCTCTGCGGCGAAATTACGCCTATCGTTCTTTGCATACCCTCTACGCTGACAACGGATCCCGGAGTATTGAAAGGCTGCCCATCCAGTGCAATCTGAAGACCTGGAGGGTTGGTAGCAAAACTGAGTGTCGATTTCATAGGAAAAATATCAACCGAGTCTTTTGCCTTCAGGCCAAAGGAGTCTACAACTGTAAGAATGATTCGATACCAGACATTATCGGACGTCTCCCCCTCCTGCGGGATTGTGAATGAACCTGAGGATATTCCGTTTACAGGTGGTTGGTCATGATAGTGGGTATCATGGTGAAAGTTGATCGACCAGCTCACTGATGATGCGGGCAAATTGCCCTCATCCGGATCCGTGGCCTTTCCAGAAAAACTTATAGTTGTCCCCGCTACGTATTTGGTTTCCGGCGATGGAGTCAAAATTTCCGCAACTGGCGGCGCGTTATTGATGACAGTAAGCGTTGCTGGGTTACTGGTTATGGTTCCTGAGGTGTTGGAAACTACGACCCGATAATTTCCCGTATGATCCGCAGTAGTCTGAGAAATACTGTATGTCGCGTGAGTGGCGCCGGGAATATTGGTTTCATTTATCTGCCATTGATAGGCTAGTGGAGGCGTCCCCAACGCTGCCACCGAGAAGGATGCTGGTTGACCTACCGCTACAGATACGTCAGCAGGATGATTTGTAATGGTTGGAACTGCTGTGTTATTGTAAACAATTTTATAGAGTGACTCGCCATGTCTTGCGCAGATATACATCAGCCCATCAATTCCCATGGTCAGGCCCAGGCTGTTGGCCGTTACCGAAGTTGCAAAAGGCGATCGGGCCGCCGTACCGCTTGAAAGGTCTAAAATGTTGATCCAGTTCCCACAATTGTCCTGAAATAAATACTTACCACGATACTGCTGGGGGTAATTCGTATTTGAAGGGCTGATAAACGTGCCACCCACTATAGCGCACCCGATGCCGTCAGCTCCACTTCCGTGGGCATAGGCATAAACTGGATTTGTCAGTGTCGGAAATGATTCCTGAGTAAAACGACCTTCGGTCATAGGCCAGCCGAAGTTTCGTCCACCTACGGTAGCATCATTGATTTCTTCCCAAAGGGCCTGGCCCACATCGTTCACAAATATTTTTCCCGTTTCATGATCTATCGAAAAAGTAAACGGATTTCGTAAGCCATAAGCCCAGACACGCCTTCTTTGTTCGCTTCCTGTGGGAAATGGATTTCCCTCCGGTACGCTTCCATCCTTATTTATTCGCAACAGTTTGCCGTTATAACTATCGAGGTTTTGCGCGGAGAACGTATTTGCATTTTCGCCGACAGCGACATAAAGTTTACCATCCGGGCCAAAATGCAAAGCTCCACCGTTATGAATGAGGGCTGAACTGAGCGGCTCGAGATTAAGTATGAGCGTTTCTCCTCCAGTAGCTACATCGTTGGTCGCGGTAAACCGGCTAATCCGGTTGCGTGGCGCGGAGCCATTCACGGTATGCGTATAATAAACATAAATGTAGTTGTTAGTGAGGAAGTCGGGATCGACGGCGATACCAATAAGACCTCTTTCACCCCGAGCATCTACCGGAACGGTTACGAACGGCGTCGTTAACGGGACATTATTTTTTATTATTCTGACGTTTCCCGATTGTTCCGCAACAAAAATTCGACCATCAGGCGCGAAGGCAACGGCAGTTTGTAATCTTAGGGAACCTGCAACATGTGCTTGTGCAAAGCCTGCAGGATAAACCTGCGCATGTGTTGTTTGAGGAAATAATAAAGCCACCAGCAACCCTGATAAAAAACCAATGTATCGGTTCCGCATATATCAAAGATTTAAAATGGACGATTCTCAACAGTATGCAGTCCCCACCTTTCTCGTTGATATAATAAATTGTTACTACACATAGTTACACATTATTCGGTGAGTTGCGGATATAGCAGATAAATGGCAAACGAGATTGTTTGGGTATTTTGTTATCATCATTTGCTATTCTTCTTTTGGGAAACCACGTCAGTGCATTTCATTGAAGTTGTGCGATGCCATTCATTTGATAACCAGCTCGACAAAGTTATACGGGGAGGGTTCCAAGACCGATTTGGAAAATATAGCCTTGTTCGTGATTTCCAAGGAGCAGCATAATTCTGCTTTTCGAATGGACAAGAGACCTCTGAGGATCAATTCTACGGGTTTACATGCCGCTTTTTCTTGCGGATCAGTTACAAAATCCTGTCCTATACGCTCAACTCTTTATGCATGTTCGTGTTTGATTATTGGGATCGATACATTTTGTATCTAAGCCTCCCGCTCACTAGTTTCAAAGTTGTAAATTCATCCCATGGTCATCAGAATATTCGACAACGAGTTTCTCTCTTGTGAACTGGACGATTCATTGCCGGTTTTGCGACACTACTGGAAAAAAGCGCCGCCAGGGGAGCAATTCAGATTGAAACTGCTCAAAGTATTGGAAGAATACAAAGTGCTATGCAAGACTTTTAAGGGGCTTGCCTGGCTAGCGGATACTACACAACTCGGTGAACTTGATGAGGAGACGGAAACCTGGTTGGTAGAGGAATGGGAGGACCTGCTGTTTGCGGAAGCAGGCGTAAAAATCCATGCTGTCATTTTAGGTGAAAGCATCTTTGCAGACTATCCCATGGAGAATTTTAAGCTAGATGCTGAACAAAAATTTCAGGACTACAATGTGCATCTGGGAGTTTTCTCAAACGAAGAGGAAGCGTATGCATGGATTAAAGAACAACAGATGCTTATAGTTAATTGAAGTGGTGAGGCGAGGGCTCAGCTACTATTTTTTGAGTAGAAAAGCCCATAAAAAAGGCAGTTAGCCTAGTAACTGCCTGAAAATCACTGCTCCTCCTCTTGGACTTGAACCAAGGACCCTCTGATTAACAGTCAGATGCTCTAACCAGCTGAGCTAAGGAGGAATTC
>JAICGJ010000008.1 GCA_025923195.1 Chryseolinea sp.
GAAAGCCTCTGGTATTCCTCTGGGCATTCTTCCTCCTGTCTTTCCTCCGCAATTAAACAGTGGATAACCGAAGAGCTACTCTAAAGGCGCTATCTTACGGACAGCTTGCAGGTGTGCCACGCTCCGTTTTAGCGCAGAGAAAGGGGAGAAAGTCCCGCAGAGAAAGGGGAGGTCTTGTGGTCATTTGGATACTTCTGCAAGAATATTTCAGAACGCCTCTGGTATTCCTCTGGGCATTCTTCCTCCTGTCTTTCCTCCGCAATTATACAGTGGACTTTATACAAGGAGCTTTTTACAAAGGTTGTTATTGTACGACCATAAGGTCCTTATTTAGACGTGGGGTAAATAAATTCTGGAGATCAGTAGACCGTGATTGAGGGTAAGCTTTGTTACGGAGCGCTCCATTTTATTATTTTATCAAATCTTTGCAAACGGGGGGTCTAATATCCTAGCTTCCTGATCGCTATGTAAGCCATAAGGCCGCTGCTAACCGCTAATGCGTCCTCATCTATATCAAATGTAGGCGTATGAAGGGAAGACGATATTCCCTTGTCCGGGTTACCCACGCCACATAGATAGAAACAAGAATCGGCTGCTTGTGAGTAGTAAGCGAAGTCCTCCGCCGCCATCCAGATTTCTTCTTCCAGTACATTTTCTTCTCCCAGGTATTCAATTGCGTATTGTCTGACTTGCTCGGTAAGTTTTTTCTCATTGATGAGGAATGGATATCCGCGAACAACCTTTAGCTCACACGTTGCACCCATACTTTGGGCAATTCCTTCTGCCATTTCTTTCATTCGCTTATGGGCTTCATATCTCCATACTTCATTCATCGCTCGGAAGGTTCCCTCCATATAGACTTCATCGGGTATTACATTGACCGCCCCGTTGGCAGACACTTTTCCAAACGACAACACGGTTGGATCTCCCGGATGGGCTATACGGCTAACAATTTGCTGCAACGCAATAATTATATGAGCAGCAATAACGACAGGATCTACATTTTGGTGTGGCTCTGCACCGTGTCCACCTTTGCCAATGACTCTCACTGTAATAGCGTCCATCGAGGCCATATGCTTGCCGCTTCGAATGCCGATCTTACCCACTGTAATTCTAGGCATGGCATGCTGTCCTATAATTGCTTCAGGCTTAGGCTTGTCCAATACGCCTTCTTTGATCATGATGCTGGCGCCACCCGGCAGAACCTCCTCACCGGGCTGAAAGATCAGTTTGATTTTTCCTCCAAAGGTATCACTCATGCCCTGTAAGATCTTGGCGGTGCCCAACAGGGAGGAGGTGTGAAAGTCGTGTCCGCAGGCGTGCATGACACCCGGATGTTGTGATGTATAACTGACGTTATTCTTTTCCTGAACAGGAAGCGCATCGATGTCCGCGCGCAAAGCGATCACACGTTCTGATGCGAGTTTCCCTCCCACCATGCCGACTACGCCTGTTCCTGCTACGGAAGTCCACGGGATACCCATGGCAGTAAGCTCACCTTTAATAAAAGCTGACGTCTTTTGTTCCTGAAATGAAAGTTCGGGATATGCATGCAGGTGACGACGCATTTTGACGATATCGGGATGGATATCTTGTGATAACCTCTTAACTTTTTCTCGAAGGATCTTATCGGTAGTCTGCGACATTTACTTTTTCCAGGAAACGTTTTACAAATTCGTCATCCGTATACTCCGGATATGATGCAATGACACGATCAATTTCGTCGTTTTGTCCAGGGGAGAGCTGTTCGTCTGGGTTGAGGCACCATAAACCCTCCAGTAATCCCTGTCTTCTTAGAATTTCGTGAATCCCGGGAATGCACCCATGGAATCCATTGGCGGCATCAAATACCGCCGCGTTCATATCGGTTATCTTAATCCCTTCTGCCAGCACCCTTTCTATCCCGCGTTCATCCCGGCTCGCCTTTATTCTTGCCAGAAGATTCACTGCAGCATTTGTCCAGACGGCCCAATGACCTAGCAACCCTCCTACAAATCTCTTCTCAACCAATTTGCCTCTTATTGTGAACCGATAGGGGGTCAGAAGGTCTGCCACAATATTATCATCATTGCCTGTGTATAAGGCAACGCGAGATGATGCATCCGATTCGCAGACGGCGCGCACTACATCCAGTGTTTGATAGCGATTAAAAGCAGCCACTTTTATCGCGTAGACATTGGGTATGTCCACAAACCGGCGCCAGAATTTATAGCTTAGAAGGCGTCCACCTACGGCGGGCTGAAGGTAAAATCCAAATACCGGAATGATCGATGCAACGGTACGCGTATGCTCAATAAGCTCGTCTTCCGTAGACGTCGTTAACCCACCCATGCTCACCAGACCAAGGTGATATCCGTATCGTGCCGCCAGTTCAGCTTCCCGGGTCGCCTGTTTGGTAGGACCTACAATTCCGGCAACCTTAATGAATGGGCGAGATGAATCCCGTTGTTCAATTTCGTCAGCTGCAATTCTTAACACTTTCTCAAGCAGGTCGATACCGGGTTTACGTATTTCAAATTGGGTTGTATGAACACCCAGCGCCAGGCCACCCACACCGCACTCCAAATAGTATCGCGTTAATAACCGCTGTCGCTTTTCATCAAATTTACGGCTAGCATCCAGGGCAAGTGGGTGAGCTGGAATTACGGTCCCAGCTTGTAATATGCTATTGACAGCTGCATCAATTTCCGGGTACTTTATATTCATGTCTTTTTGATCGATGTTAAAATTTGCCTTCACGCTCCTGAAAGTGCGTCGGTTTGTTTAACGTTTTGCCCCCGGCACCAACCCATCCGGCGATCACTTCAATCATTTCCTTCAGGGTCACCAGTTGAGGGCCAAAGAGTCGATAACACTCAGCCGCGTTACTCAGCAAAGCAGTGGGCTCTTCTTCGTTTGTAAAAATGGGATCGATGTTGAATATTTTTCCAAACTCTATCGCTATACGCCTGACCGAGGAGGTCTCGGGCCCCGTAATATTCAGAATCGCTGAGGGCGATGAGCAGTGCGCCAGGCACCGAAGTGCCAATTCATTCGCTTCACCCTGCCATATAACATTTACAAAGCCCATGCGAAGGTCGACGGGCCTCTGTTCTTTCACGGCCTTTGCAATATCCACTAGCACGCCATAGCTTACATCGTTGGCGTAATTGAGCCGGTAAATCAAGGTCGGAGTGTTATTTCGGGAAGAGAAATATTGAAATACACGTTCTCTGCCAAGGCACGACTGCGCATATTCGCCGATGGGTTGTGGCACTTCATTTTCAGTGGCACCCCCCGACTGAGTGGGTAGTAGTGGGTATACGTTTCCAGTAGAAAAAACGACGATGCGAGAATGCTTATATTTTTCTGCGACGCGGCCGGGAAGATAGCTGTTCATTGCCCACGTAAGCGACTCTTTCCCGGTGGTTCCAAATTTCGTTCCCGCCAGATAAAGTACATTGGCAGCTTGTGGCAATTGCTGAAGTTGATTGTCATCGAGCAGATCCGCCGAAAATGTTTTGATTCCTTGCGACTTGAGATCATGCTCCAGCCCGGGTACCGAGAATCTGGCGACACCGACCACGTCGGCCTTGGTTCCGGCGGCATCAACCGCTTGCTTAGCAAGTCGCGCCAGCGATGGTCCCATTTTACCGCCTACCCCGAGGATCAGGATATCGCCGTCAAGTTCCGCGATGTCTGAAAGAAGTCTGTCCGACGGTTTCAGCAGGCCTTGGTACAAAGCATTTATATCCATCTTTATAAGAAAATTTCAATTTGATCCAACAAAAGTTTCCGGCCGCGATGCTCAATCAACCAGCGTGAAAAATACCGATACTTACAGTAGCAATCTATTTTTAGAAACATTTTTTATATCTTAAAATGTTTAAGTGCCCTATGCCTGACATTAACATCGAGATTTGGTTGTGTGTGATCAAGGTAACTATAAGGCTAAAAATATTTTACTGTTAATAAACTCAATGGAAGAAAAGCTAACTAAGAACCAGTTCCAGGTCGCGGCAACGGGATTTCTCAGCCTGTTCTCGCTCGTGGGTATTATGTTCTACGGACTTCCATTCTTCTATGATTTTTGGTTAACGGATTTCGGCTGGACGAGGGCGCAGGTTACATCAGGAAATGCTCTTGCCAAATTGATCATCGGACCACTGTTCGGTTTTCTTGCCGGTTGGGTCATTGACCGGTTTGGTCCGAGGCGTCTCATGCTCGCAGGCATCGTGATGGGAGGTATCGCGCTGATTGGATTGAGCAGAATGACATCGCTATGGCAATTCTATTTATTTTACTTGTTCAATGCGTTGGGTTACATGTGTGGTGGTCCATTACCTAATCAGGTCCTGGTGTCGAGGTGGTTTAACAAATCAAGAGGCAAGGCCATGGGTATAATTTATCTGGGTATCGGTATTGGTGGAATGTTAGTACCACAAATTGCGCGTGGGCTTACGTCAAGTTTTGGGTGGCGTGATGCGCTTATGATCCTGGGCATACTGATGATTGCTGTGGCCTTTCCCATGGCTTGGTTCGTTAAGGAGAATCCAGAGCATCAAATCCAGAAAGCAAGCCAACCTGAACCTACACCAGAGTTCGCTCATATTTTAAAAAGCTGGCCTTTTTATCTACTTGTCGTCGGCAGCATGTGCTCAATTGGAGCAGTTGCCGGTACATCCCAAAACATAAAACTATTTTTGAGCATCGACCTGCAATACTCTCAGCAACAAGCTGCGAATGTCCTTTCAATAGTTTTGGCATCAAGTATTGTCGGGCGATTGCTTATGGGCTGGCTTGCCGATCGGATACAAAAGAAGTATGTGATGATCCTGATCTATTCGCTCGTTGCGTTATCCATACCCTTGCTATACTTCGCTACAACACCAGGTATCATTTACCTCTTCGCTTTTATTTTTGGAATTGCCCTGGGAGGCGACTACATGATTATCCCCCTGATGGCAGCGGAATTATTTGGTGTGAAGGTGCTTGGTCGGGTGATGGGTCTTGTTATAACCGTCGATGGCGTGGCCGAGGCGCTTGCGCCCATGCTTGCCGCCAAGCTTCGTGACAGCACAGGAAGTTACGCGAACGGTTTTGCTGCATTGATCATATTGGCACTTATAGGCACCGTTGCAGTGACATTGCTTCCGCGGAAAAAAGCAACATGACGGTTTTCCGAAACATGACGCATGAGGACATTGCCTCTGGGCTAATGCTCTGCAGATATGCAGGGTGGAATCAGGTATCCGATGATTGGCAGATTTTCTTAGACTTGAATCCGACCGGTTGTCGTGTTGCCATTGACGAGGCTGGAAATGTTGTTGGAACAGTAACCACAATTTCTTATGAAGACCATTTCTCATGGATCGGAATGGTGCTGGTCCATCCGGAAAAACAACGGCAAGGGATAGGCACACAGTTGTTGATGGAAGCTCTTCAATCGCTCAGCAATCAGAATACTGTTAAACTTGACGCAACACCGGCCGGGAGAAACGTCTATCTTAAGTTGGATTTCGTTGACGAATATGGGATTAACCGTATGCGTCTTGTTGGCAACTCCTTTCAGGCTTTTCCCTCTTCTTCGGTGCGCGTAATATTGGATACAGACTTTCCTGATCTACTTAAACTTGACTGCGAAGTTTTTGGTGCCGATCGCCGCGCGGTGCTTGAACGGAACTATAGCAGGGCTCCTCAATACGCGTTGGTAGCTGAAACCAAGGGGCAGATCCGTGGATTTTGCTTCGGGCGACCAGGTTATAATTTTGATCACATCGGTCCCGTAATAGCACAGCGATTCGAAGAGGCGCGTGACCTGCTGTTGGGCGCATTAAGTCAGGCGCAGGGCAAACCTATAATTGTGGATGCGCCGGATCAGTCGCGCGTCTGGACTGAGTTTCTTTCTTCATTGGGATTTGTGGTGCTGCGGCCATTGATCCGCATGTATCGGGGATCGAACGCGCACCCTGGTTTCCCAGAACACCAGTTTGCTATTACCGGGCCCGAGTTTGGGTGAATTTCATGTTACTCTTTTAGCGCAAAAGCAACATACTTGTCGCCTGACGTACTTCGAAGTTTGCCACCGCCGCAGGCGATAACAATGTATTGCTTGCTTCCAACAGCATAAGTTGACGGAGACGCGTATCCCGCTGCAGGCAGACTTGTCTCCCACAACAAGACGCCTGTACGCTTGTCAAAAGCTCGGAATTTTTTATCAGGCGTACCGGCTATGAAAAGCAGTCCGCTTTCAGTTACTAACGGCCCACCATAATTGTCCGTACCGGTAGGTGGAATTCCTCTTTCGATCAACTGTGGATATTCCCCTAAGGGAACCTGCCAAAGGTGTTCCCCGGTTTGAAGGTCAATAGCCGTCACAGTTCCCCAGGGTGGATTGCTGACAGGGTATCCGTTGCGATCATACCAGCGGTTGTATCCGGTATGGACATATGGAACTTTAGATTCGACACCCGTCTGGTTATTTATTAACAATGTGTCTTTTGTCCCCATTATAAATGAAACAATTACATTTCTTTCTTTGTCGTTTAAATGTGTAAACGGAGGCATCATGCCCCGTCCCGTCTGCAATAATTGATGCACTTGATGTGCAGTCGTGCGATTTGAAATATCCAACAGGGATGGATAGGCTCCAGTGTGGTCACCGCTGCGGTCCGCTTGATGACAGGAAGCACAGTGGAGTTGATATAATTTTCTTGAAGATGTCGTTAGTTCAGGTTGCGGCGCGTCAGTCAGTGATGTATACACTGGAATTTCCTTTGCAGGAACGAACATTACTCCATTGGGATCCATCGCCGCTCCGCCCCATTGTGCGCCTCCGTCTGTTCCTGGAAATATAATGGTGCGCTGTCGAGTAATGGGAATGTATGCACTACCAGTCCTTGATTCAGTGAGCACCTTCAGGACTTCATCGCGATCGGCAGCTTGTAAATAAACATCATCAATTGTGAACATCTGCCTTGTGAATGGTTTTGGTTTGAGCGGAATAGGCTGAGTAGGATGGGGCTGCTCTCCAGGGATATCGCTTGCTGCGACTTTCCGTTCTTCGATAGGAAACAATGGTTCGCCGGTTAGCCGGTTGAATACAAATACATGACCCTGTTTTGTAACTTGGGCGAGCGCTGGTATATCTGTATCGTCGCGTCGAAACGTAAATAAGTTAGGTGGTGCTGGTATGTCGCGGTCCCATATGTCATGATGGACGATCTGATAGTGCCACTTACGTTGCCCAGTATTAGCGTCGAGTGCGATGATACAGTTTGCATATAAGTTGCTGCCGTGACGGTCACCTCCATAAAAATCAAATGCAGCTGAGCCAGTTGGTGCATATACGATTTCATTCTCACGGTCTATGGCCATTCCCATCCAAGAATTTGCGCCACCATTGTTGTCCCTCGCGTTTTCCGGCCATGTATCACTTCCCTCTTCGCCCTCAGCCGGAATGGTATGGAAGGTCCACACAAGTTTGCCGTTGTCCGCGTTATAAGCACGGATGTCACCCAGAAGTGCCGTCGAGCCTTCTGACACTCTCTGGCCTGTAATCAATAGGTTTTTGAAAATTACACCTGGCGTGTTATAGGTGACATAATCATCTGCGCCCGGTCTGGACAGACCAACTCTAAGGTCAATCTTTCCACCGGTTGCAAAACTTGGTATCGGCCGGCCGGTGGCTGCGTCTAAAGCATAAAGCCATTGACCATATCCAAAAAAAATGCGCTTGCTATCCCCGCTTTGATAATAAGTAACGCCCCGGCTGGTCATTGCGTAGCTGCTGGCTGTAAAAGACGTCTTCCAAATCTCCTTCCCGCTGGAGGCATCAAGCGCGAATGCTTGTGATCCAGCGGATACGCCATATAACACACCATCAATGATGATTGGATTACATTGTATCTGTGTTCGATTCTTAAGAGTATCGGCTCCACCCGAACTATATTCCCAGATTTTTTCGAGCCTGTTAACATTCCCCGGTCCTATTTCGGCCAGCGACGAATAATGGTTGCGATCAGGTCCACCGTTGTATTCGGGCCAGTCGGGTGCCTCTTTTTTGCAAGAAGTTACCAAGAGAAAAATGAAAAGAGCACAGCTTGAACAGATAGTGCTTTGAATGAAAGTACTCATTAATATGAAAAATTTAGCTGATCAAGGTTTAGGCCGCAATGTATTGTTATCAAAATTAAGAAGGCCGGGGTGAAAATTCGAACCCTTACCAACTTCTGGAAAAAGTAAGAATTATTTACCTTCATTGCACGGTATCTTAAGAAGTTCGTATGCTGAAGAATAAAGATCTATTCCTTGTTGTATTGTGTATCATTCATGGAATGCATGTCTTCGGTCAAACGACCCAAGTTTACAATATCGACAGCTTAAAAAAGGTGCTTTCTACGCCGCTTCACGACACAAATCGCATATGGGCTCTCAATAACCTGGGAAGAAATTATCAAAATTCTGATACCGTCTTGCTGATAGCTGAGCAAGCCGTCGAGTTGTCGCAACGCATTGGATTCAAGAAAGGAGAGGCTGAAGCGTACGCCAACATGGGTTACTGGTTCAATCAAAAAGGGAATTATCCAAGGGCCTTGGAATATTATCTTAAATCAATTCAGGTAGCTGAGAATATAAATTACAAGGCTGGACTGAAGCGGAGTTTTAACAGCATATCAACGGTATACCTGTATTTGAAAGATTATAGGACAGCCCAAGGTTATGCTCGAAAAGCAAGACTCCTTAGCATTGAACAGCGGGATTTGATTACCCATTCTTTGTCAGCCTCGTGGCTGAGCAAAATATACTTTGAGTTACATCAGATCGATTCTGCCCTGAAGTTTGGCCAGGAGGCCTATGAAGCGGCCGTCGCAACAAACGACCCATTTCCACTTTACCTTTCAACCTCACGTCTTGGTGAAGTTCATAGCGCCAAAGGAAATCACACACTTGCCCTGGAGTATTTCAGGATCTCGCTTCGAAGCAGCAAAAAAGATGGAAGGTATTTCAGAATTACAGACGCCCATCAGCAATTGGCAAATTTATTTAAGGATACAGGTGATAGGGACTCCTGTCTCTGGCATGCAAAGGAAGCATTTAGGATTTCACAAAAGGAAAGCTTAACAGCCACATTACTAAAGTCCAGCTTATTGCTATCGGAGTTGCTTGAAGGGGTAAATGATTCGGAAAGTTTGCGTTATCACAAAATTGCTTTGACAGCGCAGGATAGTCTGTTCAGCCAGGACAAAAACCAGCAGGTTGAGGCCCTCCGTTATGCTGAAATACAACGTCAGAAAGAAGTCGAGGCTCTAAAATTGCAGGACGAGCACAACAGGAAAAATAATCTGCAGTACGCAGCCATTGCCTTCGGCTTCTTATTGTTTGTTATCACTTTCCTATTGTTAAGCCATTCGATCATCGCGACCCCGAGGCTAATCAAATTTTTGGGAGTACTGGCCCTCCTTATCGTTTTTGAATTTATTAACTTGCTAATTAGTCCATCCATTGATAGGGTCAGCGGAAGTTCGCCGCTTCTGATGCTGGTGATCATGGTATGCGTTGCAGCATTATTAATACCTGTTCACAACCTTCTTGAAACCTGGATAATACAGAAGCTTATTGAAAAAAATAAGAAGATCAGACTGACTGCAGCGAAAAAAATTATTGCTACTCTGGAGACTGAAAAGGAAGGTTAAGAGAACTCCCGTCTGTATGATTTGGCTGCTATAACTCCACCCAAATCTTTTCCACAACCTGGTGGCTAAGCATTGTTTCCTTTCTGGATTTGTTGATGATCGAAACTGACCCGTCGAATTCTTCCTTCTTTTTTACTGTGATCTGGTCACCGATTTGAAGCCCCTTCGAATTCAGGTGATCTAAGAATAATTTCTCGTCGTTTGTAACCGCGCTGATCTTAACGGACGATCCGACATTTGCCTGACTTAAGGGGATGCTCTTCTGCGATACCACTTTTCCATTGACATCCGGAATCGGTTCGCCATGAGGGTCTGCCTTTGGAAAGCCAAGTAGTTCATCTATTCTGTTATAGAACCGGTCCGAATTAACGTGTTCAAGCTGTTCGGCGATCTCGTGCACCTCCTCCCAGCCCAACTTCAATATTTTCACTAGGAACAATTCGGCAAGCCGATGCTTGCGAATAATGGATAGCGCTTCCTTCTTACCTTTTTCGGTCATCTTTATTCCCTGATAGGGGGCATAGGAGACCATTTTCTTCACAGAAAGCTTTTTAATCATGCTGGTAACGGTCGGCAGCTTCACACTCAACTTCTTTGCCAGTTCAGACACAGATACCTCGCCGGGTTCCAGCGACAGGTTATATATGGTCTTTATATAGTTCTCTTCCGTTAACGACCCCATTATTCAATTTTGCAAAAGTTAGCACGGAAAAATAAATTATTCAAATAAATGTTAGATTAATCTAACATTTTAATTTTATAACTCGTATATTTGAGATATGAGACTCTTACTCTTCGGGCTTCACGCGCTGATCGTCTGCATCGTTTTGTTCTCTTGTGAAAATTTTGAGCCGTCGGCTCCTCCCGACGATTCACTATTGGATGGACCGGTGGAGGGATTATCGGAAGCTGAGAACATTCGTTTTATAAATGGCGACGTAGCATTCAATGACGAGGTATTTATTCCGGAAACAGGGTTAGGTCCGTTATTCGTGGCTAATTCCTGTGGAAGCTGCCATCCTGGTGACGGGAAGGGCCATCCATTTACGACACTTACTCGATTTGGTCAGCATGACGATACTGGCAATCAATACGAACACCTGGGCGGACCCCAGCTACAGAACCGCGCGATACCGGGCTATCAGCCTGAAAGCATTCCAGCGGGAGTCAAATATTCTAAGTTAACGCCGCCTGCTAATACTGGCTTAGGATATATCGATGCCGTAAGCGACCAGGATATTCTCTCATGGGCGGATCCGGATGACATTGACGGAGATGGCATAAGTGGCGTGCCTAACTGGGTAGAAATGAAAGACTACCTATTCGCCAGACCGGGAACCGTCGAAGTAAATGGAAAATATATCGGAAGATTTGGGAAGAAGGGAGCCGCTTACGATTTGTTGCAGCAAACGGCCCAGGCCTATAACCAGGATATCGGCGTTACGTCTACATTCGAACCGTTTGATACTTACACGGGCCTCGAAGCGGATCCGGAAATTTCTGACCAGACCGTGCAGGATGTTGTTTTTTACTTGAAAACGCTGAAGGCTCCGATCCCTCGAAGCACACAAAATGAAGAGATCATGGCCGGAAAGCTGATCTTCAATGACATCGGCTGTGCAAGTTGTCATCGTCCAGAAATGAAAACGGGCCCATCGTCGATTGCTGTCCTGTCGGATAAAACGTTTTATCCATATACAGATTTACTACTTCATGATATGGGGCCCGGGCTAGATGATGGTTACACGGAAGGTTCAGCCAAGACATACGAATGGAAAACGCCAGCATTATGGGGATTGGGTTTATCTAAGTTTTCGCAAGGAGGTGGATACTTCCTACTTCATGATGGAAGAGCCCGGAGCATCGAGGAAGCTATACTGCTTCATGGAGGTGAGGGCGAAGCAAGCCGCGAAAATTTTCAGTCGTTGTCCGAAAGTGATAAATCCAAGCTTGTGAAATTTCTGGAAAATCTATGACTATGAACAGGAGAGAATTCACTGCAGCTTGTTTTATGTGTTTGACCGGCGCCGCGACAATTCCCATGTTGTCTGGATGTCAGTCGACGTATTATACGAGCGGGACAATACATCCTAACGGGATATCTATTCTGAAGTCGGAATTCACGTACGTGAAGAAGGATAAAGTTTTGGAGCGCGCTTATGTCATTGTGAGAAACGATGCAATGGAATTCCCAATCTATGTGTATAGGTTTTCGGATGATGACTATGCAGCTGTGCTCATGAAATGCACGCATCAGGGTAATGAACTACAGGCATCCGGTGATCACATGCACTGCCCGGCGCATGGAAGTGAGTTCAACAATAGGGGTATCGTTGCGCAAGGACCTGCAGAAGAAAACCTGAGAACATTCAAAGTAACGTCAGAAAATGATAATATATTTATTGACCTAAGGGCATGAAATTCTTCACTTTCCTTTTTCTGCTGGGAGCAATATTAGGCTTCAATAAAGCCGACGCGCAGATAGATACGACGCTGCTAAAAAGAACTCCGAAAGATACGAGCAGCCTGCAATTGAACATGGATGCCGTCTATTCCCGACCCTTTCTCACGATCGGGAAATTACCGGTAGCCCTTGGTGGATACGTTGAAGCGAATTGGCAGCACTTAGGAACCGATGGGGTAACAGAAGGACACCAATTTCAAATGAGAAGATTGACGCTCTTTGTTGCGTCCACGATCTACAAACGGATTAAGTTCCTGTCAGAAATTGAGTTTGAAGGTGGTACTAAGGAAATTAACATCGAATTTGCGTCTGTGGATATTGAGTTCCATCCGTTGTTGAATCTTCGAGGTGGTATTGTAATGAATCCCATAGGTGCCTTTAATCAGAATCACGATGGACCCAAGTGGGAATTTGTTGACAGGCCCGTATCAGCAACTCAATTGCTGCCGGCGACCTGGAGCAACGTAGGATTTGGAATCTATGGCAAACTATATAAAAACAATTGGGTCTACGCCTATGAGGCATACCTGACCAATGGATTTGATGACCAGATCATATCGAACACGGAGAACAAAACATTTCTCCCCGCTTCCAAGGCAAATGAAGACAGGTTTGAGGAGAGCTTTAACGGCGTACCGTTAATTACAGCGAAAACCGCAGTTCGGCACAGACTTATTGGAGAACTGGGTATATCATATATGGGCGGTGTCTATAACAAATTTCAGGAGGATGGATTAGTGTTCGACAAGAAAAGGCGGCTCCATGTTTTTGCACTTGACTTCAACTCGACAATTCCCATTACAAAAACATGGCTGAATACTGAATGGGCATTCATCAACGTAGATGTGCCGGATACGTATAGTCAACAATTTGGGAGGAATCAAATAGGCGGATTCCTGGACATTGTCCAACCCGTGTTGAGAACAAATATATTGGGATTCGAGCGGTCGGTCGTCAACGCGGCTGTGCGATTGGAGTATGTTGATTGGAATAGGGAGAAATTTAACGAGACCGGCGGTGATATCGGCGATGATTTTTTTGCTGTCGTTCCTGGAATTAGCTGGAGACCCACCGTCCAGACCGTCTTGCGGTTAAATTATAGGTACAATTGGCAAAGGGATATATTTAGTAATCCTGCGTCAAAGACGGCAGGCTTTCAGTTTGGATTCGCATCATATTTTTAGGGTATTCACAGATTACAAATGTTAGCCTTTACTTTGGTTTTAATTCTTGGTCGAACGATGGTCGAACAGACGTCAGCTTTTGGAAAATCTTTTTTTTATTTTTTTGCCGATAGCCACTATTTTCTTTTTTAATTTGTTCGGCTGCTTTTTTTCTTCGCCGATCAGCTCCCCATAAGGCTTCAGAGGTTCGATATGATCGCAGATTATTTTTGCTATGCCCATAAGTGGAATAGCCAATATCAACCCTGGGATTCCCCATACTAGTTCTCCGGCTACTAATCCAACAATGGTAAACAGCGGATTGATGTTCACCTCCGCGCCCACCACCATGGGCTCGAGAATGTAGCTTTGTATAAACTGAATGATACCATAAGTGATTAGGATACTAATGACCATACTCGTATCACCTCCCTGGCTTAAGGTCACGAGGATAGTGATGAGGTTGCCTACGAGGTTCCCCACAAAAGGTACGATTTCGAGGAACCCGCAAAGTACCGCAAAGAAGATTGCATTCTTCACCCCGATGACTGAAAATCCGATGCCATACATGATCCAGAGGCCAACGATCATGAGTGTGAGACCAGTCAGGTACTTCTGCGATACCTTTTGAAGGTTGTCGACGACGTGAATCGCCTTACGCTCGTCCTCATCGGGTACAATACGTATTACAAAGCGCTTTATATGTTCCCTGAAGTAAAGCAGTAAAAAGATGTATACCAAAACCAACAACGAATTGGTAAGTGTGCCACCTAGGCCGGTAATCAACCCGGTTACCCATTGCATTTTGCCACCTGACGACTCCTGCTGCTTCTTTATGAATTCCTTTTGCGTGGCTTCCGGAATTCCTAATTCGTTACTAACATATTGCCTGAGCTCTGCATATTTCTTCGTTACCATCTGCTCAAGTTTTGATGTGTCCTCGGCCAGGTCCGAGACTTGCCAGCCTATGAAAGCGATGACACCAGCGAAGAAACTTACCAAGACAAGTATAGATAAGAGGGTTGCAATTGCCTTATTGATTCCCTTTTGCTCCATCCAGGTACTGACGGGTACTAGTAACATAGAAAACAGGGAAGCAAACGCGAGGGGCACGAGAAATGGTTTTCCATATTTTAAGATAACGGCAGATAATACAACTACTATCAATAGAGCAGCAGCGCGCATTAGCCGTTGATGTTGGATGGAGTGATTCACAGTTTCTTATTAGTTGTAGTGTCATAACATCAATTGATGCTCAAAGTCTACTACTTCGGGAAAAATAACGGTATGTAATCCACCATTGGTTTCCTCGGCTGTTTCATAGTCCGGACCGGAGCTAGCAAATTCATATTGACAACGCCCAGGATAAGTCAAACTTTAAGTTTTTGGCTGGGGACGGTTTGTTGATTGGCGCGTGGTGGGTTGTACGTCAGCCTGTTATGCAAATCAGGTTCCAGAGTCCTGCTTCAGAAGCCCATCTGTCAAATTCTGCCACTGAATTTTGGAGAACGTTGCAACTCCAGCAGCTCCTACAACAACGTCCCGTATTTTGTCAGCTGGAGTATTTGCGTCGGTGTTGGGCTTGGTGTTCCGGTCGTGAACAGAGGCTGTAATTCTACTTCCATTTCTTTCAATGATAAAAGAACTTGTGGATTGATTAGAATAAAAATGCGCAACGTCATCTCCCATGCTCTGTGGATTTTCCGTGGGTCTGACACGAAATCCGAACCGTTCAGAGTCACGCGACACGGTGTTCTCAACTTCTTCAATTTTTACCCAATCGTAGCCTTCGCCACTTTGGGATCCTGGTCCCGGAATATCAATCTTTAAATAATCGCCCTTTTCTGCTTTTCTTTGAACCTCGTTCCCATTCTCATCCACAAGTTGAAAGCTGGCTGAAATTGTTCCGGCATATTCCTTCCAACGATTAACTTCGCGTAATCTGTCTTTCACCTCCGAAAAAAATGTTCTGGCGGCGTCGGCTTCCAATAATTCAATAGTGGACTTAGCATCAATGGCCTTTCCCGTTCTTTGATCAGGTATTATATCGGATTTTTTTTTCTCTTTCATAATGTCAATCATCAATGTTGAATGCTGAAAAGTCATGCCACTTTTTTGTTGGTTGTCAGCGTATAGAGATTGAGCTTGCTGAGCTGGATCCGGCAGCATAATTCTTGGCGACCCGTGATCATGGCGACAGAAACAAGACGCAAGCACAAGAATGTCGGGAAGAAACCAACACGAAAAACGCCGCGTTAACGGTTCGGCTCGCGTCATGCGAACCGGCAAGGCACTTGATCTTAATCTGATATATTTAAAACAAAGGACCCCAATAAAATTGCGCGGTCGTTGAAAAGATCTGCCGAAAAAAAGTAATCGCAGAAAGAGTGCGCCATTTCAGTCATCCATATCAAGGTTGAGTTTCTATATTAACCGCGCCGGAAAGAATTTGCCAATGAGCCAGAAAGCTTTGTTTGAGAAGGCCAATGACAAGCTTCGTCTGCTTTTTTGATCGTCCGGTTAAATAGTGCTTTTACAAACCTTAGCTCCCTGAGTGGATGCATTGACAATGCATTAATTCCACATGGTATTGATTTATTTCTACAGTTACCAGGTAGGCACCGGCACTTTGGCACCAATTTTCATGGGCCTGAGTTTTTCGTCGTTGATGCGTTTGAGGCATGAAATTGTGGGATGATTGAAAAGATTCGCTCGAAACATCATGGCCAAATACTGGTATAAAAATGCGATTATCTATTCGACCCACATAGAAACTTTTATGGATTCGAATGGTGATGGGGTCGGTGATTTTATAGGTATGTCACGTTCGCTGGATTACCTCGCCGGCTTAGGTGTGACCTGCATCTGGCTGCTTCCGTTTTTTCCCTCACCAAATCGGGATCATGGTTATGATATTGCGGATTACCTGAACGTCGATCCAAAATTCGGAACGCTAGGTCATTTTGTTGAATTCTTAGATGCTGCAGAAGACCGTGGCTTACGAGTCATCATCGACCTTGTACTAAACCACACGTCAGTAGACCACCCGTGGTTTCAGGAAGCTCGGAGAAACAAAAACTCCAAATACTATAACTATTACATCTGGCTGGATGAAAAGCCAGCAAATTCTCACGAGGACGTGATCTTTGGACATCACCAGGACGGCAACTGGGAGTACGACAATGAAGCGGGTCAGTATTTCTATCATACATTTTATAAGCATCAACCCGATCTGAATATTACGAATCCCGACGTGCGGCAGGAAATTCAATATATCCTCCATTTCTGGTTGAAGTTGGGAATTGGGGGCTTCAGGATGGATGCTGTACCTCATATGATTCGTAACAAAGGAAATTCAAAGTTCGACGGCGACCCGTTTGAATTTCTCCGAGACATACGCAGCTTCGTCGAAAGCCAGCGGAAAGACGCCATCCTTCTTGCAGAAGTTGATACCGAGCCAGAGAAGTATGAAGATTTTTTTGGCAAGGGCGACCAGGTGCAAATGCTTTTCAATTTCTATTTGAACAATCATATCTTTCTCGCGCTGGCTAGAAAATCGGCCGAACCGATTGAGCGCGCATTGACTAAGCTGCCCCAAACTTCCCTAAAGGAGCAGATGGGCACATTTATCCGTAATCACGATGAACTGGATCTGGAGCGCCTTACGGATGAAGAGCGAAACGAGGTCTACGATGCATTTGCACCTGAAGAGGATATGAGAATCTACGGCAGGGGTATACGCAGAAGGCTGGCACCGATGTTACGAAATGACAGGCACTGGATAGAGCTGGTCTATAGCTTGCTTTTTTCACTTCCTGGAACTCCTGTATTACGCTATGGCGATGAACTGGGAATGGGTGAGGACCTGTCTCTACCGGAAAGAAACAGCGTACGCACCGCGATGCAATGGTCTACAGAAAAACACGGCGGGTTTTCTGCCTTTTCGGAAAGTAGTCTTCCAATCCCAACGATAGCAGATGGTGACTTTGGCTATCAAAAGGTGAATGTGTACGCTCAGATGCGAAACCCAAACTCGCTGCTCAATTGGTTTGAGCGAATCATTAGCGCGCGCAAGGAATGTATGGAATTCGGTTGGGGTAATTTTCGAATAATCAAGACGGGTAATGCTTCGGTTTTGGCGCATTATAGTCAATGGAAGAATGGCTGTGCAATTTCAGTACATAATTTCGGAGACACAGCTTGTGTTGTCGAGCTTGATCTCAGCGACGACCAGCGGCAACACCTGATTGAACATTTCGCGGATCAACAGTATGATGCATTTGAGCCCGAGAATAAACGACTGAAGTTAGGTCCTTATGGCTACAGGTGGTTCAGGAAGAGTTCCCTGTTCTTGTAATGAAATAATCTCATCGCTTGTCCAATACATTGAATGAAATAATGATTTTCGGAAAATACTTAGCAAGGTTGTGGTCGCTGTCTACATTTTCATTTGCAGATAGGGGACACGCAAAATTTGGCAACTGGAAAACAAATTCGGCAAAATGTGACGAGGCATATTTTAAAGACCAGGTTGTGGTGATCACTGGCGCAACGGGAGGGGTAGGTAGAGTTACAGCTTGGGAATTCGCAAGGCAAAGATCAAAGGTGGTGTTGGTTGCTAGGGATGCAGCACAGCTCGAAGGCACGCGGAAGGAGGTAGAGCGCCTGGGAGGACAGGCGTACTCTATTCAGGCGGATATTGCAGACCCGGTTCAAGTCGAAGCCATTGCAGAACGTGTGGAGAGAGAAGTTGGCCCAATTGACGTTTGGATAAACAATGCCATGAACAGCGTCTTCGCCCGCTTTGTTGATATAACGCCTCAGGAATTCAAACGGGTAACCGAGGTAACCTACCTCGGCACGGTGTACGGCACTATGGCCGCATTAAAGAAAATGAGAACACGAAACAGGGGTTCCATTGTGTTTGTAGGTTCGGCGCTTGCCTACCGTGGAATACCTTTGCAATCCGCGTACTGCGGAGCAAAACATGGCGTTCAGGGATTTTATGACTCATTGCGCACGGAACTATTGCATGAGAAAAGCAGCATTAAAACGAGCATGGTTCAACTGCCGGCTATGAACACCACCCAGTTCGGATGGGTGCTCAGTAAGATGCCCAATAAAACTAAACCAATGGGCAAGGTGTATCAACCCGATGTAGCAGCCCGAGCAATTATTTTTGCTGCAAAGCATAATCGTCGTGAAGTATTGGTAGGGTTTCCGACGTATAAGGCTATCGTTGGAAATAAGATAGCGCCATGGTATGCTGACTGGGTGCTTGCCCGGCAGGGGATTCGAGGTCAACAGACCGACGAGCCTGCCGATCCAAACCGGAAGGACAATGTGTGGCAACCTGTAGGTGAGGACAGGGGCGCATATGGGGATTTTGAAAAGATATCTGTTGATACAAGCATTACTCTGTGGATTTCAATGCACCGAAATATTGTGCGCTTTATCGGAATATTTCTTGTCGCCCTATTGGTCAGTCTGCTGATCTATTTCTAGCGTCGGCGTTTTTAAGTGTTTGGGTAACACCTTTTTTTGATGAGATAAAGCATACTTCATTTGAGATCCGGAATCCTTGACCAGCTTTGATCCATGTTTGTGCTCCCACTGCTGGCTCCAAGGTTTTTTTCAAGGATGTTCACGTGCACATTTCCCGTCAGCGGCGGCCTTCATCCGAGAAACGTTTACAATTCTCAGCGGCGACCTCCATTGGAGGTAGTCTTCAGCAATACGCATTCGTAAAATTTTCAATCGGTTGATTTCGTATTAGCAACTATGGCTTCTGTCAAATGCAAGGGCTTAATTTTTTTATTCGGCAGATTTAATATTGAAAAAATAATTTTATAATATTCATATATCGAAATGCCCATGCACATGACAACTAAAATTTCTTAACTTGCGCAGCACCAGATCATCGCGGCCTGATATGTTGGACGATCGGTTCGGCGGACAGGCTTTTCAGTATCATATAGAGGACGTCATATTAGAGTAAGATAAATAGCTGGGTATGGAAGTTAACGTAGCACAAGAAAATCTGAAAGACATTCTACTTGAAATTAAGAATCAGTTTATCAATGTGGCGATCCAGGACGAAACTGGTGAATGGTCGGATGAATACTATATTGTTGAGGGCGTAAAGGAAATTAAAAGCAGCGATGTGAACATGACGGCGTTACTGCTGCTGTCACCAAAATTTTCTCATTGTGTCATTGCGGATCTGAAGCAAGTACAAGGTATCAAGTTAAACAAGTATCTCAATCTGAATGGATCATTGATGGAAGAATTGAGAGTCAAGTCTCATGAGCCTCACGCTATTCATTAGACGATAATTCTTATAGTAAATTCAAATCGACACGACCGGGCAGCGAATTATTTATGTGGCTTTCAAGGACATTCGAAACTATTGGCTCAAAATATTGGTGTCTTATTTAGTTGAACTTTAATCATTAATACAGCACGAGTATGGATAGTAAGGTATTGCTTTACATCGATGATGATCCGGAAGACATGGAGTTGTTTTGTGACGCTGTCAAGGCGATTGACCCGTCGTATATCTGTGTAGGCGCCAGAAATGGACAGGAAGGGCTGGATTTGCTGTCAAGATTGACCCCTGACTTCATATTTCTTGATATTAATATGCCTGTCATGGACGGCAAGGAAACACTTCAGTCAATTCAGGTGGACGAACGCCTGAAAGACCTTCCAGTGTTAATACTATCCACATCTTCGAATCCAAAGGAACGAGAAGTATTTAGACGGCTCGGTGCCAGGGCATGTCTGACAAAACCAAACACTTTTGACGCCCTGTGCGAGACGTTGAGGGACTTCTTGCACCCTGTAGTAATCTAATGACGTGCTACTATCCGATCGAACAACAAGTCGCTGCATTCGCGTGATTCCTGATTTGCAGTCAAAACTGCTGTTCATCACCTTCGGATTTCCCTGCAAGTCTCTTTACCAAATTCACGACGGCATCGTATTCCTGCATCGAGTTGGGTTTCGTGAAGAAGAAATTACAACCAAGCTCTATGCAGCGACGCTCATCAGCCTTTTTTTTCGAGGCTGTCAAAACAATTACAGGAATAGTCCGCAGAAGGGGATGCCACTTAATCTCGGTTAGTACATCAAAGCCATCTTTTAATGGCAACGCAAGATCCAGCAATATAATATCGGGTTTCGTCGTAGCGTCTTCGAGCAACTTATCCATAAGCATTTTTCCGTTTTGGTATACGGATATAGGACCATTATAACCGTTTTGAATTAACGCCGCCTGAACAATTTCCTGATCATCTATATCGTCTTCGACCAAATAAACCATGGCTGTCTGCTCTTTTTCTTTCAGTTAAAAATACGTCCAAATTATAACCCTCAGCTACCTGCTATGTTATCCGGGAATTGGCCTAATAAAACCCGGTTTGGTTGGGACCTTTCCACGGTTTAGAAGACCGAATTACCAAAAAGAAATATATAAGCCCGTCAGGACACCCAGAATGATAATTGAGCCCACCATGAATTCAGTCGAAACCTTGAACAAGCCGGTATCGATTTGAATTTCCCGACCCTTGCTTTCCTTCTGAGGTTTCAGAATGCTAACAATCACCATGGTAATAATGATAAAGACAAAGGTGATTGTCATCCGATCCAAAAATGGATAGTCGGGAAAGCTGCCCTGGGTCCATCGTGGCAGAAATTTCAGTATCGCAGAAAGTGGAATCGTTAGCAATGTGCCAATTAGCGCTGCTGCCGTTGTCGTTCGTTTCCAAAACAGACCAAGCAGAAAGATGGCGAGCACACCTGGAGATATGAATCCGACGTATTCCTGTATGAATTGGTAAGCCTGGTCAAGCGTAGTAAGCATAGGGGCGACGAAGCCAGCCAGCAGCATGGCGATGATCACAGTCCATTTTCCGGTCTGGACAATTTTTTGCTCACTCGCTTCCTTGTCGAAGAACTTCTTGTAAATGTCGAGCGAGAATATCGTAGCAACGCTGTTGGCCTTTCCGGCGAGCGAGGCAACCACCGCAGCCGTGAGTGCCGCAAATGCCACGCCCTTCATGCCGGGAGGCAATAAATTCATAAGGGTTGGATAAGCATGATCCGGTTTCACAGTGCCCGCCGCGTCCGTCATTTCCTGTTGAAACATACCATCCTGGTGTAACACATACATCGCGATGCCCGGTAGCACGGCGATAATAGGAATCAACAATTTCAGAAAGGCGGCAAAGAGGATTCCGTTGCGCGCCGTCTTTAGATCGGCTCCTAGCGCCCGTTGTGTGATGTACTGGTTGCATCCCCAATAGTTGAGATTATTGATCCACATTCCGCCGATAAGAACAGAAAGACCTGGGAGATCCTTGTAATATGGATGACCCTCTTCAAAAATCATATGAAAATGTGAGTCGGCTTTTTCCTGGAGGAATGCCAGGCCCTTCCAGACGTTTCCGGGATCGCCTGCTTTTTCAGACAACATGTCCAATGCTAGATAAGTCGTCACGAGTCCTCCCACCAGTAAAACCGAGACCTGAATAACATCCGTATATCCGATCACCTTCATTCCTCCGAGCGTGACGACGACAGAGAATAATATTAGTCCAGCGATGCACCATGTGAAGCTGATCGTTGAGATTGAAGTAATGGCGATTGCCCCCAGGTACAAAATGGACGTAAGATTTACAAAGACATACACCAGTATCCAGAATATTGCCATGATTGTGCTAACCGTATCATTGTATCGCTTTGCCAGGAATTGCGGCATAGTATAAATCTTATTCCGGAGATAGATGGGAATAAAAAATACCGCGACAATAATTAATGTTGCTGCAGCCATCCATTCATAGGTCGAAATAGCAAGACCCAGCGCAAAACCGGACCCAGACATCCCAATAAAATGTTCAGCAGAAATATTTGATGCGATCAATGAGGCGCCAATCGCCCACCATGTCAGTGATCCTTCGGCGAGGAAAAAATCCTTGGACCCGCTTGTAGCATTCTTGCTTTTTCTCTGGTATACATAGTATCCATAACAGGCCACCACGACAAAGTAGACCAGGAAGACAATGTAATCGGTCGTATGAAGTCTGTTCATTCAGGATGGCGCTGGTGGTACACACCATTTCAGCCCTGCAAGGAGATGGGAGTTAATTCCCTCTCCTTGGCAGGTGGTTTAGGTTTGGATGGTTAATGGTTAAAATTTTAATGTTGCCGGAAGATACTTAGCAACGAGATCCTCATAGTAAGGCCGCAATTTCTTCCAATCCGGCGGGTTAGGATTCTTGGAATACAGGTCGTACGGATTAAAAAGTTTTACATACTTAAACATCTCGTGATCATGCTGATCCAAAAGGTGGTCATAGGCACCTTCGCGATGTTGCGCGTAAAAGGAGTGATATCTCAACATGTAAAGTCCGGGCTCAGGCATATAATCTTTCATCATATGATAGACGTATTCGTCATGGCCCCACGACATGTGCACGTTTCGCAGCCCGCAATTCGGTTCGTAAACACCGAATTTCGTATTGTATCTTTCGTTCGTGTAATCCGGATTTTCCCTGAAGAACTCGGGGTAAACAATTTTGTCAGAATGGGCACAGCCCACTGGAAACGTATCACCCACGACGGCCCACTGAGGCTCTCCGAAGAGGCACAGCACCTTGCCCATGTCGTGTACCAGTCCAACAAGCACCATCCAGTCCGGATGCCCATCTGTGCGAATAGCCTCTGAAGTCTGCAGCAGATGTTGGAGTTGATCTAAACTGGTATCGGGATCAGAATCATCGACAAGTTGATTCAGAAATTCAAAGGCGTCCCAGATCTGCATCTCCTTCTTGTCAAAGGAAAGGAATTCCGATTCCTTTTGCATTACAAAATCATAGGTCTGGTATGTATGGTTCAATCTGTAGAATTCCCGTACTGTGTCACGTTCCGGATTATCGTAATTGCGGTATTCCTCAGTCGATTTACCGTTAGCAATCGCCTCCGGGTCAGGATATCGACGCACAAGATCTTCTTCCCATTCATCCAGGTTCTTCAACGGATTCGATTCAATTGGTGGCTTCATAAGGCACAGTATGATTTAGATATTGTGAAGGTGTTACAGACCCAACTTGGCAAATTAAACTTGCCTAATCAACCATTTCTCTGCTGTTATTTACGAAACCGTTTTCGTAAAATGGTGGGTAAATCGAAAGCCAAAGACATTAATTCATGGGGGTTACGATCAAGAAGATAGCCGAAGACTTAAATCTAGCTGTTTCAACGGTCTCTAAGGCGTTGCGTGACAGTCATGAGATAAGTGCGGATACAAAAGCGCGTGTTTTTGAGTACGCAACGAAGATCAATTATTCGCCTAATCCTTATGCGAGCAGCCTGAAAGGCAGAAGAAGCCGGAATATTGCTGTGGTGGTCCCAGAGGTGTCAGACAGTTTCTTTTCGGAGGCTATTAATGGTATTGAGGAGGTAGCGCAGCGTGAGGGATACCACGTGATGATTTACCTGACACATGAAGATGGTAAGCAGGAGCAAGCCATTGTCAATGACCTTGGCAACGGCAGGGTTGATGGTATTTTGATTTCCGTAGCTGCTGGTGCGACCGACCACGATCACTTTGACGATGTGAAATTGCCACTGGTATTTTTTGATCGCGTCCGTGAGGATATTCCCTCAACACGCATTGTTACGAACGACTATGAATCGGGATACAACGCCGTAAAGCATCTGATCAGCCGTGGGTGCAGGCGAATTGCGTTTCTGTCAGCGTTCGGTGGATTGAACATTATCAGGTACCGACGGGAGGGGTACCTCCAGGCATTGAAGGATCACGGGATCGACGTTAAGAACTGTCCCATCGTATCCTGCACCAACAACGAATCCGAAAATCTCAGGATATTGACGCAGGTACTGGACCATACAGAGCGGCCTGATTCAATTATAGGATCAGTCGAGAAAGTCACCATGCAGGCGTATGTGGCTTGCCACGAATTAAACCTGTCGATACCTGTGGACATAAAGGTCGTAGGTTTTTCGCACCTTCAGATTGCATCGCTGCTGAATCCATCACTTACTACGATTACCCAGCCAGCGTATGAAATGGGACGGGCTGCAGCTACAGCATTGTTCAAAACACTGTCGAAAAAGAAGCTGGATGTTGTGAATGAGCAAATTGAAATTCCATCCGTGCTCATTGAGCGTGCATCTACGCGTTGAAATCGGTTTAAAATTTCAGGTTTAAGGTTACTAGTGCCTGGATAAAATTAAGATGGAGCCAAGCCACTATTGACCTTGCCTTTCTTGTAGTTTTAGTTAACGATAGCTCAAACCTCTAACACTCGGATTTACTGCAGATACTTTAAGTTCCATTTTGCTATGCCGGCACAACAACGGCGGCTTGTGCGATGTGATGTAAGTAAC
Source organism: Chryseolinea sp. (assembly GCA_025923195.1). Taxonomy (GTDB): domain Bacteria; phylum Bacteroidota; class Bacteroidia; order Cytophagales; family Cyclobacteriaceae; genus Chryseolinea. The sequence goes on from JAICGJ010000008.1 coordinate 24,714, forward strand.
AACGCCGCTAAGGTCTAATTAAGTATAGGTTTAGACCTAATTCAACATTGGTTAGGAATAACGTTAAACTTTAAACCTTAAACTTCAAATTTATTTCAAATTCCTCGCAAAGAATTCAATCAATTCAACATTTGTTCTTGCTTCCAACTCCCCTGACCACCCGTGACCTCCGCCTTCAACAATGATCAACTCGTGAGGTACGTTGGCTTCTTCTAAAGCGCGATCAAGTTTTTGAGCTTGCTCAACGGAAACAAATGGATCTTTATCACCTTGGAATAACAGAACGGGCGGATCATTTTTGTCAATGTATGCCAACACAGAAATTCTTTTCAGGATAGGGTCGTCCGGACTGGTGGCGCCTGTGAAATCTGTTAGGACCTGTTTCAACGATTTGTTATAGTAACGCTGAACTTCTTCCTCCACGGCTGGGCTGAGCGCGGGACGCGGTGTGATGAAATCTGAAGCTGAAAAATAGCTTGCAGACGCCTGAACCTTGCTTGAATAATTCGTCGAACCTCCATTTCCTTCGAGACTATCCTTGAGATCAGTCACACCCAACATAAGCGCAAGATATCCTCCTGCAGATTCTCCCATGGCCCCGATGCGGTTAGGATCAATATTGTATTTAGCAGCATTAGCACGGAGAAATCGCACGGCGTTCTTGGCATCTTCAACCTGTGACGGCCATTTGAATTCGGGCGCAAATCGGTAACCGACCGTTACGGCCAGATAACCTTCAGCTGCAAACCTCCTCAGCCACTTGTGCATATGCGATTTGTTGCCTCGCTGCCAGCCACCGCCATGAAAAAATACGATAGCAGGATGAGGGCTCTTTCCTGTGGGCTGAGCCAAATCCAATGTAAGGTCGACCCCACCGGAATGACCATATATCACATCTTTCAAAATTATGACTTCTGAATTTGACTGTCCCCATGAGTGAATGAAGATGATCATGAAGAAAGGGAGCAGAATGGATAAGTCGAAACGGACGAAGATATTCATGGAGTCAATTTATATATAAAGCCTGGCTTCGTTGGTATTCTACAATATTCTAATGTTTGGATTTTTATTAGCGATTCACACCCCTTGTTCCAATTTTGAAATATCCATTGTGCAAAGACGCTTTGGATTACACAAAGTCCTTTGGCAAAAAGCTGGAGTATATTCATTTTAACCCCGTCAGGTGTATGCAAGAATCACGAGGATAATAAATATTCGAGCGCTGCATTTTATTACAAAGACGACCAATTTTGGAAGTTTCTAGTTCATTGATGGCTAACATGGTGGGCGCGCACAGGTTAGCTTGGAGTGATCTAAATCTTAATGAATCATAGACGCACATTGCGTCGAAATCTGTTATCAACGTGCGCAGGGTTGTTGGTGAAGAACACACAACAACGGCGGGGATCGTGCGACTCGATGTTATACCGACAAAGGGCTATCCACCGCGGAGCTTGTGCGACCCAATATAAAATGAACAAAGGTTAAGAGGCAGATACGCGACAGCGGCGTTACGCGTCCGGGATCGCCGCGTTATTTTATACCGTATGCGATTTACTTCATGTCTAGTAGCTTCTCCGGTTTTTTTAAGTATATGTGATTCCAAATGATTAGACTGATGTCGACACCGTTGTCTGGTTGGGTATGGTCCGAAACAACCCCGCGATCGAGGAAAGAGATCTCTTTCTGCTTTTGAAATCGTAAATGTTGGATGTAATCATAATTTCATCAACACCTGTTCTATCTGCGAATGATTGCAATGAATTTTTGATCGTATTCGAGCTTCCGGTAAAAGTATAGTGCATCATTTGAAGTACAGCTGCTCTTTCCGCCTCCGTCCAGACTTCGTCCATGGATGGAATCGGGGGAGGCAATGGTCTTCGGTTATTTCGAACCATACCAAGCGCCATCTGATAAAAAGATGTCGCCAAATATTGTGCCTCTTCATCTGTATCAGCAGCGATAACGTTGACGCAGGCCATGGCGTAGGGTTCTTTGAGGTTTTCGGAAGGTTTGAAATTCGATCTGTACACATCGAGTGCATCCAACAGTAGTCCAGGCGAGAAATGTGAAGCAAACCCAAAAGGCAATCCGAGCATTGCGGCGAGGGTCGCGCTGTAAGTGCTCGATCCCAGCAGCCAAACAGGCACTTCCGTACCCTGTCCTGGAATTGCTTTTACTTTTGCCTGCGAATCCGCCGGTCCCAAATAGTTAATTAGCTCTACGACATCATTTGGAAATTCATTGACGTCGCTCTTCAGGGTTCGCCTTAGCGCATAGCTAGTAACGGGGTCCGTTCCGGGGGCGCGGCCAATACCAAGGTCGATGCGCTCCGGGTATAAAGAGGCAAGCGTTCCGAATTGTTCGGCAATGACCAACGGAGCGTGGTTCGGAAGCATTATTCCTCCTGATCCCACTCTTATGGTAGATGTACCGTTAGCGACGTATCCGATCAGAACTGCTGTTGCGGCCGAGGCAACACTTTCAATATTGTGATGTTCCGCGAACCAATAGCGCGTATAGCCCAATTGTTCGGCGTGCTGTGCAAGGGCAAGGCTTCTTTTGAAAGCATCTGCAGCTGACGAATCCCCTTGAAGGATCGTTGCGAGATCCAGAACTGAAACCGGTATCTCTGTTAAGTCCTTTTTCATGTACCTGATAAATTATTTTCCCGACCCCATGCAATACGAGATCAATAACAAAGTAAACGTAGCATTTTGTTCCATTGCGGCTCACTAATAGTCTTACTCTAAAATCGCAATCAAATTCTATAAGCATTCTTCTTCGTGATTCCTTTGTGTCTTCCTGTCTTTGTGGCAAAACGAGATGTTCAAGGCCACAAAAGACCAAAAGAAACTTAAATGGGAGAAAATACAACTAGACTCGTTAGTCTGCCCAAGTCCTTTCCCCAGTTCAAGAAGTCTATTTCGAAAGGATGAACACCGTTCCCGCGGGATCCATAATCCAGTGCATGTCTTTCGGTATCTCCTCGATCTCGTCGCAGGTTTTGACGCCATTCGATTCAAGGTAACGTGTCGCACTTTCAACATCGGGAGTCTTAAGTTCCAACCATACCTCCGAGTGTGTGTAATTGTCGACACAGTCTAACCACAATGTGTTTGGTCCAAAGTTTACCTCATGTGTTTTTGAAACCGTTGGATTGTTGATCGGCTTTTCTTCAACGCGCAGTTTCAGAGTATCCCTGTAGAAGGACACGGTTTGTTGATATTTATGTTTTGGGATCTTGATGGCAATATTAATGCCACCGGAAAAATTAGCGCTCATATTGCACGGATTTAACGATGAGTTACTCAGTACCTGTAACGATAAACGGCGTATAGTGTTCCCTCTTGTGGTGAGATAACTGAGTCGTACTTTTTAACATGTGAAAAGATTTCTGTAATTTTTACGTTCTAATCATTCTCCGCCCGACTAAAATCAATGCGAAATAGTTTATACCTGTTTATTTTTCTGCTGACAATGGGTGTCCAGTGTGCAGCGCAAGAAATTGCCTCGAATGTTGCCAGGATAAAACAGACAAATGACTTTGAAATATCCGGCGATGGCAAGAATAAAGCATGGGAATCGGCAAACTGGGTTACTATGCTCCCTTCAGAAAAAGGTGAGCCAAGGGGAACACGATTTAAAGCGTTGTACTCCGCTACCGGCATGTATTTCCTCTTTTACAATAGGGACGAATTGTTGTCGGCAACTATGACCGCTGACTTTGAAAAACTTTGGCTTGAAGATGTAAATGAGCTGTTCATATGGACCGATACTACCGAGACAATTTATTTTGAGTATCAGATTTCTCCGTTGAACTATGAGCTCGCCATTTTGGTCCCGAATTTTGATGGGAAATTTCTTGGATGGCGACCCTGGCAATATGAAGGTGAACGCAAAACAAAACACCTTACAGTCATCGAGGGCGGTGAAAAAAAACCCGGTAGTAAGGTATACGGATGGTACGCGGAATTCTTTATCCCCTATGCACTCTTAACGCCATTGCGCAACGTTCCGCCAACGAAAGGAAGTGTGTGGAGAGCAAATATGTACCGCATAGATTACGATAATAAGAAAACTTCGAGATGGCAATGGAGGAAAACTGAAACGAACTTCCATCAGTATACAAGATTCGGAGCGTTGATCTTCGATTAACGGTCTTGGTACGGTTAGTTCGTCATTGCGCACCATACGGCCGGCGATCACCAGCGCTGATGTTTATGATTAAGAATATTCCGCTTGGGTATTGGGGATGACACAAAATCGGACCCTGCTGCCGTTGGCTTTTTACCCTGCGGGAAAGGTGAATGGAAGGTATAACGTATAATAGGAGAAGCTGAAAAAAGCTGTATTGTATTACAATTGTTGCTAGCAGGAGAAATACTTTAAGCAAGGGTTAACATTCTTTAGCATGCCTGGTTAAAATTCAAATGATCGTTCGACTGAAGTTTACTTTTCAGTTTGTCTTGCTATTGAAAATTTTAAGTTGACCACTACCTATGGAAGAAGTGCAACGAGATCCGTCGCTATTACCTCTCAGTTTCCTGATCGGGAACTGGCAAACAGAAGGTGAAGTTTTGGGAACTTCAAATTCGCATGAGCTGAAAATAAAAGGGACCGATAGTTACGAATGGTCACTGGATGGAAAATTCATCATGCATAAAGCTAGTGTTATGATGGGAGATGTCCCTACAGAAGTTATTGAGTTCATAGGTTCTCATGAAACAAAGAAAGATACGTATGAGCTGCGGTCCTTTGACAATTCCGGCGTATTCACAACCATGCTGGGATCCATGAATAGCGGGGATTTTTTGATCACAGGAGGTAACATGCGGTCTAAGCTGACTCCGCATAGGGAGGGGGGCAGCATGAACGCTCATTGGGAACGATCAGACGACGGGAAAAATTGGGTTCCGTGGATGAATTTAGCGTTTAAAAAAGTCAGTTGAGGATCGTGCATGCAAAACCTCATTTTTTCGCTATCTGATACAACTGCGATTTGATAAAAACCGTTGTTAAAAAAATAAACTAATCACACTAGTTTCAGGTTTATGAATCTAGTTAATTAGGAACCCAATATTGACAATCCAAAAAACACGCTGGGTTTAGAACGCTTAATCATTTAGAAGAATGTGTTACCACAAGAGCTTAACAAAGGCAATCGATTATTTATCAGATTACTATTCAGCAACGTATGACCAGGTGATGGAAGAAGTATATTCTAAGCACTATCATGAAAATGGTTTCGATTTTTTACCAACACCCATTGTAACAACCGGGAAGCCCAAAGAACTCCAGATGATGAATTGGGGTCTGGTGCCGTGGTGGACGAAAGCAGGACCGGAAGCACTGAGAATCAGAGTGCAGACATTGAATTGCATTTCCGAGGAAATGTTTGAAAAGCCTGCGTTTAAGGATGCGGCAAAGGAGGGGAAAAGATGCCTGATACCCTGTACCGGTTTTTTTGAATGGCGATGGATGGATGAGAAGGGTAAAATGAAAGTGCCTTATTATATCCGGATCAAGGACCAGGAACTATTCTCTATCGCTGGTTTGTATTCACGATGGAAAGACAGATCAAATGACCAATACTATTACAGCTATACCGTGCTAACGACGAGGGCAAATCCTTTAATGGAAAAGATCCATAACAGCAAAAAACGAATGCCTGTGATTTTGCCCCGGGAATATGAAAAGGATTGGTTAAACCCCAATCTTACCCATGATGACGTTCTTGCTCTATGCCAACCGTTGGATAACTCCAGGATGGAAAGTTATACAATCAGCAAATTGATTACCAACAAGAAAGAAGAGACAGACGTTCCTCAGGTGCTTGAGCCGGCAATTTATGAAGAGGTAAAAGATTAGATCCTATGGCTGCACCAAATCTTGTAAGCAAAGCAATAGTCGTGAAGTATGTAAAAGAATCCTTCGACAAGGAGGATATTGACAAGGTATGGAATTATCTCGGCAAGAAATTTGGATTTAATATTCCAGCATGGAAAAAAGATTTCGAGTCCTCTTTCTTGTTGTCGAAAAGAGATAAGTCGATCCAGGACCAATTCATGGAATTCGGCAAGAAGAAGATCGAGCCCATACTAAATGATATCCTTTACCGAAGGCGTTATCCGACCTGGATTACATTATTGTCATTTCTATTAAATGATAAGATCGAAGTTCTGAAAAAACGCGATCGTTATTTTAAGGAAAGGTATAAATAGGCCTTAGGCCCGGTGTGTTTCTAACGAACATTTTTTGAAATGGATTATCGCACGAATTCAGACATAAGGAGGCTCCTATGGAGCCAAGGTGAACATACTTAGTCGTCCTATAAACAGGTGGCTCCTACGGAGCCCAATAATCCAATAAAGTAGATAGCTTTTCGTCGAATTGCATGAGGGTGCTACGCTTAATAAGCGTCGAATCTCTAGAGAGGAATTCTAGCCGGGTCGTCACGATTTAATTTCGCAACAACATGCCCTGCGGCTGACTAAAAAGTCGAGCTGTAATTCTCCAATAATATTTTATTTGGAGCTCCTTAGTGGTTCTTGGTGTCTTTAGGCTTGGTGGATTTGAACACCTCAAGTTGCCACAGAGGCACGAGGACACAAAGGAACCACGAAGTAAAATTCTAGCTGATTGGGTGACGATTAAATTTTTCACGACATGACTGGGCTCCGTAGGAGCCCCCTGTTTATAGACATGATTAGACGCATGATCCGGGCTCCGTAGGAGCCTCCTAGATTTTTTAAAACATAGCAGAACTATTTCCGTGTAGAAAATTCTCATCCCATTCATTTCACCAATTTGTTGGTGATCGTGCTTGTGGATGATTAGACGAGAACAGGGAAGAGCTCACTTTTTCAGTCAGTCTGGATAGGTTTTTTCATTATTATTTAATTTGTATTAGTCTGGTAAAACGTTAGATCCTTAAGACCACCATGAAGTTACGTGAACTTGACAAAGCCGACCTGGAACTAGCGGCTTCACAGAGATTTATTTATATTCGTTTTTCACTGCTCGAGACCATTCATGGAAGTTGCCAACACATATGATTTTACGGTAACCCATCCCGATCATTTCAAACAGCTCGCTGCAAAGGACATGCTCTTTGCTTTTTATAAGTGCCCGCAGCTTGATAAACATGTTAAGCTGTTCACTCATTATAACGAAATAGTCTATACGCTGAGGGGCAGAAAAACATTGCATCATGGCGGAAAATCCTGGGACCTCACTGACAATGAGGCTATGTTCATCCGTAGAACGGCGTATAGTCAGCAAATGCATCATATGATTGGCTGGGAGGTACTGGCCTTTTACTTCCAGGATGATTTTCTAAGAAATGCATTCATGGAACTTAGACAGTATTTACCGCTTTCGCACCTCCCAGCGCCACCCACAGACATGCTCATCGAAATAAAAGTCAGTGACACAACCCGTGCTTTTTTTTATGGAATCATCCCATACTTTTCGCAAAAGATTCCTCCGGCTGAAAACCTACTTGAATTGAAATTTAAGGAACTCCTTTTTAACCTGCTTACAGATCCAGCCAATATTAATTTCCTATCGTATGTTAACAGCATCTCCGATCAGGTAAAAACACCCTTATGGGAAGTAATGGAGGCTAACTATATGTTCAATCTTTCAATTCCTGACTTCGCACGCATTGCCCAGCGGAGCGTTGCGGTATTTAAACGGGAGTTCTATGGGTATTATCAAACAACGCCTGGCAGATGGCTAACGCGAAAGCGGCTTGAAAGCGCCAGACATCTTTTAGATAAAAGCAAGAAAAACATTGGGGAAATCAGTGCTGAAAGTGGATTTGAGAATGCCAGTCATTTCAGCCGCATATTCAAGGAAAATTATGGTGTATCCCCCCTTCAATATCGAAAGAAACAAACGCAGTTGATTTTTGATTGATCTCGATTGAATTATAATTCTTGGCCGTGGAAATTATCTTCCCTCTTTCACTGCCCTTAAAGTAAAAAGTTTGAACGTTTAAGAAAACATTACCGTCCTGCAGAAACGTAACTTCAACTCACTGACAAATTAATCATTTCAAACAAATTTTGCTATGAAACACATATGCATGACAGTACTATGCTTTTTTGCAATTTTGGTATCTGGAAAAAGCCAGACGTTAAGTGTCCCCGGCGATACGATCAGGGTCATACTTGAGAATGAAAAGCTCATCGTCACTGAATATTCGAGTACACCCGGTAAAGACATTTGCGGAAAGGGTAAACATTATCACAATCCCCACCTATCGATCCTGCTGACGGATGCAAAAGCGACCCTAATCGCCTCAGACGGAAAAACGCAGGATTTTGACATGAAAGCGGGAACAACGTTCTGGAGTGAAGCTGAAACCCATGTGGTGATCAACGGGGGCACTAAGCCTGCGAAGGTATACATTGTTGAAGTGAAATAACGTTCAAGTTAAGTTTGAGGCGGGTGAAGTGGTTTCGACTTAAGCAGACAGCTCACAGCCTACAGCACACAGATTTTCTGACTATCCTCTGGCGCAGACATTAGTGAAAAAGGGTCTGTAAGCTGTACGCTTTCGCTGTAACCAGGAATAGCTTCCAGCATGAAAAGGATTACCTTAAACCTTAAACATCTCTGCAGCGTTCAAAGAAAAACACTGACGTTATGCAAACCAACATTTTGTGGACGGGCCGTGAGTATTATTCTCTGGAGAATTGTCTAGTCAAGACCAACGATTCGGGCTCTGAAATTAATTCAGTAATTATCGGTCAATACGAAGAAAAGATTTATCGTGTAGAATATCGAATAAAAACCAACCCTGCGTGGGAAACCCTTCTTGTTGAACTGCATGCCCGCCATAGCAATCGTCAACAAGATTATATATTTAAGGGAGATGGAAAGGGAAACTGGATGGTTAATGGTAAACATGCCATTGCTTTTAACGGTTGCATTGACATCGATATCCCCTTAACACCGTTCACCAATACATTGCCTATCGAAAGACTTCGACTTTCGAAAAACGAGGAGCGCCAGATTAAAGTAATCTACTTCGATATATTGGAAAACCATATCCGCCCCGTTACCCAGAAATACGTTTGCTTGTCGAAGACCCAATTTCATTACGAAAACATTCCTAATGATTTCGAAGCAACCATTGAAGTCGACAATTTGGGACTCGTAGTTGACTACCCATCCCTTTTCGTAAGAACTGCCGCGCTCGCAGCTTCCTACTGACAAAAATTTTCATCAGCCATCGAAAAGACGGACTGCCAGCCGCAAGTCTCATGATCAGCGACTCAGCGTCATTGGCGATCTGCGTCACCAGACTTGATAAATCTCTCGAGATCCCGTCAGGTACATATCCTGATAGCCGGCCATTGCCTCTTCCATCTTCTTCATTTCTTCGGTGTTTTCCTTGTACTTTTCCCAACTCTTTTCATAGGCGGAGAGACCCTCATATTTACTGACAACCACCACCTTGTTGAACTGTCCAGTCATATCGGTCATGACGTTAACCAGTTCGCCGGAACTGCCCATAGCAGCTTTTAACTTTTTTGCAAGCTTGGAAGCATTCCCTGGCTTGCAGATGAAAATGTCGTGAATAATGATCATAGGAGTGTTCTTTATAATTTTAAGTACGTGAATAAGGTTTATAGGTTAGGGGTTAATTTCGGACTTTTTTGGTCCTCCAGTATTTCGAAACCAATTGGTTTATAGGAAAAGTTATTGCTCATGCCTGCGGAACATGCAGTCATCCCCACAATTAAATCCATTCGTGCATGAAGAATAACAAGATCTCCCGCTTTACTTTTCGGGGGAAGTACAGATAATTTACCGGTGGCACCATTAACATCAACATTCATAAAAATATTGAAGCATGTGGGGATAGCGTCGCCAGGGATGCCAAACTCTGCCAGGGCGTGCTTTAAATTTCCAAAGCAACCGTGATGAGGTTCCGTATGACCGTATGTGATCCTGAACATTTCTGCGCTGCAGGGTGCCAGCAAAAAATCATGGCGACGGACGGTGTCCTCAATTATTTCGAACATCACATTGCTGCGATTTGAATAAAATAAACTCCCGGTACTAAGAAACAGCGTTTCCGCGTAATCCAATGTTCGTCCAGACGACAGATGCTCGTTCTTATCATTAAGGTTATAACAAACAAAATCCGACACCTGCTCTCCCTGTACATCAAGTACTTTGAGGTGATTTCCTTTGCGTAAAACAAATGCCACTCCGGAGCGGGGAGGAATGATGTTCATAAGTGCAAAATTAATGTGACAACGGACAAGTCCAGCTGGAATCATGACGCATACCACTGTATTGATTCACCTCGGACGAGTTTCCGAAATCATCCAGCATGGGATTGACTGATCCTGAATAAAAAACGTCCCGCTTACGCACTATTTCTTTCATTTTGTCGTACCGTTTAAGCCTTCTTAGCTTTTCGAACTCAGCGTGTGGATTAAATATCAATGCCGGATATTTAAACCTTCGAGACTTTCTTTCGCTCCCGGGATGAATCCCCACAATAAAAAACGCTTCTTCTTTCAAGCTAAAACTATACCTTGCTGAGGACGGATCGTCGTCAACGCGGGGGTCGTGAGTATACCTAACCTTATCCAATGCTGAAAGGCCCGTTAGCCTTTGCCAAAGCAACTGGTCGAACACTTTCTCATCAATATGTAATGGCTCTTTGAAAATAACGGCAGCGCTATGGTAAGAATTGCCCGCTGATCGGTAGTTATCAACAAAATCATACATGAAATTCAATATTTGGGAATCATGAACAGGACACGCCATATGACCTATTACAATACTTTTGATATGCCCCCTGGCGAGGGCCGCTTTGGCCGCAACACAAGGAAATCCTTTCTGACTAAGAAAATTCCAATATTCCTTTATGATGTCGTCATCTGGATTCATAGGCATTAGTCAATTCGTAATGCTGTAAAACGACCTTATCCCGTGTGCTTTTTTCAGGAAGTTCGATAGGTTGGCTTTCGAGACTGAATTCCAGTTGTCTGAGCATCTTAATTTGTTTCCGGGCTTGATACATATGACGCGCACCGCGCGGGAACGTCCAGTAAGGAATGCCACTTTTATGGTTCTTGGTCGAGATCTTGTATAGGATATTCCAATGATCCAACAAGATCCTGATAGCTTGAACAAATGAATTTCCGTTCCCGTAGACATGATGCGGTTCGGCACCGCTTCCGTTGAATTCCAATATTGAAAAATTCTTGCCGCGCTTGAGTTCTTCAATGCTCAAACACTTGATATCATATCTGCCAAAATAGAAGTGGCCTGTATGGCTAAGGTTGTCAAATAGGTTCAGTAGCCTTTCATCTTTCTCGTGTTCAATGTTTATCAGTTTTCCGCCCCGACTTAAGTTCAATGCATCTGATAGAATGTATTTTTCACCAATCGGAATCACGTGGTCCAACCGGGCGGCGTGTCTCAGTTTCATTTCTTCCAATCTGAACTGGATTCGGCTATAGTTCAACAGGAGCTGATGTAATGTAGACACTCCATCTCCGATGACAGATAAATTTTCCTTGCGCACAAACCCTGTAATTGTTCCACGATGATTGCCTGGGAACCGGTAGTAAAATACGCTTACTTCCAACGGAAAGTGGATGTATTCCTGGACGAGATAGTCTGCCCTCATCCGCTCGTGATACCTGATAAGCTCATGAAGTGAATTGATCTTCCTGAACATTAATCCCATTCGGCCAACATCAGGTTTTACTGCAATGGGAAAAAAGAATCCAGCTGCCAATACAAGTGCTTCCACCTCCGATGTTGACTGTCCTGCCCGTATGAGAATTGTCTTCGGATAGGTCCCCTTTGGCAGCAGTTTGTACATTTCCATTTTGTTTTCTCCTTCATAGCCGCCAAAGGTTAAAGTAGGATTAGATGCCGTAAAGAACCAAGGCGACCTCGCCTTAACACAATGCCATACCCAAAAAGGGATCATGGGGATGTACTTTACCAACCAATGCCACGTTTCCCAGTGCCTCGCTCTATAAATGGATTTCCTCAGGTAACGCAAATTGAAAATCTTTTCATACATAGAACAAAAGTTATGATAAGGCACGCGCGAGCGTGGATTATCATTTAACTTGATTGACTACTTTTTGTTCAATTTGTCCCCCTGACTTAGTGAGAGACCTTTTTTCAGGTATTGCGGTCGCTTGAGGGCAGCCATTTGCAATCAATTGTAACTTGCGTAACTTTCCTGAAGGATTTAGTAACCTGTATATGGTCAATCTCTACGAAGTCCTACAAAAATTCCCCAGCCTGTCCAGGCAGCTTATTTGCAAAGATTTGATGTTCACGCAATACGACTGTCCTCAGACCGCGCGGAAAGAACGTTTTTATTTGCAATCAAACGTCATTATCTATGTCATCAGCGGTCGGCGGGTCTTTCATAAAAATAAAAAGTCCTGGGAACTGAGAGAGGACACGTGTGTATTTATAAAGAAAGGCACACATATCTCTGAGCGTGAAGAGGGTGAAGGCTGGTGCGTAATGACATTTTTTATTCCTGATAATTTCCTGAAGCAATTGATTCAAGACAACGAAAGAAATTTACAGCTCAACAACTTGCCCGAAACAGCGTCTGATCATGTCATCGCTCTCGATGTAAATGAATTCAGCAAGTCATTTTTCTTTTCAATGTTACCTTATTTTACGCAAGTCCCTCCGCCGCCGGAAAACTTGTTGGAGCTTAAGTTTAAGGAATTGGTTCTATCCCTCATAAGCCAGCAACAAAACCGATCGATGTTGGCTTATCTCAATAATCTTCGCAATGACAAGCATCCAGCTCTGGAGGATATTGTTCAGAGCAACTTTACGTTTAATCTCACGCTCGAGCAGTATGCAACCCTGGCTTGCAAGAGTGTTCCAACATTCAAGCGCGAATTCAAAAAAAAATTTAATGATTCTCCAGCCAAGTGGGTAAGAAAAAAAAGATTGACGCTTGCAAAAGAACTTCTCGAAAACACGGGCCTTAGTATTGCTGAGATCGCCTTTGAATGCGGATTTGAGAATCATGCCCATTTCAGCCGGGTCTTCAAGGAAGAAGTTGGTTTGCCGCCCTTAAAATTTAGAATGAGACTGACCACTGGACACCAGGCAGCTGTGGCGGGGTTATAATAACTGGGAGCGATCTGCAGCGGACGGCCTGTCCAAAATTGATCCGAATAGAAATATTTCTGGACCGTATAGCACAATTCCAAAGATTTTAAATAGGCAATTTTGATTGTCAATTAAAGTAATTCATAAAAATAATGAGCATATGCAAAACAATAGTTTAACCATGGCTACGGAACAAGTTTCTAAAGAAGAGCTGTTGAGAAAGGTTAAGGAGATTGGACCTGATCTAAGCCGCTTCGTAACCGACGAACGTAATGATCGAAGGCTTTCCCGGTCTGTGATCGGCGCCCTTCGCGAGGCAGGGCTTTACCGGCTCTATCTGCCCAAGTCCCTGGGCGGGTTTGAGGCCGACCCAATTACGACCGCCAGGATAGTCGAGGATGTTTCGAGCTATAACGCTGCAGCTGGATGGTCTTTAATGGTTGCCAATACCTCGACTTGGTGGTGTGCCCGCCTATCCGACAAAGGAATTGACGAGTTTTTCGAAAATGGGCCCGATACATTCATGGCAGGCGCGTTTCATCCCCCTATGCGAGCGACCATCGTAGAAGGTGGATACAGAATCAATGGCAGAAGTCCTTTAACGAGCAATGTTCACGAAGCACAATGGATATTTGTGACGGCCCTTGTTATGTCGGACGGCGAGATTAAAATGAATAACGGGATACCCGAAGTGCGCGGGGTGGTCATGAGATCTGAGGATTGTAAGATCATTGACACCTGGCATACTCACGGGATGAGGGCCACGGATAGCAATGACGTTGAATCAACGGACGTATTTGTTCCGGACCACCTTACATTTCCGCTTACACAAGAGTTTGAACCTAACCGGCACTACAAGGGTAAGTTGTACCGGTTTCCGGCAATGGGTGCCAGCATAGCGAGCCTGATTCCGCCAGTTGCGCTTGCCCTTGCGCGTAATGCCATCACTGAGCTCAGGTCCCTGGCTGAAAAAAAGATACCGTTTGGATCAACGGTATCGATACGCGAACGAGGTTCCGTGCAGAGAAAGTTAGGCATGGCCGAGGCGTATGTTCAATCAAGCAGAGCGTATTTGCACCTGGCACTTTCGGAAGCTTGGCAAAAAACTATTCTTGGAGAAAAATTGTCATTGGAAGAAAAGGCGGGACTTTTGTTAGCCTCGTCGCACACAAATCAAATGTGCTTGCAGGCAGTAGATATGATGTATTCGGCTGCTGGTACCAGCGGAATCTATAGCAAGAACAAACTGTCCCATTACTTTGCTGACGCCCAGGTAATACGTCACCATGGATTTGCTAATGACAGTCGATATGAAACGGCAGCACAAGTTTACCTTGGACTTCAACCCGACCTACCTGTCATTGCATTCTAAGTTGGCCGGATGCTATTGCTGAACGTTTCAGCGCGGAAATGCCGGGTGCTTTGAGAAGTGCTAGCCGAACAACTAGGAGAGTTTGCGCGTGCCGTGCTGCAGAGCGTTACCGCAATTCATCGCTGCCTTTTATACATTCGGTTAAATCATCTTTAAGCTGGTCTAATTTCCGTATACTAAATGGTGTGGGTGTATCGAATTACTGTTATAATTGAATTGCATATCAACTAAATTTGGACAGTGAAACTCTATGTCCTCACCGAGACCGCTAACAGAGCCCAGCCATGACCGATCAGGAAAAACTATTTATTAAAATGGCACTTGATGCCTGGCATATTCAAATTGACAGGACCAACTCGCTAATCAATTCACTCAGCGACGAACAATTGCAGCAGGAAGTGGCCCCTGGGAGGAACAGCGGAGTTTATTTGTTAGGCCATCTGACCGCAGTGCATGATGCCTTGTTCCCCCTACTGGGCATAGGCGACAGGATGTATGCGCACTTCGACGAGATATTTGTGAATAATCCAGATAAGTCTGGACTTCCCAAACCCGGGGCACAAGAGTTAAGGACTAGCTGGGCTGCCGTTAATGGGAAACTGTCACAACATTTTGGCAGCTTCTCTTTAAAGGACTGGTTTACAAAGCACACCGCGATATCCGATGAGGATTTTAAAAAAGAGCCACATCGTAATCGCCTCAATGTCTTGCTTAACCGAACCGGCCACCTGGCCAATCATCTTGGTCAAATGATCTTTTTGAAATCATAGCAACCAGACCAATCCCCTTCCGGCAGACGCTAAAATGCCAAGGATGGCCACGTTGGATCTAAGTGAGTAAAACGACGCTTTCCTGCCGGCTGAAAAAAAATATCCTGCATTCATCCAAAAGATCTAATTAAACTAATATTTTTGGTTTATAATACTAAAATAATTAGTTATGATTCGAACAATCAAAATGTCTACAGGTGTTAGAAGAATTGATGATCAAAATCAAAATGCCGCATTGCTGAAGTTAAGGGAGATCCTAAATGACGAAAGAAAGATATTGATCAATCGGATGGAGTCGGATCTGAATTCATATATTCAATACCGGTTTTCAAAAAAAGCAAATGGCAGTCAGCTTGAAAGGATTAAGTCGAAATTGCTGTCATTAAAGAATTCAAATGTCGACTTGGATCATTACAACTCCATTGTCCAGGATTTTTTTCAACACGAGAACACTTACGTGAGTTCGGAACCCTTTTATCGAGAAATCGATCAATGTCTATCAGACGAATTGATGCCGACCCAACTAAGATTCGCCAACTAGTGTATTGGAAATCCACTTGCGGCCTTGCTGGGGTCATCGGTTTTTGGTATTTCGAATTAGCTTGTGGGCAAATGCGTCAGTCTTGCGTTCGCCCGATATTTTTCTTGTATGATAAAATTTGTAAAAAGATAAATGAGAATTGGCGTAGCCCAGACGAGGCCGGTCAAAGGAGATATCCGACGCAATATTGCTGGTCACAAAGCCTTGATCAAACTTGCAGCAGATCATAGTGCAGATACTATTATTTTTCCTGAGCTGTCGCTCACGGGATACGAACCTCAGCTCGCAAAGAAACTGGCAATGACCACTGACAATCTCTTGTTAGAAGAATTCCGGACCCTGAGCGAAACCATGAACTTAACGATTGGGGTAGGTGTACCGATGAGAAATTCTCGCGGCATCACCATCAGCATGCTCCTTTTTAAGCCGCATTCGGGAATAGCAGTCTATTCAAAGAAGTATTTGCATCCTGACGAAGAGCCATTTTTTGTCCCGGGCGATGCAGGTAAACTCCTGGACGGCAATAAAGCTGCTATAGCCATTTGTTATGAATTGTCCGTTCCTCAACACGCCGTTGACGCCTTTAATAACGGGGCGGAAATTTATATAGCAAGTGTGGCAAAGTCGGTAATGGGCATCAAATCCGCGGTTCCTATCCTGACTGGAATTGCCCGCCAGTATGATATGACTGTATTAATGTCAAATTGTGTTGGCCCGTGTGAGGGATTTGATGCCGGTGGCCAATCATCGGCATGGAATCGTGAAGGAGTATTGTTAGGACAATTAAACGATAGCAGCGAAGGAATATTGATCGTTGATACTGTCACGAAAAAGGCTATTGTTGTGGAATGGATTCAATCTTCCCGATAGCAGATTGAAACCCTGCATTAGCTTTTTAGCAAGGACGAGCCTTTAATTTTTAATTATTGCATAAAAGATTCAAATTACGGGTGACAGTGTAAGCATCGTAATTATGAGTGATATCGCACATCTCAAGAATCTGATCAGCAAAGGTCATTATGCGCAGGCGAGGATCCGCGCCGAAGAACTGTTGCCTGTGAATCCGGATATTACCCTAAAACAGCTCTACGCTTTATCATTATCAAAATCGGGCCTGCCTGAGGCGGCACTGGAATACTTGGAATCTCTAAGCCGTGATAAAGAGCATGATCCAGAGACCATGGGAATTTTGGGCGGTGTATACAAAGAACTATTCAAAAAAAATCAAAGTCCAAAATATGCCATTCTTTCTCGTGATACCTACAACAAAAACTTCGAGTTGACGAAGAACTATTATACAGGAATTAACGCGGCGACGATGTCTACCCTTGCGGGACAGTCAAAGAGGGGAAGGGAAATTGCTCAGCAGGTCCTGTCCGTGTTAAAAGATCCCGAGCATGATTATTGGGAAGCCGTCACCGAGGCCGAAGCGTATTTGCTGATGAAAGAGCGATCGAAGGCTGAACAATTGTACAGGAAAGCTAGCAAAATGGCAGACACTGACTGGGGAAAGATCAGTTCTGTGTATAATCAGTTGTGGTTGCTGAATCATTATGTTCCAGTACCTGCCGGAATATTGAAGGCATTTAGTCCTCCCGTTGTAACGGCCTTTATCGGACATATGATTGATCATCCTGACCGCGAACTTCCAAGGTTTCCTGCATCCCTCGAACAGGATATAAAACATGATATCTTGAATGCCATTAGGACATTAAATTCAAAAATCGGGTATTGTTCCCTGGCGTGCGGCGGTGACATATTATTTGCTGAGGCGATGGAAGAAGCTGGGGGGGAGGTGAATTTGTTCTTACCGTTTAAGGAAGCCGATTTTCTCGAGGCTAGTGTACGCTTTGCGGGCGAAGATTGGGTACAGCGCTTTGCCCGACTCGTCGATAAATATCCCGTAACATGTCTTACGGAGGAATCTTATGATGAACATCCGGACCTATTTCTGCTGCAGAGCAACATAATCTTTGGTTTAGCCGTGCTTAGAAGTGCAGCCAATCATCAGGAACCAACACTCGTCAGCGTATTGTCGGAACGTGATCAGAAAAGAAGAATCGGGGGAACCCGGCATACGTTAGGGTTATGGCCGTTCAAAAAAAACCATGTCAACATCAATCCTGACATATATTTGAATAGCTATTCAGATGTTGTCATCCAGCAGGAACCTGTTCAAAAGCCCACCACCGACCGCCCTGTACTTTATCTGGTAGCATGCGATTTCTATTCCGAGGAAAAATGGGCAACGAGGATTCTAACTGACGATGAGTTTTCTTCCCTGCCGCTCGTCGCTATGGATATTCGAAATGACTATGGCATTGCCGGCTTCAAAACCATATTTACTGCTATGGAATTTTGTGACTGGATTTTGAAAAGCAGGACAGGCGTGCTTCAATCAAAAAATTTGATCCGAATGAGTTTGCACGCAGGACCCGTGTATATCGTCCCGGATCAGCAACAACAAAAATTATCGGGGCCGGTAATCGATGTTATTGAACAGGTACATAAGCTTACGACTCCAGGATCTATCTATGCTACGGCCTTTGCTGCGGCAGTTCTTTCTTTGGATAGAAGCAAATACAGCTTCGATTTTATCGACGCACTAACGGTCGCTAATAAAACAAAATTGAATATTTTTAGAATGAAGACCGCACCGATACCTGGCGTGTAAGATCATTTGCCTTCAAGTCTATAGCTCGTTTCTTTTAAGAATGCAAGTGCTACACCATTGGTCCAGCCAAAGCCATCCTGGTTTGGATACTCTCCACCACCCGCGACTAGTGTCGTATCCATGACATTGTATTTTTCCATCATTTTACCGGTAGCTTCATACACGCGCATATTTTGTCGCAGCCACCGGCTACGCACTTCATCGGCAAGCCTATCGACCTGATAATTTTTCAAACCTTTGTAAGTCATCCATTGCAGTGGTGCCCATCCATTGGGCGCATCCCATTGCTGATCGGTGTCGACGAGCGTCGTGATGACTCCGCTTGGTTTAAGAAATTCCCTTTCAATTACCTGGGCTACCTTTTCTGCAACATCTTTTTGCGCCATCTCGAAAAATAGGGGAAATATTCCCGCCAACGACTTTATGCCTGTCCGTTTCTTTGCAATAAAATCATAGTCCATAAAAAAGGTTGTCTCAGGGTCCCAGCAAAAGGTAAGTAATGCTCTCCTTCTGTCATCTGACCGTTTCTTAAACAGATTTGCCTTTTGAATATCGCCCTTCAGGGAATAACCTTTTGAAATCATCCGCTCAAGATGAGCCAACAGGCAGTTAAGGTCAACGGGGACGATATCTGTTGTATGGATGCTTGCAAGGGATTTTCTGTCGCCGAACCAACGACTGCTAAAATCCCATCCTGACTCAGCAGCCGAACGTATATGGCGATACAATTCCTTCGGATCACCGTCTTGTTGTTGTGCTAAGGTAAAATCCTCTTTATAAGATTCCGGCCTGGGTGAATCTCCTCTATCCCAGTACCTGTTCAATGCAGTGCCGTTGTCCATCATAACAACGTGCCTAACTGCATCGCCCGACTTTTTTACCGAGTCAAGTCCATCCATCCAGAAGGTGTATTCCTTAGTCATGGCGTCGAGGTAGTGCAAACTCGCAAGGGAGTCATATTCCTCAAGCTCCCTGATGATCAGAGAAAAGAATGGTGGTTGAGATCGCGTCAAATAGTAATTCCTGTTGCCATTAGGAATAAATCCTATGGTATCGATAAGGTGTGCAAAGTTTTTTACCATGTTTTGGATCAGGCCATACTTCTTTTGAGCTTTCAACCCGAGAATAGTAAAGTAGCTGTCCCAATAATAAATTTCCGAAAAACGCCCTCCCGGTACAACATAATCGTACGGCAGCGCGATCAAGGTGGATCGCGGTTCCTGTTGATCCGCTTTTCTGGTAAGAACTGGCCACAACCTGGTGAGATGCTCCTCCATAGCTAGGGTTGTGTCTGTAGCGAAGGTTGATTTTGGTCTGATAGGTAAATCAAAATTCCTGTTCACAAATTCTACCAGGTCGAAATCTGGCTGATCCTTTAACTCGTCATAGTTATTCAGGATTTGCGTCAGTGCCCGTTTCGGTGTGCAGTCCACAAATGTCTTGGAGTCAGGAAAGACAGATCTCATCTGTACATCATGGAATAAAGATGACGAGTAGAAAGAAAACGGATCGCTGACTGCTTTTTCGGGCTTTGTGCAACTATACAGGATAACAATCCCCAGAGTGAATATTATGCTACGCATATAAGAAAATTAAGCATGAGCTAAATCTACAATCTACAATCTACAATCTACAATAGAAATAATATCACAGTTTCTAAGAACAATTCGATTGGGGAGAAAAAGAAGCCAATCAAAGTGCTTAGGATCAAAGCAAAAATGTGATAAATTCGATCAGGATTCTAGACAGGTATCAGAATGAAAACCTCCTTATATATTGTGTTGGTAATATTGTTGTCAGGATGCAGCGGCCCGAAGGTTGAAAATGGCAAAGAAAATGAAGGTACAAAGAATGCGCCCTCAAATATGGTATTAATTCCAGGTGGCCAGTTCATCATGGGGACTGACGATATGAACAGCTATAGTCATGAACGGCCAGCGCATGCTGTAAAGGTGAAATCATTCTGGATGGACGTAACAGAAGTTACAAACAGGGAGTATGAAGAATTCGTTAAGGCTACGGGATACGTTACCATTGCAGAACGTAATCCTACGTGGGAAGAATTGTCCACGCAAGTCCCTCCCGGTACACCTAAACCGCCGGATAGCGTTCTGGTGGCAGGTTCCCTGGTGTTTCATGCGCCCTCACAACCTGTCATGCTCAATGATTATACACAATGGTGGGAATGGAGGAAAGGTGTGAATTGGAGGCACCCTGAAGGTCCAGCCAGTACGTTGGAAGGAAGAGCCGAACATCCCGTAGTTCACATCGCATACGAGGATGCCCTCGCATACGCGAAGTGGAAAGGGAAACGGCTGCCGACGGAAGCTGAATGGGAGTTTGCAGCCAAGGGAGGAGAAGAATCTGCGGAATTTGACTGGGAAAAGGAAATCAAGTCTCAAGGACAATTTGTTGCGAATACTTTTCAAGGCAGTTTTCCCAGCCGAAATTTGAAGGAAGACGGGTTTGAAGCGTCTGCACCCGTTAAATCGTATCCTCCTAATCCTTATGGTTTATATGACATGATTGGCAATGTTTGGGAATGGACCAGCGATTGGTATGACGCAAGTTATTTTCAAACGTTGGCCAAGAATGTTGTATCTGTCGATCCAACCGGTCCAGCGAAGTCAAACGATCCACAGGAGCCGTATGCTTCCAAACGTGTAACAAAAGGGGGATCTTTTCTTTGTGCTTCCAACTACTGTGTCAACTACAGGCCTACTGCGCGTCAGGGTACTGCAATTGATAGCGGTCAGTCACATATTGGATTTCGATGTGTTAAGGATGTTGAGTAGTAGGTGTAGGGATAAGGGTAAGGTATAAGTTATAAGGTATAAGGGTAGGGTATAAGGTGTAGGGAGTAGGGGCGGGTGTTTCGGGGCGATGGAAGCGAGAGACTTTTTGTGAGGCCGCTCCAAAATCTGCCGCTTGTTTGATTGCTTTTTTATCCACTAAACGTTCGCTCTCTTTATAGAACTTAGCTGGGCACTGTTATTTGGAGCGAATTTGCTCGGCTGACATCAACTTTAACGGATGATTTCATGTTATCAACTTGGGTTTCCCTGCGAAATCGCGTTAATTCATTTTCTTACTGCATGAATTCAATTTGATAGTATTATCTTCCTTTGGCTCAAAATATCCCACATATGGAACAGGATTATCTCGGAATAAGAAAGGAATTGGTGGTCAACGGTAAAAAATTGTCCATTTATAGTTTGAATGTGCTGCAACAAAAGGGCTACCGTGTTGCCCATTTGCCATTTTGTATCCGTATCCTGCTGGAAAATATTCTTCGAAATTATGATGGGTATGTCATTACCCGCGAGCATGTCGAAACGATCCTCAACTGGAAACCCACTCCTGCCGAAAAGGAAATACCATTCATGCCTGCGCGTGTTCTCATGCAGGACTTTACTGGGGTACCTGCCATAGTGGATATAGCCTCGCTGCGCGGCGAGATGGTTAGGCAAGGAAAAGACCCTTCGCGGATCAATCCATTGATTCCCGTTGATCTCGTAATAGATCATTCCGTTCAGGTGGATTATTTTGGAAATAAGGATGCATACACCCTTAATGTCGATAAGGAGTATGAACGCAACAGCGAGCGTTATCGCTTTTTGAAATGGGCACAAACTGCATTTGATAACTTTTCTGTCGTTCCCCCGGGAATGGGAATCTGCCATCAGGTAAATCTCGAATATTTATCCAAGTGCGTTTTGGAAAGAAATGGGATCGCCTTTCCGGATTCGCTTGTAGGCACCGATTCGCATACCCCAATGGTTAACGGCCTAGGTATTGTTGCATATGGTGTTGGAGGAATTGAGGCTGAAGCTGCGATGTTAGGTCAACCTCAGTTTTTTGCGATGCCCGAGGTAATAGGCTTGAGGTTAAAGGGAAGACTCCCCATTGGCAGCACGGCTACCGACCTTGTATTGACCATCACGGAATTGCTTCGTAAAACAAAAGTTGTTGGCAAATTTGTCGAGGTATTTGGCGAAGGGCTGGGATCATTATCAGTACCAGACCGAGCTACCATCGGAAACATGTCTCCGGAATTCGGGTGCACCATTACCTATTTTCCAATCGACGATAAGACCCTCGACTATCTTGATAAAACCAACCGGCAAAAGGAAGCGATCGACCTTGTTGAGGCTTATGCCAGGCAAAATCTTTTATGGCGCGAAAACGAAGAGGAGATTGAGTATAGCCATATAGTTGACCTTGATCTCGGACAGGTTGAACCCACAATTTCAGGCCCGAGCCGTCCTCAGGATAAAATATTATTGAAGGAGGCCAAGCAAACCATCACAGGTATCATTGAAAATAAATTCTTCCGGAAATATATCCAGCATATCGACAGACCGCTAAATCGCTGGGCAGACGAGGGCGGCAATGTTGAGCCTTCAGAGGTAGCGCTTGCTGAGCATTCAGAAATGCGGACCGTGAAAGTGGATTACAATGGCCAGACTTTTCATTTAAGCGACAGTGATGTGGTTATCGCCGCTATTACCAGTTGTACGAATACCTCCAATCCAGATGTGATGATTGGCGCGGGCCTGCTTGCTAAAAAAGCATTGGAGAGAGGGCTCAATGTAAAGCCATGGGTGAAGACAAGTCTGGCTCCTGGATCTAAGGTTGTTACCGATTACTTAAAAGAGTCAGGACTACTCTCATCGCTAGAAGAAATGAGGTTCAACGTTGTAGGATATGGTTGTACATCCTGTATTGGAAATTCAGGACCATTGCCCGATCCCATTGCTCAAGCTGTTGTGGAAAATGACCTAATCGTGGCGGCCACTTTATCAAGCAATCGAAACTTTGAGGCACGAATTCACCCGCAGGTGAAAATGAATTTTTTAATGTCGCCTCTGCTGGTCGTTGCGTATGCCATCGCAGGCCGGACTGATATTGATATGATTACTGAACCCTTGGGCGTTGACGTGAATGGTGATCCTGTATATCTAAAAGATGTATGGCCATCACCTGACGAAATTCAGAAGATGGTAAGCCAGGTCGTGAAGAAGGAATATTACCAGAAGAACTACGAGGAGATCTTTGATGGCAACGATCAATGGCAAAACCTGAAAGCCCCTGTCGAGAAAGCCTACAGATGGGAGGCCGAATCAACTTACGTTAAAGAAGCGCCTTTCTTTGTTAATCTACCTCCTGTTCCGACACCGATTCAACCTATTGAAAATGCAAGGGTTCTGTTGATGCTGGGTGATTCGATTACCACGGACCATATTTCTCCAGCAGGGTCCTTTAGCGCGCAGTCGCCAGCGGGCAAATATCTTCTTGAACGCGGTGTTCCTGTGAGCGAATTCAATTCATACGGATCGCGCAGAGGAAACGACGAAGTCATGGCGCGAGGAACATTTGCCAATGTGAGGATAAAAAATAAACTGGCATCAAAGGAGGGGGGATTTACAACGTACCACCCCACAAAAGAAGAAATGACTGTTTATGAAGTATCCATGCGATATAAAGAATCTCAGACGCCCTTG
Source organism: Chryseolinea sp. (assembly GCA_025923195.1). Taxonomy (GTDB): domain Bacteria; phylum Bacteroidota; class Bacteroidia; order Cytophagales; family Cyclobacteriaceae; genus Chryseolinea. The sequence goes on from JAICGJ010000008.1 coordinate 48,712, forward strand.
CTGATTCTGGCCGGAAAAGAATACGGAAGCGGATCTTCAAGAGATTGGGCGGCTAAAGGCACTTTTCTTTTAGGAATTCGCGCCGTGATTGCAGAAAGTTTTGAACGGATTCACCGTAGCAACTTGGTGGGTATGGGCGTATTGCCACTTCAATTTATCAACGGTGAAAGTTATACAAGTCTCGAATTGGAGGGAACTGAATTCTACACCCTGGCAGAACTGAATTCCTCGATTACTCCATCACAGATCCTCACAGTGTCAGCGTTAACATCGGATGGTAAGTTGAGGACATTTAAAGTGTTAAGCCGACTGGATAGTAAAATCGAAATTGATTACTACCGGAATGGCGGCATACTTCAATATATGTTGAGGCAGTTTCTGGCGAAGCCTTAGACCCGCTCTCCCGGCATTATCCAATTTTCGAAAATCCCGGTCGCGAGAATTCGTAATTTTACGAAATTTCGTTTTTTATTCGTGATAATTTGATTTAAACGGTACTTACGCCAAATGTGTCAAAGAACCAGATCTCTGCTGGTCGCCTTATCACTGAATCGTCGTGGTGTATCATGATTGTAAAGTTTTAGAAGTTGGTCTGCTTCCCGCATTATTAGTTAAAGCCAGAGGATCCTGCAAATGCACTCAACATATACTCTTAATTTGTCTGTCGTTTGCAACGTTAAATGCTCAACAGCTGTTGTATTAGTGTCATTGCTATACGCAGGATAAAAAATTATGAAAATTAGAGCAATCATTGGGACGCTGGTTATAGGAGGGCTTTTGCTCTTTGCAAATCAGGCGATCGGGCAGGATCAAAGGGAACAGGACAAGCAAGAATTATCCGATCTGAAAAGGGAAAAACGTGAAACAAAGTCAAGAGCAAAAGAGGCGCAGCGTGTAGAACAACGTGCCGAGGATGCCGCCTGGGAATCCAGAAAGGCATACCGGAATGAGAAGAAAGCTCAAAAAAACCGCAAGCAGGCGGATGCTCAGTCCAAAAAGGCCGGCAGAGCAAGAGATAAATCAAATAAGGACTAGAAATATCACGCTCCTGCTACTGATACATCGGCATCTACGCCTAGCGTTATTTAGCTCGTAACGTGTTATTCTTTCTTGCACTCGCAAACTATATGCACTGCGGGACGTTAGGTTGTGTGAATTCTAAATTAATTCCATGAATAAGTCGGGGCCGATAATAATCATAGAAGATGACGTGGATGATCAGGAAATCCTGGCCGAGGTCTTCAAGGAGCTTGACTATACCAATGAAATTATTTTTTTTGGAGATGGTGAAGCGGCCCTGGGCTTCTTAACGAGCACAGCAATTGAGCCTTTTATTATTTTCTCCGACATTAATATGCCGAAGTTGAACGGCGTGGAGTTAAGGGAAAAAGTCCACAACAATGAGGACCTTCGATTAAAGTCTATTCCGTATTTGTTTTTTACTACAACGGCTCAGCAACAGCACGTAGTCGACGCTTACTCGAAATCTATTCAGGGATTTTTCATCAAACCCGCCAACTTTGAGCAGATAAAGCGCATGGTTAGGATTATAGTGGAATATTGGCACGAGTGCGTGTCACCTAATTATGTTAAGTAGGTCCCACCTATCATCTTTTCCTATACTGATATCGAGCCTCGAGATGATTATTTTTCATTCATTCATTCATTCATTCATCAAAGCGGCAAGTGATATCTTCAGGTCATTGTAATTTCCGGTTTTCAATAGTATCTCGTTTGCACCCATCTGAATAAATGCGTCGATCTCCAATGGCCTGCTTTCATCAGTATAGACGACGATCCTAATAGCCTCACTGTTGTTCAATGTGTTAAGTTGTCGGAGGCATGCCTTGCCCCGTAGAGGAAAAGCATCGATAAAAATGATATCGGGAGTAGTCTCTTTCGTTTGAATATGACTCTTCCAAGGCCCATGCGTTTGTATTATTTCATAGGATGACCTTGGGGCAACATTTTTTAATGCATCGCCTAAGATTAATGTATCATCCTCATCATCGTCGATTATAAGAATCTTCACTGCTGTACGTATTTATTTGCAGCTACCCTTTACCTTTAGCCACTGTAATATTTTCAATCTAGTATAGCCTCCCGTTATGATATTGTTAACAACAAAAAAGGATAAAGCTGTTTCACTCCATCCTCTCTGTTATGAATTATTCGGCTTTTAGAGATGTTGCTTCATTAATTGAGGTTTGATTTATCCCTCGCATCTTTAGCGTCATTTGCTTGTTTGTCTGCTTTCTTGCGGGCTTTTTGTGCTTTCTTTTCAGTCCGTAATGCATTTTTAGACTCTTTGGCTGCGTCATTCGCATCGTTTTCTATTCGTTGAGCTTCTTTGGCTTTTGCCTTGGTATCACTCCGTTCGTTTTTAACATCCGTCATCCTTTCAGTATCTTTTTGGCGCTGAGTCTGAGCTTCCTCGCGTTCGTAGCTTGCCTTCGTGCTGTCCGCCTGATTGTATTGTCGCTTTGTGACTTCCGTCGATTCTTGTGCAGACGCTTCAACTGCAAATAGCGTTAGAGCACCGAATGTCAATGGTAAAATGATCTTTGTAATTTTCATGTTGTTTTTCCCTCATCGAGGAAGGATATTAAAATTTAGTAATGTTGTAAAAAAACTGTTATTATTTTTTGGTTCGGAAATCTTCGGCGTTCCGTCTAATGCTTCTCACTCTCCTCACTTGCTTCATAGTTGACATTGGTCTCCGCAATTTCAGTAAGCAGTTCATCGGCCCTCTTTTCTTCCGCTAATGTTTCGCCTAAAATCTCGGCTGCATCATACAGGCCTAGTGTTTTAGCAAGTTGGGTCAATCCTCCGTATGTAGCTATTTCGTAGTGCTCAATCTTTTGTGAGGCAAGTATTATTCCCACGTCCCTGGTGGCACTGCCATCTTCAGTTTCTTCAACGATACCTTCACCTTCTTCAATAAGGCCTTCCATAGCCTCGCACTTCTTCGCCTGGGCCTTCTCGCCAAGCAATCCGAAAACTTCTTCCAATCTTGTAACTTGTACCTGTGTTTCCTCCAGGTGCGTTTCGATAGCATTTTGTAGCTCTGTTGAAGTAGCTGCCTTTTTCATTTTTGGTAATGCTTTGACCAAATGCTTTTCAGCCCAATAAATGTCTTTTAGCTCCGTAACAAATAGTGTGTGCAATGCGGATTTTGTCGTTTCATTGAGTTGGGGAGAACCTGATGTTCTGGTTTTTTTCTTAGAAGGGTTCTTTGCGTCCATTATGTTGTAGTTTTTAAATTGTTTACTGGTGTAGGACAACAAGGATGCCACGTAATTTCCTACCAGATCCGGCTATATTGGGCGTTGGACTATTTTCTATGAGAGAAGATTGCTGATGGGATCCGGCCCTTGTAGAACATTTTACCGATTCAGTTCATCTCTTTCCTTATTGTTCCTAAATTTCAGACCAAAGGCCCTAACAGGTAATTTACGGGAACGAAGTGAGGTGCTAAGCGTAAATATCCTGTTTTACGCGTTGATAAGGTTGAATTTTTTTCCGCATGGGGCATCAAGACTTTGTAAAAAAGCTTTGACAGCTTGTTGGTGCAGTTTTGACCTAATCGCAATGACTGGCGTCATTATTTAGATATGCATAAACGACTTGGTCATCTTGAAATTTTCAGTCCTATGATTTCAGTAATCTTAAGAAAACAAGGCCGTCGGCTACTGGCCTTTTACGGAGCGGCAACAATAATCGACGGATGTACAACAGTCAGGCCGAAGCACGATAGGAACAAATTGCTTAAAAAGAGGCATTTGCCAATTCTGTGTTTATTCAATAGCGGATTAACACAAGATGCCAGCGATTCGGTAATGCATCTTTGCGGCGCGCATTCTAAAAAATGGTCGCAGGTGTAGGGCAGTCTAAAACGACTTATTTAATAATGCGGCTGAAAAATAAATTGTCGATACGGCTTTTGCCAAGGTCCGTCTTGAAATAATTGGTGGTGAAGGTTCGATTACAATCATATTCTTGGAAGAAAAATCGAAAAGGTTGCGCCTTCGTTTTCTTTACCTTCGGCGTCAATCGCGCCGTCGTGATCTTCAATAATTTTCTTACAAAACGGTAAGCCCATACCGGAACCTTCGGCGCCAGGTCTATAATGAAGCTTTTGAAAAATCGAAAACATCTTACCTACGTATTCCTGATCGAAACCAATACCATTATCACTTATGCGGATACGAACATAATCCTTGTTAGGTTTAAGATGATGATATTCACAGTCCGCCGGAGAGGCGTTTTCTGATGTTATATTGATAATTGGTTTACCCGTACTGAATTTTAGAGCATTGTGAATAATGTTAAAGAAAAGTTGATGCATTTGAATTGGAGCACCTTCGACGACTGGAAGGGATTTAATATCTAGCGATGCGCCCTTTTCTTCAATAATTAATTCAAGGTCCTTGAGCACATTTTGAACCGTTGTATTAAGGTCAACGGGAACAAATAGTTTCTCTCTTTTCTTCAAGAGAATTGAATAGCTCATCAGGTCATTGAGAAGTGTTCCCATTCTTGCGGAGGTAACATTTATTTTATTTATGTAAACCTTCGTATAACTGTCTAATTTGTCATATTTCAATAACAGGTCTGAAAAGATTGAAATTTTTCTTAACGGCTCTTGCAAATCATGGCTGGCAATGAATGCGAATTGTTCAAGGTGGTCGTTTGCGCGCTGGAGTTCTCTGTTAGTCCTGAGCAATTCGCCAACATTTGTGAACGCAAGAAGGATTAAAAGTTCACCTTCTTTAAGAAAGCGGTAAGCATTAATGGTAAATACCATTTCGCCGATGCCCGAAAAAAAATGCTTGAGCTCAAACTCCATATGACTTGATTTCCTTTTCAGGAGTTCGTTCAGGTATTCTCGCAAAGCTGGAATGTCCCACGTGTAGTCTCCCAGTTCATATACGAATCTTCCTTCCGTTTTATCTGGTGTCAGTTTAAAAGTACTATAGAATGAGGCGTTGGCGCTTCTCACCTGAAGATTTGAGGTGAGCACTAAGAAGGGATTATGAACCGTATCGACTATTGCCTTTGCATAATTCTCAGATTCCTTGAGTTCAACGTTCCTTTTTTGTAATTCCTCATTGATGGTAGTTAGTTCTTCATTGGCGGATTGCAATTCTTCTTTTGAAGTTTCCAACTCTTCATTTACACTTTGCAACTCTTCATTTGAAGAAAGAATCTCCTCGTTATTTGCCTGTAATTCTTCATAGGTGCTTTCAAATTCTTCATTGGTGGTTCTGATGATCTCCCTTGACTGAACAAGTTCCTCTTCAAGGTTTATTATGGTTCGGTCCTTTTGATTATTTCCATTATCGGACTTTTTTCCTTTTCCTTTTTTTTGAGGAAACTGAATCTGGTTTTCCTCGAATACCACCAGAAAGTATAATTCATTATTGGTTTTCGTTGGTATAACTTCAAGCGTGAGCTCCTGTTTTATATGATTATTGAAAATCTTTATGCCTTCTTTAACTGCAATCTTTTCTGTTTTTTTTGCGCGTTGGATCAAAGTCCTTAAATCAATAAGCAAATCTTCTCTGATCATCTTGAGAATATTCAGACTCGCTTTTCCAACAACGGGTTCCAGGTAAGGCCCCGTGATTCCAAAAAATTGAACGATGTTCAGGTTTTGGTTCAGGACTACGCTAGGCGCCACAAAGCGTTTTAATAGGATCTTACCCATGTCTTTTTCAACATCCGATGCAGCCGGGCGGTCGGCATGCGGACCTGATCTTTCGTGGGCAGATCCTACTTTGTAAGTAGTATACTCGAGGGGAGGTGAGTTCTTTGACTTGCGCCTGTATACCCGGGCTTTTTTGGTGAGGGAATCAAACAAATCGCCAGCCGCGCCGATACTTTCCGATTTACCCAAGAACAGAAATCCTTGTGGCTTCAACGCATAGTGAAAGGTCTGCAATATCCTTTGTTGAGGAGGGGTTTCCAGATAAATTAGAACGTTCTGACAACTGATAAGATCCATTCGGGAAAATGGAGGATCCTTCAATAAATTGTGCTGAGAGAATACGCAATACTCGCGAATGTTACGTCCAATTTGATAATGGCCATTAGCTTTTTTAAAGTATTGCTTAAACTGCGCTGGGGGAATATTTTGGAGCGCGCTTAAAGGATATATACCTAGCCTGGCTTTTGCGATGGCCTGTTCATCAAGATCCGTAGCAAATATCTGAAATGGAATACTCAGGCTTTTCTTATTTAGGAATTCTGTTAGTTTAATGGCAATGGAATACGCCTCTTCACCCGTAGCACAGCCCGCAACCCAAATTCGGATCGGGTCGGTTTCTTTTCGCTCCTTGGTTATCGCTGGAAATACTTCGTTATCCAGCATCTTATAAAAATCAGCATCACGGAAAAAATCAGTGACGTTAATTAAGAAGTCATTGTACAAATCCTGCACCTCCGTTTCCTTGGAAGATAACAACAAGAAATAATCATCGAGGGTCTTGCACTTGTTGAGTACGACCCTTCTGATTACACGGCGGTAAATGCTGGCTTGCTTATAATGAAGGAAAAAATCGATTCCGGTCTTAGCCTTTACTTGTAGCAAGATCTTTTTTAACACCTGAGAGTCGTGGGTCAGATCTTTCTGTTGTTTCTCTTGTACTTTGTCTGGAGGAATAGCGGGGTATGGAATTTTCGCGAGTTGAGCAAGTTCCTTAGCAATATTTTCAGGCGAAAGAATGAAATCGGCATATCCTGATTCGTATGCATTTTTCGGCATGCTTGAAAATTTTGCTGTAGCATCCTGCGCAAATGTGATTCCTCCCTCAGCCTTAATTGCTTTCAAGCCCAATGTACCATCAGTAGCTGTCCCAGAAAGGATTACTCCGATGGAGTTATTTTGATATACAGACGCCAGCGCTGTTAAGAAATAGTCTATAGCAAAATTTCCAATGGCTGTCAGTGAACGAGGCCCAAGCTTAAGGTGGCCCCCTACCAGGCTCATAAATGCGTTTGGCGGTATTACATATATGTTATTTGGTTTTACTTCCATACCATCTTTTACTGTATGGACCCGCATTTTTGTTTTAGTCTGTAATATTTCCGCTAGAGCGCTTTTATGTTTTGGTGACAGGTGCATCACCAATACGTAAGCCATACCCAGGTTCGGCTGCAGATATTTTAATATTGATGTAAATGCCTCAAGCCCGCCAGCGGAAGCGCCAAAGCCGACTACCGGGAAATGTTTGGCGTGCGGATTCTTTAAAGCTACTGTTGGGACAGCGGCAGATTTGGTCTTTCGTGGTGTCGTGTTTTTTTTCAATTCTTTTACAGCTATAACAGCAATCAATAAAAGTTAGGAAAAAAAATGATACTTGATTTTTCGAATTGTTCGTAGAGACAAGCAACTGAATTATTCGGCATCTGCACAATGGTATATTTTTTGAGCTTCCCTTTTTGTAATACCGACTCACCAATAAATGCTTAAGCCAGTTTACCTGCTTTTATCTTCGCTTTGGTTTGGCGGGCGCTTTTATGAAGGTACGCATTTTGCTCATGCTCTAACGCGCCTTTGGGTAACCATTGACCCCAGATGCCAAGATCCTTGTGAATAATGTCTGAATAAAATCGAGGCAATTGTTCGGTTTCTCCCTCGAAATACTTCCTGAAAGATTGGTCTTCAACCAGTTTCTTTCTCAACTTTTTATAGAATCGAATGCGCCCATGCCCTTCGGAGGAAATGGCCCGCATAACATTCATCCAACGTGTCGTGAAATGTGAGGAAGCCATAAACCTTCTATATATCGCCCTTCTTGAGAATGTATATTCGGTTAGGTCAATTACCTTATCATAAAAATCTATCCATTCATAATTTTTCGGCTTCAAATTCATGGCAAGGTGATTGTTCAGGAAATGAAACGGAAATGGAAGCACACGACCTTCTCTCTGATATTCAAGGTTGAGCGGTGCCGCCTCTCCAAAAGAAGTTAAGAGGGAATAGCCAGGGAAGGCTCCTGGCGATTTGTCAACAAAGTGTTTGGTCAGTTCAAACGGCTCGTCGCCAGAATCACAATCGAGGCCCAGCACAAAATTGGTCTGTATATATGGCACATATCTCTGAATCATATTAACCTGCTCGGACACCTGTTCCAGTTTTTCTTTGGCCCCCAAGTGTGCTGCTCTCGATTTGTTACCCATGTCATACCACGACTCTATGCCTGGCAACAAAGCAATAAAGTTATTTTGTTGCATGATCTTCAAGTGATCTTCGGTGAGGATTGAGAGACTGCTTTCCGCCAGAAACCGAAAGCGATCGGGCGGTGCTACAGAAGCAATTGCTTCCATATTTTCTTTAAAGCGAATTCCGAAATTAGGGTCCTGCCAAGCTACCATTGGGTTCTTGTATTTCGTTAGCAGGAATTTAAGATCCTCTTTCATGACGTCAAAGCTCAGCTGCTGATAGGGCACTGTTGCGTCAATACAAAACGAACAGGTATAAGGGCATCCGACGCTGCCCATCATGGGTACAAACTTTAAGAAATAGGCTTTTTTGTGGGTCTGTTCAATAAACTTCCACCGTTCAGCTACAGTTGGAAAATCAACTGGTTGCCTATGCGCATTGAGATGGACACCCTGAGGACCTTGAGGGGTACAGTCATTTAAAACCTCTTTTATCGTTGACTGATGGGAAAGGCCAAGTACATAGTCAAAGTACTTGACAGCATCGTCCGGGTAACAACGCGCATGTGGACCGCCAAGGACTGTGACCGCGCCCTTGCTTCTAAAATAATTGCTCAATGCATAAGCGAGAAACGCCGCCTGCGTAAATGAACAAATAAAAACAAGGTCTACGTCTTTGGGCACTTCGTCATGAAGGTTTTCGAGGCCGGTATAACATATAAATGTTACACTATGTCCTTCTTGTTCGCACCATGTAGCAACGATCTGCGGCATGATACTCGCAAGATTTGCGTGCATGATTCTGGCCCAAAGGGTGTTTGTTGGTGCTTTACTAACTAGGTCAATTATGCCTATTTTTAATTTTCTCATTTATTACGTGACTAAGCATAATTTTTTTTGAAATGAACCAAGGGAATGGAACGCCCTGGTTAATGCCCCAAAAATTTCCGCTGTTTAATGAAAGATTGTGTAAGGTAGTGTAAAAAAACGTGCCGTTGACAATTGGAGCGATGTTTAGATACGGCATTTGGAATGCTGGGCACAGCAGATGCTTTATCTGATAAACGTCCCTCCCAACTGAATTCTCATATTGATAACCCTTTACTTCAGCTTTTGTTGCCATATGTTTGATAAATTTTTACAAGGTAGTAAGCACCAACCGGGCTTTTTTTCCGTTTGGAGCCAGAAAAAGGGCCTGGGATGCTGATTTTATCATATTTGAACCCGGGTTGGCTTATAACGGCATGGATATACTAACTCGAATTGCAAGACCAGGAGCCTTCACAGTCCTTAAAAAGGAAGATTGCTCATAGAGCCAATTCCCTTGAATTTATTAGACGTACGGCGCAGTTGAATCTTCAACTTAAATCTTACCTTTGTAAAGAATATAAGATCTTTCAGATCTTTTCTCACCTCCGGCCTTCCTGGTAATTATTTCTGAAAGGTATAGTCTATGCTATCAGCACCTTAAAGTAAGTCTTCTGGAACACATAGATTTTTAGTCATTCTAAAATTAGTACTATGTGTTTTTCAGCAGAAGCAAGTTTTGTAGCCAGTGGAGTTTTAGCAGTTGCCGGTCTAGCCTCCGTCAAAAAGGCTAAATTCCCTGAGCAAACTCCATTTGCAGCTATTCCCTTTTTATTCGCCGTACAACAATTTGCAGAGGGCATACTTTGGATGGGAATGGGAAATTCACGAGCGGATCCTTTTAATCAAATTTCTATTTATATTTTTCTCATTCTCGCACAGGTGGTCTGGCCTATATGGGTTCCATGGTCGGTGTTGATGGTAGAAAAGAATGTTGTCCGAAAAAAAATAATCAAAGGAATTATGGCGATGGGGATTGCAGTATCACTCTACTTGACATATTGTTTGTTTACCTACGACGTTAACGCGGAAATGCATTCTGGTCATATCATGTATACGCTCGACTTTCCTTTGCCGCTAGTATGGGTCACCCATGTCTTTTATTTTATTCCCACGGTTATACCCCTGTTTGTTTCCAGCAGGAAGAGTATGTTTTTGCTAGGTATTATGATACTCACATCATTCATCGTGGCCAAAATATATTTTGCCGCACATCTTATTTCAGTTTGGTGCTATTTCGCAGCACTGATAAGTATTGCTGTTTGGTGGATCACCTCTCACTTTAAAGAGACACACATGAGTATACTTCCGCGTTCATGAATTGTGAAATCCTTGAACAGGACATTGCGGTGAGAACGCAGCGTCGCTATTGAAAAATGCGAAGGTATTTTCTTTTAATTTCCATAGAATATTCTTGCCTATTCCGTAATAATCGTCGTCTTTAGGAACATAGATTTCGTTATGCTGGACATTGTAATAGAAGCACGGAAGGCATCTCTTGCACCGGGTATGGATGTGCGCAGAATACTTCCGTTTCGGCTAAGAAGGATGGTGGGACCATTCATCTTTATGGATCATGCAGGACCTGTTATGATAGCGCCTCAAGCCGCGGCTTCCATGGACGTATTACCGCATCCTCACATCGGGTTGTCAACGGTCAGCTATTTATTTGGTGGCCAGGTAACACACCGGGATAGTCTTGGCGTTGAACAGGTAATCAGGCCGGGGGAGGTCAACTGGATGACCGCCGGAAAGGGTATCGCGCATTCTGAGCGGTTTGAGGATCCTTCGACGCTGGCAGGTGGAACACTGGAGATGATCCAGACTTGGGTTGCTTTGCCGGAGAGAGATGAGGAGTCAATGCCTGCATTCAACAATTATAAACCCGACAGGCTTCCGGTATTTTCCGAGAAGGGAGTATGGATGAGGTTGATTGCTGGAAATGCATTCGGCTTAAGGAGCGACGTGAAAACGCATTCACCAATGTTTTACGTGCATGTAGTCCTTGACAAAGATTCGAGTTTCGGTCTTCCGAAGGATCACTCCGAGCGAGGGATCTATATTGCAAAAGGTAGCGTCGAAATTTCTGGTAGGACATATTCTTCAGGGCAAATGCTAGTCTTTAATAAAGGCGTCGATCCGGCAATTCAGGCCAGTGAGCCGTCGACCTTAATGCTGCTGGGAGGGGAGCCGTTGGGAGAAAGGTTTATCTGGTGGAATTTTGTGTCGTCCAGGAGAGAACGAATTGAACAGGCAAAGGCCGATTGGAAGGAGGGAAGAATAGAATTACCACCGACTGATAACCGGGAATTCGTGCCTCTTCCCGAGGATCGCTCCAAGCCCTCTGGCGGCCCACCACCTCAAGCGCTTTCCTAGCGGGTTCAGGCCAATAGGCGTTCCGTTGGTATGCCTATAGTGAATACATTGCTAATTGATCCCGATTCCGGAATTTTTTTCAGCGATTGCTCAATTTGTACTTTGGAATATTGACAAAGAACACACCGCACAAAATAAGGATCAGGGAAAATACCTGGATGAGAGAGATCCGTTCATTAGCAAATGCCCACCCGAGAAGCACCGCCACCAGCGGGTTTACATAAGAATAAGTGCTTACGATGGCAGGCGGCCTTACCTTGATAAGCCAGACAAAGGCCATAAAAGTGAGCAGTGAGCTTACGATAGAGAGATAAAGCAGTGCCACTACGGAACCAGTCTGTACTTCGCCAAGCGAAAAAGTTTGAATTTCACCAGTAAAAAAAGCCAGAACGAGGCAGAATATACCTGCCGTGAGCAGTTGAATTGTCGTGCTTGAGTACACAGTTGCAGAAGTTGGGTTATATTTTAAGTACAACGACCCTGATACCCACATGAAACTACCGGCGATCATTACGAGTATACTGAATACCTGCATACCGTTTTCGACAGCTCCAGCAGAATTACCTTTAGAACCCAGTAAAAGTATAACGCCAACCAGTCCGCACATTAATCCACCAATGATCCACCCGTTTGAAAAATAGAAGTCCCATTGTCGTTTGTCTAAGACTACAAACCAGAAGGGAGTTGTAATGATAATGGAAGCTAGGCTCGATGATATATATTGCTGTGCCCATACAACGGCGACAATGCCGCCAATAAAAATTACCAGGCCGCATACCATGTTCGTTAAGATCACCGGGCGTGAAGGAACGGGTTCTTTTGTGGCAACACAGTAAAGAAGCAGGGCGGAGCCTGCGATCAGTAGACGCAGAGCTGAAAGCAGGAATGGCGGGAAACTTTGCAAAGCGACAAGAACGCCGTAAAAGGTAGATCCCCAAACCAGGTATATTGCCGCGAATGCAAGAATTATTTTTATTTTGGGGGCACTCATTTTTAAGTCCAGATGCTATTCTTATGCCTTCGGAAGTGCCGGATGATCAGGTCTCTCGATCAGAAGCTGAAATTCCAATTGACTGAAGGATCCAGCCTCGCAAATAAATATAAATTTCAAACCATTCAAATGATAAATCTTCCTTTGGGATTGGAGCTTTAAACGCAACCAATAATTGCTAAGTTTGCTGAATCAACATAGGTTGGGACCTAAAGCGAATCGATAATGAAAAAAACAGTTTATATAGTCTTGTTTACCGCCACCTGCCTTTGGGGCTGCGACAGAAAAGAATCAAATTCCAGTTCCGCCGTCGTGCCTGTGGATCCGCTGACCGACTGGAGACTGGGGGTAGCGCTTTGGACGTTTCATACCTTCAATTTTACGGACGCCTTAGCAAAGATCGACAGCACAGGGCTGAAGTATATCGAACCGAATACATTCCATAAAGTTGGTCCAATATTAAACGATTCTATGATCCTCCAACTTTCGTCATCGGGACTTAGGAAGCTGAAAGAAATGATCAATGCAAAAGGGTTTACAGCGGAATCTATTTACATCGTCGGCGACTCCTCTGTAGAATCATGGAAAAAACAGTTTGACATCGCCAAGGAGCTGGGTGTTAAGTTTGTGACTACGGAACCCCCATTGGACATGTGGGATAGTATTGACAGCCTCGCGGGTGCCTATGGCGTTAAGGTTGCTATTCACGAACACTGGAAGGGAGTAAGTCATTATTGGGACCCTGATTCAGTATTGCTCGCCATAAAGGATCACCCTAATTTTGGTGCCTGCGCAGATTTGGGTCACTGGCCAAAGAGTGGGATTGATCCGGTTGATGGAATAAAGAAACTTAGCGGTCATATTATTAGCTTGCATTTGAAAGATATTGCCGCCTTTAACGATCCCAAGTTGCAAGATGTGCCGGTCGGAACGGGTATTGTAGATTTTCCTGCCATTTTTGCGGAGCTGAAAAAGCAGGGATTCAAAGGCCCCATTTACATCGAACGGGATGCCGAAGATCTTCCTAGCAACCTGCCCTCAGTTATTCAAACCGTGAAATATTTCAATGCGGAGGTAAATAAGCTTCAGTAGCTCCCGCACTAATTCGATTACGTCCAGTATTTTCTTGTGATAGAGAAATTAAAAACCATATTGCCTGAAAACCGTATCAGAAGCCGGTACATAGACCTCGTTTCGTTTGCGTCCGATGCCGGCTTTTACTATTTACTTCCCAAAGCGGTTGTTCAACCCCTCAGCGAAGCCGAGATCATCGCGTTATTTAAATTTTCTCACGAACATCAGATTCCTATGGTATTTCGGACGGGGGGTACCAGTCTTTCAGGTCAATCTATAACGGATGGGATATTGGTAGACTTAAGTCAACATTGGAATAAGGTCCAAATCGAAGCTGACGGCAATATTGTGAGGGTCATGCCCGGAATTACAGGTGCCATGGTTAACGTACACTTAAGAAAGTTTAGACGTAAAATTGGACCGGATCCGTCGAGCATCAATGCTGCGATGATGGGTGGTATACTTTCCAACAACGCCAGCGGTATGTGCTGCGGCGTAAATCTAAACTCGTATCATACTGTAAAATACATCCGCTTTATATTACCCAGCGGTCAGACTTTCTCGACAGAAAATCGCGAGGATTATGATCGCTTTGAGCGCGAGTGCGTTCTGTTATTTCAAAGCCTTATTACGATCAGGGACCAGATCATGTCAGACCCGGTATTGCTTGCCAAGATCCGGAAGAAATATAAGACTAAAACTACGATTGGCTATTCATTAAATGCGTTTGTTGACTACGTCCATCCCTTGGATATTCTAGCACATTTGCTGATTGGCGCTGAAGGCACGATCGCCTTCATCGCCGAAGCCGTTTTACACACCGTGCCAGATTATCCGCATAAGTCTACTGCGCTTCTTTACTTCCCTGATATGTATGCGGCTTGCCAGGCTATCGTGCCACTGACGCAAGCCGGAGCGATGATGGTTGAGTTAATGGACAGGGCTTCGCTGCATGCTGTTGAAAATATGCCGGGTATGCCAGCCGTTGTAAAGGCACTCCCTGAAAAGGCGGCTGCACTGCTGATCGAATTTCAGGAGAATACGCAGGAAGAACTTCAAAAACGGGTCACACAGTTTATAATTTCCGCAGATAAGCTCACGTTGCTTAATGTCCCAGTCTTTACAAATGATCCTGTGGAGCAGGATTTTTTTTGGAAAGTGCGAAAAGGACTGTTTCCGGCGGTAGGGGCGGTACGCGCCAGTGGAACAACAGTTATATTGGAAGACGTGGCGTTTCCCGTTGAGAAGCTGGGTGACGCAATTCTGGATCTGCAATGTCTGTTTCGGAAATACGACTATACCAATGCGATCATCTTTGGGCATGCCAAGGATGGTAACATTCATTTCGTCATAACCCAATCGTTCAACACTGACACCGAAATAAATCGCTATGACCGGTTTATCAGGGAAGTTGTAACAATGGTGATCGAAAAATATGAAGGCACGTTGAAAGCAGAACATGGAACGGGTCGCAACATGGCACCATTTGTTGAAACAGAATGGGGTGGCGAGGCCTATGAGATCATCAAAAAAATAAAACGCGCGGCGGATCCGGGTAACTTGCTTAATCCTGGCGTAATAGTGAACGATGATAAAGAGGCACACATTAAGGACTTGAAAGAACTTCCCCCCGTGGAAGAGGAGGTCGATCGCTGTATCGAGTGCGGCTACTGCGAGCATAGATGCCCAAGCCGAGATATTACAACCTCACCCAGGAGGAGAATCGTAATACGCAGAGTATTAAAAGGATTGGAGCTTGCCGGTGATAAGGCGAAATATAGGTTGTTGCGGGATCAATATAATTACGACGGTATCGATACATGTGCAGTTGACGGACTTTGTGCGACAGCCTGCCCGGTCGATATCAATACAGGCGATCTGATCAAAAGGCTGCGAAGGGAAAACCATTCTGCCTTCGCAAATAAAGTTTCTTTATTAGCTGCACGGCATTTTAAAACTGCGGAGTACATGGTTCGGCTGGCGTTGCGAGGCGGCGTTACCATAAACAAACTCTTTGGTCCTCATGCTACGTTAAGATTGACCTCGGCATTGCGTAGGATGACACCAGCTTTTCCGCTGTGGTGGAACCAATTTCAAAAGCCGCCGGATCTTGGAATTGTTCTAGGCGAAACAAATTTGACAGACCATAATATTGTCTACTTCCCTGCTTGTATCTCAAGGACGATGGGTACATACCAGGGTAAGAAGAGGAATCTTGCCGAAACGCTCATGAGCATTTGCAGCAAGTCAGGTATCGGTGTAGTCACGCTGCCCGAGTTGGATGGAAGTTGTTGTGGCCAGGTGTTTTCGTCGAAGGGATTTAACAAAGCGTTTCACTTTATGGCGAATAAAGTTCTCGCGCAATTATGGTCAGCGAGCAGAGAAGGCGCTCTGCCTATCGTGATCGATGTAAGTTCCTGCGCTCAAACGCTATTACAAATGCGCCCTGCTTTGGAAGATGAAAACAAACTAAAATTCGACCGTTTGGTCATTATGGACAGCATCGATTTTTTACACGATTTGATATTGCCCCGTACAAGTAGAAAAACAATGAAAGAAAGCATCGTACTACATCCCGTGTGCTCCCTGCAAAAAATGAAGGCAGAGGGCAAGTTCATCAATATCGCCAGGCATTTTGCGAAGGCGGTTACTGTTCCGTCTAGTGCGGGCTGCTGCGGGATGGCCGGTGATCGGGGCTTTTTATTCCCGGAACTTACCGCGTCCGCGACGGCAGAGGAAGCGGCAGAGGTACGTCAAAAGAAGTACGACGGTTATTACTCCAGCACAAAAACTTGCGAGATGGCCCTCACAGCCGCTGTCAAAGAAGACTACATATCCGTTTTGTATTTGGTTGATGAAGGTCTTGAATAATAACCGGGAGCCAAACTGTCAATTTTGGGTTCGGACATAAGCATTACCTGCAAAGAAGAAGATTGATTTGGACGAAGATCTGTTTTTTTCAATACTCCAAGCACTGAAACCCACTTATCCCTGTAATAGGACCCGACTTAAATAAATAAAAGGCGATAAATCTTCCACCGTGAAACCACCGCGGGACCATTAACGCAAAAAATTTTATTAAAACAAATGACGGTCCTCATCTATTGAAAGAATCTTTGTCATCAACCAGATCTCATGAGAAATAAATGTTCACATATCCATTGTGAATCTTATAAAAATTAAAATATTTATATGTTGGTGCTTCCCATGAAACGTTAACTACATGACTGAAGACGAGCAGATACTTGCCTTTTTTATCAATGGCATTACATACATAACAGGAAGTACTCAGCTGGCAGAAAGGGTACGCGAAATCATCCTTCGCTGGAAGGGGCAATTGTGGTTGGTGACACTGCTCTTCTGGACCATCATTCTTTACTTGTGGCTTTTCTAAAATCATAGTTGTTGTTTTTGTTGATGCGTTCGCTCGGCCGTGTTTTACATTTTAGAAATGCTTTCTGTAACCAACTCTATGGCTAGATGCAGATCAAATCGCGCTGTGTATCCGTGCAGAAGATCATAACGACTTAAGGTAATCGACATGGATACGCTTCAACAACTTTTGATTTCTGTCGCCGACGCACGAAAGCAATTCGTACAGGCGGCATCCGGCCTAACATATGATCAAAGCCAATTCAAGTCGTCGTCAGAAGTATGGTCTGTTGCTGAGATTGTTGAACACATGGTATGGGCGGAAATGGGCGGCATTAATGGAATTTGGAAAGCGCTTGCCGGAATCAGAAACAACAAGCCCATTTGGGCAGGAGACGCGATTCACCAAGGCCGGCATATCGAGGAAATTATCGCCAAAACATGGAAGGAAAAAGAAATTGTACCAGAAAGCGCGAAACCCCGATGGGGTGGGCCGGTGGAATACTGGATTATAGCATTGAATGGGTGCCAGAACTTGCTCGAATCTTTGTGTGAGGCTCTTGAAGGGTTCGAACTCCAGAGGGTGATCTATCCGCACGTTATTTCTGGTCCGTTGGACGTAATACAGAGAATGGAGTTTCTGAGGTTCCACTTGAACCGCCATCAACTTCAAATTGAGAATATTAAGGCACACCCGAATTACCCTTGATCACGATTTATTTCTTGTGATTGCATCGCGTTTATGAAGGTACGTCTGCCGAAAGGGGATAGATTTTTCATCGCGACGTCAGCGGAAACATTCAAAGAGTTTTCGGGTTTTCAAAGTAGGCCCAGGCTGAGCTAGTGTAAAATTTCTGATGTTCTGGCAATCTCGCTGAATTTGTGATATCAGCGATGTGTTGGAATTGTCACCGAGAGCACAGGAACGTCCTGTGTTTTAGAAAAAAAAGCTATTCATTAACGCTAAACATGTAACACTATGGGAAAAGTTATTCGCTGTCGTGATGTGGGTTTTGATTGCGAGGGTGTAATCAAAGCTGAAACAGAAAAGGAAGCCTTGACGTTGGCAGCAGATCATGCTAAAACGGTGCATGGCGTAAAGGAGATAACCCCTGAAATCGTGCAAAAGATCAAATCCGTAATGCGCGACGAGCCAGTCGCGACCCATTGATGAGTTAGTAGTAGATGCACAGCTTCATCGGGATCTTGTCCGGAATTTTGCTCGTCGTTATTCCGGCGGTCGGATTTTCGCAGGCGACTCGTAAAATAAAGGGAGAAATATTAAGCGAGGAAAATACTCCGGTTCCGGGCCTGGCTGTCATCCAACTTGGAAAACAAAAAGGGGTCGCGACTGACGTCAACGGACAATTTGAGATGACGGTCAATGAAGAGAAAGACGTTTACATTCAGCTCTCCGGACTGGATTTAGAAATCTATTTAAAATATAACGAAGGAGAAGAGTTTAAATCCGTATCGCTGAAGGATTGGAAACAAATCAAAAAGGATAATCGAAGGATTTTTGATGAATGGAAGGCAAAAAATTTGGAATAGTGTGGATGTCCACACTATTAATAGTTGATTTTGTCAGAGCCTAAGTAATCGAAATTAATGCTTCGATTGGTAAGAGCATAAATAGCGACTGCACTCGTACCGTAATAGGTAAGCGTTTAAGCCCGCCTTGAAATATGAAAAGTAATACACAGGAGTCGACAGGGTCGCTCCTGTTACGCAATTTCGTTTTTACCTTGTTACAACCTGGGCTTGTAGCGGGCGTGATTCCTTACTATATCCTTGGGGGTGACTTGAGTGCCTTGCCTCGACCGGGCCCTGTTCAACTATACACAGGGTCGGTCCTATTCCTCGCGGGTGTGAGTATTATGCTGCGCTGTATACTGCAATTTGCATTGGAGGGAAAGGGAACACTTTCTCCGGTAGATCCCACCAAACGTTTGGTGGTGCGCGGTCTTTACAGATACTCCCGCAACCCGATGTATGTCGGGGTCATGTTGATTCTAATTGGCGAGGCTATTATTGCACAATCTGTTCCCTTGTGGATTTACCTGGTCGTTGTTTTTATCGCCTTTAATCTCTTTATCGTGCTTCACGAAGAACCCAGGTTGCGAAAGGATTTTGGACAAGAATATTTGGATTATTGCCAAAACGTGCGACGATGGATTTAAGAGAATCTCTATTTTAATGGTGTTTTTGACGCCTTCAAAGTCACTTTGGGCGTTGCTGCTAAAGGGTTGCCGAAGGTAACCGCAGGCAGGTTCCAAAAAACGCCCTGCGAAGCGCGGGAGCCATACAAGCATGTCTAACGCTAAACGTTTTAGCCTCCATTTCCCGCTGTCTCACTGCAGATCCTAATAATTTATGCGTGACAAGGATTAAACACTATTTATTATCTTGATGGAAAGATCTTAACTGTAGTCAATTTGTGAAACAAGCTTTTTTTTATGACAAAACTTTTACCTGCAATCATTTTCACCCTGGTTTGCCAATCGGTCTCTGGACAGGCTGAGAAGACGGAAAGACCCGGAGAGCCGGATATTTATAAGTTCCAAGGTGATGATACCGAAATGAATGAAGCCATCGATCGATCACGGCAGTCTTTCAATGAATTCTTAACGGCCTTTAAAAATAAAAAGAGTTCCCAGACAAATTTTAGCGTGAAGATGCCATTTGCCACCGAAACCGGAGCCGAGCATATCTGGTTAACCGGCCTGGAGTTGAAGGACGAAAAACTCTTGGGTCTCGTGGATAACTTACCTGCGAATGTGACATCGGTAAAACTTGGCGACCAAGTGGAAATAGTCCAAGACAAAATTTCAGATTGGTTCTACCTTGACAACGGCAAGCTGGTTGGTGGAAACACCATCCGTGTGATCCGTAGCAGAATGAAGGCTTCCGAAAGGAAGAAATTTGACAAGCAATTCGGAATAACGATCGACTGAAAGAATTTCCGCGTTAATCCTATCGGGAAATCACACCAGGCCTTGGTTTATTGGTCTCCGGAAAAAAAATCTATTTTTTTTTAAGTTCAACTATTGCGCAAGTACTTGCTTGCTCATATATTTGCAAGCAAGTACTTGCATATTATGGAAGCCCGACGAGACGTGTTTCAGGCAATCGCCGATCCTACAAGGAGACAGATCATGGGAATGATCGCTCATGAGAACCTGAACCTGAATGCCATTGCCGAGAATTTCGACATGACTCGCCAGGCGATATCGCTGCATATTAAAATTCTGGCAGAATGTGGACTTGTGGTCATAAAGCAACAGGGAAGAGAGAGATTTTGTGAAGCCAAGTTTGATCAACTAAACGAAGTCTCTGAATGGATAGAGCAGTACCGGAAATATTGGGATAAGAAGTTAGACTCATTAGAACTGTATTTGGAGAAATTGCAAAAAGAAAGGAAGCATGGAAAAAAGAAAAAGTAACACAACAGATCGCGAAATTAGCATGACCAGGTTGCTCAACGCGCCAGTTGATTTGGTTTGGGAAGTGTGGACGGATCCGGAGCACATCAAAAACTGGTGGGGACCGAATGGCTTCACTAACACCATCCATGACATGAAGGTTAAGGAAGGTGGTGAGTGGAATTTCACTATGCATGGACCGGATGGTACTGATTTTAAGAACAAGAATATTTTCAGAGAGTTAGTTTTCCAGAAGAAAATCGTTTACCAGCACATATCCGCCCCGAAGTTTCTGGCGACGATCCGATTCGAACCACGAGGTGATAAAACTTTTCTTGAATGGAACATGCTGTTTGAATCCAGGGAACAACTCGTTCAGGTTGTAAAAACGTTTAAGGCAGACGAAGGTCTGCGACAAAATATCGATAAGCTGAATCACTACATCCAAACACAACAGAAAATGCAAAGCGAATTAAAGAAAGACAATAGGGCCAGGGTCAGCACTTATCTGAATTTTCCAGGCACCACAGAGGAAGCCTTTAATTTTTATAAAAAGGTATTCAGAACGACTTTTAACGGTAAGGGTATACAAAGATTTGGTGATATAACTCCGCCGGAAGGAATGCCTCCATTATCCGATGAAGACAAAAAATTGATAATCCATGTCGAGTTGCCTATTCTCGGCGGACATATACTTATGGCAACCGACGCCCCGGAAAGCATGGGTCTAAAACTTCAGTATGGCAATAACACCCATATCAACCTGGAACCCGGTAGCAAAGAAGAAACGAACAGATTATTTCATGAACTTTCAGGAGGAGGGAAGGTAACTATGGAACTTCAGGATATGTTCTGGGGTGCCTACTATGGGAGTTGTACCGATAAGTATGGGATCAATTGGATGTTTAATTATGTTGAGACCAAAGACGAAGCAGAACATGTCACTGGCCAACGGTTAACGGTTCAAGCATAGCGCATGAAGCGTCGGTAAGATATTGTGTATTGACCGCCCCTAAAACCTCAGGCTTGCTATGAAAGCAGACCTGCGGCGAGTCAATTGTTGTCACAATACGGTGTTCCAGTATCGACCAATGCCGTGAGGCTTCGCGATGTCATTTTTGCAAATCTTCCTGGCCATTGGCGAGCAAATTGATCGCCCCTTATATTAATTGCTTATGGCTACTGATTAACTAACGCGAATGGATTTGCGTCTTGATCTTTCCAAAAAGGGAGTTAACCTGGACTTTAACTGAGGCGTTGATTTACTGATCCCGGCAGGAGGTTGGAAGGCAGGGGGAAAGCTCTCCAGGTATGTTAAAAAGTCCGGGTCCAAACCTTTATTCAGCGACTATACCATTCAGATAATGTTTAGTATCTTAGTGATAAATCCCTATCACTTATGGCTGAAAGTAATTCTACGATTCTGATCCCTGATATCAGCGGATTTACTGAGTTCATGACAACCACAGAACTCACTCACGCCTCACATGCGCTTAACTATCTTATTGATGCGATCCTGAACGCGGTGGGGGACGAATATGAAGTGGCAGAAATTGAAGGTGATGCAGTGTTGCTTATCAAAAGAGGTCCGGCTCCGTCCAAAAAGGAGATACGTGATGTTTGCCTAAAGATATTTAACGCTTTTCACTATCAGAGGAAATGGATGCAGCAGCATACTATTTGTCCCTGCGGTGCCTGTCAGGCTATCATCAACCTGACGCTCAAATTCGTAG
Organism: Chryseolinea sp.; assembly: GCA_025923195.1. Classification (GTDB taxonomy): domain Bacteria; phylum Bacteroidota; class Bacteroidia; order Cytophagales; family Cyclobacteriaceae; genus Chryseolinea. The sequence goes on from JAICGJ010000008.1 coordinate 70,713, forward strand.
TCCATCATGGACCGTTGGCGGAAATCAAGGTAGGGCGTTTTGTTAAGCCATCAGGACGGGAAATGATCGTCGCCCATCGGTTGTTGAAAAATAGTATTGACAACAACGAATATCTGTTATTGACTGAGAAACTTCTGCGACAACTCCCCGATGATTCAGAAGAGGAAGTTGAATGGACGCGAGCAGCTGAAGAGTACCCTGCCATTGGAAAGATTGAGTATAGATTTATGTTGCTCAACGAGGCAAGGAACAAAGTACCTGATCCACCGCCAGTTCAAAATCACTATCGCACTGACGATACAACCCATCTCGAAGTGCAGATCGACGCCAACTATTTCGACGTTTACCTTGTCGCCTCAAACATTCCCGGTCGGGAGGAATGGATGCCCGGCCTCAAGAGAGTTCAACAGGAGGGTTCCGACGTCTATATCGGCAGCGTTCATCAGTGTGTCTACGAAGATTACGACGCAACGGTATCGCCATTGCGAATGACCGCGTCCAATGAAGGAATTATGTTTGCCGAGAGTTGTGACATACCTTCGGCAGATCTGTCGCTGGTATACGAGCTGGTGTTTACTAAAATTGATGACAATACCTGTAAGTTTAACTGTAGATTCATGAATACAGTTGATTCCCCTATACCTGAGGAAATGAACACACTCCTATCTGCACAGCTAAAGCGAATGGCTGAAGCGCTTAAAGCGATTTGTGAAAAGCAGAGGGATCCGCAACTCCAATACTAAGCCGTGGTTTAAGAAGAGTCCATGGTCGATGGTCCATAGTCCATGGCATGGCATGCGGTTTAAAGGTTGTGGTGTTTAGATGAAAGTCCACAGTCCACGGTCCACAGTAAGGCGCAGGGCTTAAGGCAAATTAGAACATTGAAAGATTGCAAGATTGTAAGATAAGAAGATTGTAAAATTGCAAGATTATGCACTCACTGCTGTGGTCTGTGGACCGTCGACCGTGGACTACTATGGACCATGGACTCTCATCAACCTACACCCAACACAATAACATGCCCACTGACTATTTAGAAAGCGTAAGAAAACAATTTGAGTATTACAAAATGCTCGGTGAAAAGACATTTTCTCAACTGGCTGACGACAAACTTTTTTGGCAATACAACGAAGATAGCAACAGCATTGCGACCATCGTGAAACATCTTTCGGGAAATATGTTGTCGCGGTGGACTGACTTCCTGACATCTGACGGTGAAAAAGAATGGAGAAACCGGGATGCTGAATTTGAAAACGACATAACAAGCCGGGAGGAGCTTCTGGAAAAATGGAATGAGGGTTGGAGTTGCCTGTTCAATGCATTAAGGTCTCTAACAACATACGATCTGGAAAAAGTTATTTACATCAGGAATCAAGGGCATACCGTGGTTGAAGCAATAAACCGCCAACTTGCGCACTATCCATATCATATAGGGCAAATAGTATTCATAGGTAAAATGGTATCTGAAAAGCCGTGGGTTTCGTTATCGATTCCCAAGGGGGATTCAAAAACATTCAACGCCGACAAATTCGCAAAGCCAAAACAAAAAGGACACTTCACGGACGAATTTTTGAAGGGTGAGAAGGACTAACGTTGCGAGCATTATATTATGTCGCTGGTAGATTATTCATAAGAAAATTACAGATAAAGGCTGTTGAGGATTAATTATCGTTTCCAAAAAAATGCTAACTTAATATATCTTTATTCAACGGCTTGCCTTGTCCTATCTAACAATTGGTCTAAATGAAAAGCGCAATGATTACTATCACCCTTATGTGGTACTATCATGCAGTCTGTCAATCCAATTTTAGTAAACCAACAACTGATACTTCAATTATTACCCAGGTAGTTTTTCTGGGGACAGGGACACCTGTTCCTAATGCAGACCGTTCGGGTCCCTCCGTAGCCATTATAGTAAATAATACACCTTATTTGGTTGATTTAGGACCCGGAGTAGTTCGTCGTGCTACAGCAGGTTTCCGAAAAGGGATAGCTGGCTTACATCATTCTAAATTAAAGATTGCCTTTATTACCCATTTGCACTCCGACCACACACTAGGATATCCAGATTTCATTTTTACTCCATGGGTTGTTGGGAGAACAGGGCCACTAAAAGTATTTGGCCCAACAGGGATCAAAGAGATGACAGACCATATTTTGTCTGCCTGGAAAGAAGATATAGATATCAGGGAAAATGGATTGGGGAAAAACTTGCCTGATAGAAGTATTGATGGCTATCATGTTGATGTAAATGAGATTCTCCCCGGTATTATTCATAAAGATAGTAATGTAACCGTTACAGCTTTTGCAACTGCCCATGGTGATTGGAAGGAAACTTATGGTTATCGATTTCAGACCCCTGACAGAAGCATTGTCATCTCGGGAGACACGCGGCCAGTTCAATCAGTTGTTGATAACTGTAACGGTTGTGATATCCTGATTCATGAAGTGTATACTGAAAAAGCTGAACAGGAGAGTGGAATTGAATGGAAAGCATATCGTTCGAAATATCATACTTCTTCCCGGCAGGTCGCTGAGATAGCGACCAAAGCGAAACCTAAGCTTCTTGTGCTTTACCACCAGCAGTTTGGTTTGAACAAAAAACAAGGAGTGATTCTATCCACTGAGCAGGATCTTATAAACGAAATGAACCAATTTTATAAGGGCCGCTTTATCTCAGCGGATGACTTGGAAATAATCAAGTAAATTGAGACGCGGCTTAGCTTCAGGAGTTTGATATAATTTATTCAGTGCCGATAGCAACATACGTTTTAACCCCGAATTCGCTTGATACGTCATTGTCCACGATAGGGCAATAAGGGACCCACAGATATCACTTGATATGCACAAAGAACTGAAGGACAAGTTTAAGGGAACATTGATTGTGCCTTTTGGACTGGCGGTTGTCTTGGTTCCGTTTTCAATTTTTATTGGATGGAACCTGATAACGCTAATTCTGTTTTGGCTCATATTGACTCCGGTTTTGACAATCTGTTTACCAACATTGGTCTCTGGCAATAAGGATCATCTATTTGAATCACTCGTGGGATTAATAATTTTCTATGCAATCATGGTATTTATGATTTATGACCACTATAAGACTGATTACTTTCAAATTATGATCTTGAGTTGCATGATAAATTTGATTTTGATTTCTGCTATAACGTGGATAAAGAAATCAAGCACATCCACACAATAGAAGAGATTCGTGAATGTCTTGCGGTGCGCAACAAAATACGTAATCGCTTGCGGCGAATGATTTTTCGACTTACTAAAGCCGCCATCTCTGAATAGTGAGGTTTGAGCATTATGGCTAGTGGTCAGCACATTGCTTTGATGGAGATCCTTCGTTCGCCCAAGGCCTCGCACGGCCACCACTCAGGATGACGTTTTCATAGCAGCAGTTCCCTTTATCGCAGACCAGTAACCCCAGCCACAAAGACTCGTTCCCCAGAGTTGATTAAAAACCAATTTCGGACTCAATAAAATCTTTTGTTCCTTCCGGACCAGAAAGTTCTAACGATACAAAACCTTTGGCCTCACCAACAACAAGATTAAATTCAAAAAACGGACAGCAGAGTCGTTCAGTCTTGATGAAGTCGATCAGTAAATCAATTGTGCTGTCAGCGTCACCGAATGTATAACGGAAACCATTTGTTGTTTCAAACCGTTGGACAACGAGCTTCTTGACTTCCGCAATGACAGTTTTCTTTCGCTCCTGAAGTTCCGGAGTAGTTAACTTACAGGTTAAGCTGACAGTTTCTTTGTTCATAATTCTTGAATATCCTGCCCTGATCTTGAGAGTCAAAACGACAAACATCAAGATTTGGTTTAAACAGCGGAATTGAGTCCGGCACGGCCCCAATTTTGAATAAGAAACCACCCATTGAAAACTTCTACTCCCGCGAGCCCTAAATCTGTACTTTAGTTGCACCAACCCTGAACTTCATCCCAATGGGAATCTCATCGAAAGCAACTCGGATTCAGTCCATAGATATCGTCCGCGGCATGACCATTCTCGTCATGATATTCGTCAACGATGTTCATGGCATCAAGGAGTTGCCATGGTGGACTTATCACATCCCCCCTGGAGAACAAGGGATTACCTATGTGGATGTTGTTTATCCTGCATTCTTGATGATGATGGGGATGTCCATACCTCTCGCTTTCCGCAGACGACTGGCCATGGGTGATTCCCAGGTGAAGATCCTGTTGCATACTGTTGTTCGAGGTCTATGCCTCGTTGCCATGGGTATCCTCGTCATGAACGGCCGCGAGATTGACGCGGAGGCTTCCGGAGTTTCACGCGCTGCGTGGAATTCCCTAATGCTTGTTGGCGTCATCCTTTTTTTTATCAAGTATCCTGAGACGGATGGAAACAAAAAAACACTGTTCCTGATCCTGAGGTGGGGAGGACTGGCTATGGTACTGGTCCTGATGTTCTTCTTCCGAAGGAAGGAAGGCGAAGAAATATTATGGCTCGATCCCAGGAATTCATCCATCCTCGGTGGCTTGGGGTTCTCTTACATCTCCTGTGGCATCTTGTACATGCTGCTTGGGGATAAGATCTGGAAACTGGCCGCAGCTTTTGTATTCCTGGTTCTTCTCAATGTCGGGATGAAGGCGGGTGTTCTGGAATTCGTTCGTTCCTGGCCTTCCTTGTTGTGGCCATTTCGGTCGGGTTCCGCAGCCTCAATCACCATGTCGGGCGTTATCATGTCGATGATTATTTTCGATGATGGAGTCGCAAAGAGCTTGGAGGAAAAATTCAAATGGGGCATCTCGTATGTTGTGCTGCTGTTCGTTGCCGGCTGGGCGCTGCTCCCTTTCGGCCTGGCTAAGATCGGAGGAACGCCGAGCTGGTGCCTACTGAGCGCTGGATTTACGGGCATCATTTTTATTTTCGTGTACTGGCTGGTTGATGTAAAAGGTGTCAGCAGCTGGGCTGCATTCCTGAAACCGGCAGGCTCCAATCCACTTCTCGTCTACCTCATGCCTGATATCTACTACGCCTTGTTCCGCACGTTCCACAGGTCGATTGCCATGGTAGGATGGGTTGGCGTGTGGAGGCCCATCGCGCTGACGGCGCTCATCCTTATTATAGCAACGATATTGACCAGAAAGAATGTAAGGATGCAACTCTAGCGATGGGCTTATATAAAAACCCAGTTTGGTTTTTTAAATAACGTTCAGTCACTGGGACAATTTCGGACTAGCCGGGCAATTCATCCATTCGTTTAGTGGACCACTGACTATGAAAACATAGTTTTTTCGATTTCGTCTATTAACTTTGAATTACAAAGTACTTTTAAACATGATAGAAAATATAATCTGTCTGCATTTATGAGCATACTAACCGGCCTTGCACAATTCTACTATGAAGCAAAACGAAACAAATGGTTTCGCTACTTTACTGTTTTTTGCCGTATAGTTTTAGCCTTGGGATTTATCCCGTCAGGTATCGTTAAAATTATGGGAGAACGGTTCACTGCTCTGCCGGTTACTCATCCGCTTGGTCATTACTTTGAAGCGTTACACCTTACGGGATATTACTATACATTCATTGGGGTTATACAGCTAACGGCTGCGCTTTTATTATTAATTCCAAGATCAGCGCTTCTTGGTGCACTTATCTATTTTCCTATTATTCTAAATATTTGCATCCTCGCTTATGCAGTCCGGTTTGAAGGCACTCGTATTACAACGCTCATGTTATTGGCAAACGTATATTTGCTTTCTTGGGATTACGACAGGTTAAAATCCATTTTGCCATTTAGACAATCTACTGTAGACAGTTACTCAACGGAGAAAACGTCGAGCAACAAGTTTCCATTCGTGTTTTTTGGATGCGGGTTCGCGATCGTAGCTTCCGTCATAGTAATAAACCATTTTTTATATGAGATTCGACCTGGCAATTCCTTACTTGAATGCAGGAATTCATGTGTAAATAATGGCAAGCCAAATGCTTGCAGCGATTTTTGTGAGTGTATCTATAATCAAGGCAACGCACTTGAAAAATGTTTAGATAAATACGAGAAAGCGCAAGAGGTAGAGAAATGATCAAATAATTTGATGAAGCAATCATCAACCTCAGTGTTATGATTTCTATGTGCTTCTTCTGCGCCTGGCTTGGAACAGACGCATCTGATGAAAAAACTCGTTTGACAAGTTTAAAAGGCCGACTGGAGCAGTAATGTGTAGTACACTTGTGCCAGACTGGCAGAAAAGGTAATTTGGATTACTAATTGATTGGAAATTTGGTGCAACGGAGAACATTGCAATCAAACATGAAGTCCCTCTTTAATCAATTGATAAGATCGTTAAGAAGAAAATTATGGGCTATCATTGTAGCCTATATGTTGGGGATGCACAATTTTTATACGGGAGAAGACAAGACAGCGGATAACATAGCGATCAAAACTGAGTATAACGAAGTGCAGGAAAAGGGCACGCCAAACGATTAAACGTCCAATACCCAACAATGATACTTGCTTACGGATGCGGTTGAGACCGACTTAGCAGGAGAAAGGCCGCACATGCTGCTGACAAAATACATACGCAATAATGGGTTTCAAGAAAAGTTTTTACCGACGTTTTGCTACATTGGTTTCACCAACGGCTGATAGTGAGGGGGTAAGTCGGGCTTGCCATTCGTTCCTCAGTTATCACAACCCTACTATACCCACTGCATAAGCGCTGGCAGTTGTTTAAGGCGGTAAAAATTCGTGAGGATTGAATAGCCTCTGACAACATAAGGACAATAAGTAAGTTATCGAATAACAAAATTATGACGATCGCAATTTTTGTAGGAGTTTTTGTGATCATTGTTTTAGGTGGATGGTTTGTTGTGATGCGGAAGAAAAAATAAACGAGAGATATGACAACGGATCGTGGGTTGTTGGTCGCGAGAATTTTGGCTGTTGGCCCTAACTCTTCTTATATGCCTGTAGACTAAAACCGCCGAGCATCGACTACGCGTTTAAGCCATCTGCGAGTGACAAGTTAAAGCGAATTGAGTCAACTAATTCGTCTTGACCACCTGTGACAAAGAAGCGTTTCGAATGGCAAGCCACAAAACCCAAGCCTTGTGTTTCCCTGATAAACTCTAAACGCTAATAAAAGTGAAACTGAAAATCTTTAAGATATCAATGTTCATCCTTGGCGGAATACTCTTCATTTTGTTGGGATTAGCGCTCATGTTATGGATTAAGAGTCCCGGAAAAGCAGAACCAATAACAGACGTCGATGGGAATAGCCTTGACACCAGTATTTCTTTAATTGAAAAAATCAACCTCGGCGGCGTAGAGCAATATTTATTCATACGAGGAGTAGATAGGACCAAGCCGGTCATGCTGTTTTTGCATGGAGGCCCTGGAAGTCCTGAGATGGCTTTTATGAAAAATTTTAATACGGATATAGAAGAAGATTTTGTAATGGTGTATTGGGAACAGCGGGGCGCGGGCAAGTCGTATTCAAAAGAGGTTCCGGACGAAAGCATGAATTTGGCACAGTTTATTTTAGATACGAGAGACCTTAGTGAATATCTGGCGAAACGTTTCAATCAGGAGAAAATTTTTCTTATGGGCCATTCATGGGGATCACTCCTGGGAATTTTAACTGCCTATCAGTATCCCGAACTGTTTTACTCATATTTTGGCATTGGTCAGGTAGCACATCAGTACAAAGGAGAAAAAATTTCATTTGAATGGGCTAAAGAACAAGCTTATCAGCGAAATGACAAAGCTGCAGTCAAAAGGTTGTCAGAAATGAATTTCCCTGATTCGCTTGCACCTAATGCCGATTGGCTTGAGTTCTTATTGGAAGAAAGAAAATATGTCATACGGTTTGGAGGGTCAATGCGTGAAATGACAAGAGTGTGGCCTATGGTCAAAATGGTCCTCGATGCCAAAGAATACACATTTACTGACAAGGTTAACTATATGAAAGGGAATTTATTTTCGCTTGAAAATCTATGGTCTGCCGTGATTAATAAGAATCTATTTGTTGAGATTGACAGTATGCAGTTGCCTGTCTATATTTTTCAAGGTGTTTATGATTATCAAACCCCGTACTCGGTTGCCAAAGACTTTTATGATCAGCTAAAAGCACCACAGAAAGAATTCTTTACTTTTGAGAATTCTGCACATAGTCCAATTATGGAAGAGGTCGACAAATTCAATTCGATCGTTAGAGAAAGGGTCAAGAATAGTACGGTATTAAGAAACAATTGAAAATATTTTGAATGCTAAGTTCTTGACTGACGACCGAAAAAAAGATCTTTCGTACCGAAAAGGCGGAAAAGATTTCTACAAAACAAAATATCGCTGATGATCAGAAATAAATTAAACGCATAACATAGGCTTGCCAATAGCTTTAGCTTTTTAACGAATAAAGTTACTAACTTTGTTGCCTTCGGAAAGCCGCTTGTTCGTCGCTGCAATAGAAGACAGCAAACTTTATTTGTGAACTGTTAAACGTTGTTTATGCGAATTCTATTTACCACAATTGGGTGTTTGATTTTATTATCTGCTAGTCAAAAAATTCCGCAGAGAAAAATCATTGACGTGCACTTTCATGCGCACCTAGCTGGCGACTACGGCCAGCCACCACCGGCAAACCCTAGAACCGGAAAAATACCAAAATGGAGGAATGATGAAGAGGTTATAGCTATGATGTTGGCAACGCTTAAAGACAATAATGTAGTAAAGGCTATCGCAGCGGGCAGTTTATCGACAATCAGGAATTTTCAAATGGCAGATCCAGAGAGAATCATTCCTGCACTTGATTATCCCGACAGCCAAAATAACCCACTGCCCGATACTGCTACCTTTGTCCGGTATTTTCAGGAAAAGAGATTTAGTGTCTTTGGAGAACTTGCTCTTCAATATGAAGGGAAAACTTTGGCGGATGCTGAGCTCGAACCTTACCTTGCTATTTGTGAAAGAATGGGAATTCCGGTGGCCCTTCATACAGGGATGTCATTCCCTAATACAACTTACACTTGTTGTCCAAAATTCAGAACTCATCTTGGAAATCCACAATTGATTGAAGAAGTTTTAGTAAAGCACCCTAAAATGAAAATCCAACTCATGCATCTGGGTTTTCCTTACCTGCAGGAAACAAAGGCAATAATGAATGTCTATCCGCAGGTCTATGCAGACATCGGGGCAATCGATTGGCTCAGACCTCTTCCCGAATTTTACAGTTATCTGCAATCATTTATAGACGGAGGGTTTGGAAAGCGAATCATGTATGGCTCCGATCAAATGGCTTGGGAAGATGCAATTCCACTCTCTATTAAAAATATCGAGAATGCTCCTTTCTTAACGGAATCTCAAAAAGACGATATCTTTTACAATAATGCGGCGACATTCTACAATATAAAATAGCAAGTCTGACTGATCTTACTTGGGTACCGATGCCGACTTCGGATTGAACACCGAACAAGGAATATCGAACACCGAACACGGAATATCGAACACCGAACACGGAATATCGAATATTGAACAAGGAACACCGAATATCGAACAAGGAATATCGAATACCGAACAAGGAATATCCCTGACTGCCGTCAGGCAGGGAATAA
>JAICGJ010000009.1 GCA_025923195.1 Chryseolinea sp.
AAACTACCACACCCCATAGCCAGCCGTTGCCAGATCATTAATGACTGGAACGAATGTACCAGCAATGGGAACAGCGCTACTACCACCTTCGCGCAGTTGTCCTCGTATTTTGTTGCATAAGACAAAGGTTGTCTTTAATCAAACATTCAAACAAAAAAGCTTTATGAAAAAACAACTCATTCTCGTTTTGGCCATGTCCACCATTTTATTCACAGGTTGTGAAGAGGATAATGTTAACGTAACAAGTCCGGGGTCGCATGCTGTACCTAATATCTCGTCCTTTTATCCAGAGTCAGGGCCAGGAGGTTCAGTGGTAGCCATATTTGGAGAAAACTTCGGTGCGAGCATCGCTGACAATCAGGTTACCTTCAATGGTATGTATTCGGAGGTTACGCAAGTTCAACCTGGAACCTTGATCGTAAGGGTACCTATGAATTTATCACAAGGCGATTACCAGATTAACTTGTCGACTCAGGGACAGACGGTGACTTCCATGACAAAATTTAAGGTAAATAATGGCAATCCGACCAACTGACCCAGGGAGACATCCGTCTCCCTCGGGCGATGTCTATCATGGCAGCCGGAGTAATAATGCGATTTCTCCTATATATTTATATAAGAACCGCATGTCGAAATCGTGGTTAGACACTTGCTCTCGAATTGAGCATCTTATTTTATGAGTCTTTCGTTCTAAACTCCATTATTTATGAAAGTAGTGCCACCGATTTTTCTTGCGCTCTTTTTGACACTCTTCGTGGCTTCTCCCTCCCATTGCCAGAGGCTGGCCTTCAATCGGGTTCCGCCGCCAACAGGTATGCATGCTGCAGTTCTCTGTGGCGTGCAGGACCTTAACGGATATATGTGGATCGGAACTTATCAGTCAGCGTTGCGCCGGTTTGATGGATATAATTATGCGCTCTACGCAAATGATCCGCAGAATCCAAACTCCTTGGCGGGCAACTGGATGGAATCTCTTTGCGCCGATAGCAAAGGATTCATTTGGATTGGCACCCTCGGATACGGGCTCGACCGGTTGGATCCAGCGACTAATAAATTTGAGCACCACCGGTTCGATCCGAACAACGCCAACAGCCTGAGCAACGACTCCGTAAGAACGATCTTGGAAGACCGCAACGGTCGTATATGGGTTGGTACTCAAAACGGGCTTAATCGGTTCGACCCTCAAACAGGAAAGTTCAAGCAATATTTCAGTAAGCATAATGACCCTTCCAGTCTAAGTTGCAACAGGGTGATGAAGATTTATGAGGATCGGCAAGGAACGATTTGGGTTGGAACGGGCAGCGTGTGGCTTGGCCAGGGAGGTGAAACTGCGGAAGGGGGTCTGAATCGCTACGATGAAAAGTCAGACAAATTTATCCGTTACCTCCACGATCCGGCCGATCCGCGCTCGCTAATCAACAATAAGGTGAAAGCTATTTTTGAAGACAGCCGCGGCACTTTTTGGGTAGGCACCGCTGGCGATGGCTTGCACACAATGGATCGTACAACGGGCACATTTCAACGCCACTTGTATGATCCAAAACATCCTAAGAATTTGAGTCGTCCCCCGCAAATTAGAATCCGTCCTCATGCCGACGATCACATCACATTTATCATTGAGGATGCAGTTGGGGCGATTTGGATCGGCACATTTGGCAATGGTCTCAACCGGTATGATCCCGACACTAAACAGGTGACTCACTACCCAAATTTTAAGGATCAGGAAACAGGTGTGGAGTTGGAAGTTCCATGGTGGGCTTGTGTGACGCGTGATGGTATGCTTTGGATTGGTTATTGGCGAGGCTTGTACAGGATTGATCCTCTGCCAAGGAACATTCCATATTTTGCAACTGGCAGACCCGTGACCCAGATCTTTGAGGACGACTCGGGGGTTTTGTGGTTCGGCTCGGATGAGGGACTGGTGGCGAAAGACCGAAAAACAGGAAGCGAGAGGCGTTATCTTCATAATCCTAGCGATCCTCACAGTATTAGCAATGACAGGATCGGGGCAATTTATCAAGACCGGCAAGGTATCTTGTGGGTCGGAACAGGGAATGGCTTAAATAGGTTTGACCCGAAAACCGGCCACTTTTCCCGGCAGCTTTTCAACCAACAGGGGGACAGTAGCTTGATCAATCACAACGTTGGTGCTGTTTACCAAGATCGCCAAGGTTCATTTTGGTTTGGTGTTGATGAAGTGGGTGCAGGACTTATTCGTAAAGATCGACAGTCAAAAAACCTAACGCATTATCGTCACAATCCGGAGGACACGACCAGTTTTAGTAAAGGTGAGGTTTATCGCATTTACGAAGATAATTCAGGTAGCCTATGGGTTGGTACACGGGGTGGTGGACTCAATAGGTTTTTACCGGAAACTGGAACCTTTCAACATTTTCTTGTTAAAGCCAACATCCATAATCTTTGGCAGGATTCTGAAGGTATAATTTGGGTAGGTACGTCTACTGGCCTCTACCGAAGCAATCGTGAGATGAACACCTTCTCACGTTTCACTGGACCCAATGCCGAACTGGCGGAAAATACAATTGTGAATGGAGTGCTGGAGGATGATCAAAAGGTCTTGTGGGTCAATGCATCTACAGGAATATGCCGGATTAATTCCGAGCGAAACGAAGTGTTAATTTTTAGCCGGTATAATGATCCTATATTCTATAACGGTACGGGTAGTCACAAAAGTAGGAATGGTGAACTCTTTTTTGGAGGTGGAAGTGGTTATTTTGCTTTTTTTCCTCAGCAAATGAAAAGCAATTCGAAACCTCCGCAGATTGTTTTATCTGAGTTTCGAATAGGCGACCAGCGGATTATACCAGGTTCAAAAGCCAGCCCACTGAAGGCTCCGCTTTCTGAGACAAATGAAATTTCGCTCCAACATAATGAAAATGTTTTCTCTTTCGATTTTGCCGGCATTCATTACCGCAGCCCGGAAAATAACCGCCACCTTTTTAAGCTCGAAAATCTTGACAACACCTGGCGGAAAGCTGGCGATGAGAAAACGGCGTATTATTATAACGTGCCGCCCGGCGAGTATACCTTTAGAGTTAAGGCCGCGAATAGCGATGGTATATGGGAAGAAAAATCGGTAGCTATAACCATTTCACCTCCTTGGTGGCGGACTTCTTGGGCCTACGCTCTATACGCCCTCGCCTTTGTCGGAACGCTGTATGGCGGATGGAAGTACCTGCAACGGCAGGAGAGGATAAAGAATGAACAGAAAGTCAGGCGGATCAAAGCCGAACAGTTGTTGGAAATGGATACGCTTAAGTCGCGTTTCTTTGCCAATATTTCTCACGAATTCCGTACCCCGCTTACCCTGATCCTCAGCCCCCTTGAGAAACTGCTTGCACAAGAGTCAGAGGACAGCCGACACAAGAGCCTCTACCAAATGATGCAACGCAATGCACGTCGGCTACTCAACTTGGTCAACCAACTTCTAGACCTCTCCAAGCTGGAGGCGCGAAAGATGAAACTTGAAACACAGCCTGGAGATGTAATTGATTTCCTTCGACGAATTACCGCATCATTTGCATCACTTGCTGAAGAGCGAAAGATTAATTTTCAAGTTCAGTCACCAGCGGGTAGTCTCTGGACGTGTTTTGATCACGATAAACTGGAGAAAGTATTGAACAACTTGCTTTCAAATGCCTTTAAGTTTACCTCTCCCGACGGTGAGGTGACCATCGCTCTTCGCTTGAAACCTGCATCAACAAATCCGCAGGCTACGAAAGAAAAGGCCTACATCCTGGCAGAATTCTCCGTGCGCGACAGTGGTATCGGCATTGCCACTCCCATGCTCAGCCGGATTTTCGACCGTTTTCATCAGTTGGACAACTCCCTCACACGGGAGCAGGAGGGAACAGGAATTGGTCTGTCGCTTACACGGGAATTGGTGGAACTGCACCAAGGAACCATTGCTGTGACCAGTGAGCTTGGAAAAGGAACACAATTCACAGTATCCTTGCCGCTTGAAATGATCCACCCAAAGCAGTCAGAGATGGTAGATACGTTAACGGAAGAGCGTCATGACGCGTCAAACGGGAAACCAGAGCAACTCGCAGATCCAGCCCCGTTGACTACAGCGGACACATCTAATCAGGTTGAATCGATCGCGGACCTACCTACTCCGCTCGTGTTGATTGTAGAGGATAATGATGATCTTCGGCGCTTTCTTCGACAATCGCTTAGTGAGGATGAGAATCTGGCTTGCCGGGTGATCGAGGCGGCTAACGGACTAGAGGGCTACCAGCTAGCCATGGACCACATCCCCGATCTTGTAGTTAGCGACATCATGATGCCAAAAATGGATGGAGTGGAATTCTGCCGCCTGTTGAAGCGCGATAAAAAAACGGATCACATTCCAATCATTCTGTTAACGGCTAAGGCAAGTGGGGAAAGCAGAATAGAAGGTCTCGAGACAGGTGCTGACGATTACCTTACCAAACCCTTTGAAGCAGCTGAACTATTGGTACGCATCAAAAACCTTATAGAAGGACGCAAGAAATTAAGAGAGCGGTTTAGCCGGGAGATTACGCTTCAGCCTGCTTCCATTCCGATGACATCCATGGATGAGAAATTACTGCAGCACGTTATGCAGATCGTGGAGGAACATATGTCGGATTCGAATTTTGGAGTGGAAGCTTTCTGCAGGGAAGCAGGTATGAGTCGAACGCAGTTACATCGCAAGCTCAAGGCCCTTACCGACCAATCAGCGGGAGATTTTATCCGTATCATGCGACTGAAAAGGGCCGCTGAGTTACTTACTAACCAGGTTGGCAGTATCGCGGAGGTTGCTTTCATGGTAGGCTTTAATGACCCTTCCTACTTTACCAAATGTTTTCAAAAGCAGTTTGGTCAAACACCGTCGGAATTTGTAGAGGCTAGTTCTGTTTGAGAAGGGAATTTCGTGGCAGGTTAGGCCTTGACGGCGTTGTAAACGAGAGAGATTCTGTGGACATAAAAGCAAACTGGCTTTGGTCAGCTTGATTACCCTTTCATGCGAACATGTACAACCGCCATTTATAAGTATTTCATCGCTCACAATTTCTCCGCGTCAAGTAATTCATTCGCGCGAATTTAAGGTGATCTTTTTTCGTTTTAGGGAGGCAGATCTTTTTTATCAATCTTACGTTGCCTGGCATCCTATTACCAGAGTTGGCATAATTCTACCGTGAATTTTCTCCTGTCCGCAGTTTCCTCTTTTCAGCCGGCATTACTCTACCTGTAATAGACATAGACTTACTAACCTCTTAGGGCTTGAGTTCTCCAATTTTGACTCATAGGACAAAGGTTGTCTTTATCTCAAACCTTTAAATATCAAACAACATGAAAAAGCAAGTCATCGTCGTTTTAGCAGCAACAATGTTTTTATTAACATCTTGTGATGAGGAGACGCTACGCTCTTCGAAACCTGTTCCCGAACCTATCATAACATCCTTTTACCCTCAAACCATAGTAGGGGGAGAACCTGTGGTCATCTTTGGACAAAATCTTGGAGAATCTCTCACGGATAACTATGTTACCTTAAATGGTGAATATGCAGAAGTTACGCATGTTCAGCATGGCGCAGTTGTAGTCCGTATCCCGATGAATTTACCGCCTGGCGATTACACTATTAGGTTAACCGTCCGTGGAGAAAGCGCTACGGCAACGAACTCCTGCAGGTTGATAGCATCTGAGTAGTGTTGGCAAAGGCATCATAAATTTCATCGAGCCCTAATTATAAATAGCGCTCTCTGTTTTGATGCTTTATGATGCTTTGTGCTGAAAAATGTATTAACTTTTTCATGCCCAATTGTTCTGCTACATCGCGCAACGCCACAGTAAAGAAAAAGCGTTGAATACTTCAGTATACAAGGTGACCAATTTCATTAGTTGGCTGCCTCTTGCAATAAGGTTCTCATATATAACCTTATCATTTATGAAAACCCTTCTATCCGTTTTTTGTGCTGCGTTGCTTGGGGTGTTTTCTTTGGCTATCTCTTCGTTTTCCCAGGACCTGAGCTTCAACCTGGTTCCACCGCCGAAAGGTTTATACCCTGGCACGAATGCAGGCGTTCAAGATCTGCAGGGCTATATGTGGATTGGAGCCTTTCAGTCAGCGCCATTGCGCCGGTACGATGGATATAGCAATACTCTCTATTCTAATGATCCCCTGGATTCAAATTCATTAGCAGGCAATTGGACGATATCTCTCTGTGCCGACAGCAAAGGGTTCATTTGGATCGGTACCGCGGGGTATGGCCTTGATCGGCTGGATCCGACAACGGGCAACTTTGAGCATTTCCGATCCAATCCGAAAGATCCCAATAGTCTAAGCAATGATATGGTGCTGAGTATTCTTGAGGACAGAGACGGAATATTATGGATTGGAACCGAAAGGGGCCTGAACCGGTATGATCCTAACACAGGTAAATTCACCCGGTATTATCACCAGCCAAACGACCCTTACAGTTTAAGTTGTAATCAGGTAGAAAAAATTTATGAAGACAGGCAAGGAAGGCTTTGGGTGGGAACCGGAGGAATTTGGACAGGAGCGGGAGGTGAAACAGACGAAGGAGGTTTAAACCGATTCGATAAGAAAGCGAACAAGTTTATCCGCTACATCCACGAGCCTCTCAACCCTCGTTCGCTTATCAACAACAAAGTGAAAGCCATTTTTGAAGACAGCCGTGGAACCTTTTGGGTTGGTACCGCTGGTGATGGCTTGCATACCATGGACCGCGACCAAGGTACTTTTCAACGTCATCTGTACGATCCAGTCCGTCCCAAAAATTTAAGTCGGCCGCCGCAAAAGAAAATCAGGGTGAGAGCAGATGATCACATCACTTTTATCATTGAGGATGCCACCGGATCGATTTGGATTGGTACGTTCGGCAACGGCCTGAACCGCTACGATCCGGAAACAAAACAGGTAACTCACTACCCCAATATAGATCCGGTATCGGGTGCAGACTTGGAAGTTGCCGCGTGGGCCTGTAGTACGAGGGATGGCATGCTTTGGATCGGCTATTGGCGAGGTTTGTACCGCATTGATCCACTGCGAAAAAATATCCCGTACTTTGCCACTGGCGCACCTGTTACACAAATCTACAAAGACAAGGTCGGGGTGTTATGGTATGGAACGGACGAGGGACTGGTCAGAAAAGACGTTGACTCGGGCATCGAGCAGCGATACGTTCATGATCCACGCAATCATCGCACTCTCAGCAACAATCATATTGCTGCCATTTACGAAGACCGGCAGGGCGTATTGTGGATCGGAACATGGAATGGTTTGAATAGTTTTGATCGTAAGACGGAAACCTTTATCCGCCACCCTCTCATCCTTGGTAATGACAGTAGTAGTCTAGTTAACAAGGGAGTTTACCCCATTCATGAAGACCGTGAAGGATTTTTTTGGTTCGGAATCGACGGAGCGGGATTGATCCGCAAGAAGCCGCAGGCGAACACCTTTACGCATTACCTGCACAACCCACAAGACACGAACAGCTTTAGCAACGCAACTGCTTACCGCATTTATGAAGATAACCACAACAACCTGTGGATCGGAAACTGGGTTGGTGGATTGGACAGGTTTGTACCTCAAACCGGAAAATTTCAACACTTTCTTGGCCAGGCTAACATTCATAACCTGTGTCAGGATTCGGACGGCATATTATGGGTAGCCACCTCAACTGGCCTTTACCGGAGCAACCAAGAGATGACCGCCTTTTCGCGTTTTAGTGGTCCTAACGCCGAGTTTGCGGAAAATGTGGTTGTGAATGGCGTGTTGGAAGACAATCACAAGGCATTGTGGATAAATTCTTCTTTGGGGATATGCCGACTTAGTCCCCAGCGAAATGAATTAGTAACTTTCAGCAGGAATGAAGACCTCATCTTTCTTAACGGTACCGGTTGTTATAAAGGAACGAACGGCGAACTTTTTTTTGGTGGCAGTAGCGGATATTTTATGATTCCCCCTGCGCAAATCAAGAGCAATCCGAAACCACCTCAGATCGTTTTATCTGCTTTTCGAATTGGCGGCCAGTCTATCATGCCAGGCGAGCAGGGCCCTTTGAAGGCCCCTCTTGCACAAGTCGAAGAAATCCGACTTCAACACAACCAGGATGCTTTTTCGTTCGATTTTGCCGGCATTCATTACAGCAGTCCGGAGAATAACCGGCACTTTTTTATGCTGGAAAATTTAGATAATGCCTGGCGGAAAGCCGGCGAAGAGAAAACGGCTTACTATTACAACGTGCCACCGGGTGAGTATGTGTTCAGAGTTAAGGCCTCTAATAGCGATGGTGTCTGGGCCGAAAAGGCGGTGACCGTTGTCATTTCACCGCCATGGTGGCTTACCAGTTGGGCATACGTTGCCTATGTGATTCTGGGTGTGAGCCTGTTGTATGCGCTGCGACAGTATACACTAAGACGAGAAAGGTTGAAACATGAGCTAAGATTTCAGCGAATGGAAGCGGAGAAGATGCATGAAATTGATAAAATGAAATCTCATTTCTTTGCAAACATTTCTCATGAATTCCGCACTCCGCTCACGCTCATTTTAGGGCCTTTAGAAAAATTCCTGTCACGCGAAGTTGATCAGGATAAACCGATCTACCAGGCAATGCAGCGTAATGCGAAACGCCTCCTTAATCTGGTTAACCAACTGTTGGACTTATCGAAATTGGAAGAGGGAAATATGCGACTGGAAACAAGACCAGCAGCTATTTTTGCTTTTCTTAAGGCAATTGTATTTTCTTTTACTTCCCTTGCTGAAAGGAAACAGATTCAATATCATTTTCAGTACCCCACTGACAATCCTGTAGTTTATTTTGATGCCGATAAACTCGAAAAAATCATCAGCAACCTCCTTTCGAATGCCTTTAAGTTTACGCCAGAAGGTGGAAACGTCACAATATCAGTCCGGTTGCTCCCCGCTAAAGACCAACGGCTCACTTCTCCTATTTCTATAAACGATAAACAACTACCAAAGCTAAAGACGTTGGAACTGAGTGTGAAGGATAACGGTATGGGTATTCCAAAAGATCAGCTTGCCAAGGTATTTGATCGCTTTTACCAAACAGATAATTCGCATACCGGAAAGCCAGAAGGAAGTGGGATAGGCCTGGCGTTGGTGCGGGAATTAGTGGAATTGCACGCGGGTGAAATTGTAGTTGAAAGTGAGTCAGGAGAAGGCACTTGCTTCACTGTACGTCTACCACTTGCAGTAGCAGATTTGGAGGAGACTGTGATTGCAGAAAATACTTTGGATAAAAGCCAACAAAGCCTTGCCTCATTCGAAGATGGGGGATACGAACTACGCAATTCATCGGAGCCTGTGTCAGAAGGTGTTCCTTTGATACTGATCGTGGAAGACAATGCAGATATACGTCATTTCATACGAGAAAACCTGCATCCGGAATATAAGGTTATAGAGGCTGCCGATGGTGAAGCAGGATATAGTCTGGCACTAGAACATATACCAGACTTGATTCTTAGTGACGTAATGATGCCCAAAATGGATGGTGTGGAACTTTGCCGTAAGTTGAAGGAGGATAAAAGAACAGATCATATTCCTGTAATTCTGCTCACCGCCAAGGCAAGCGGAGAGAGTAAGATTGAGGGACTGGAAACCGGCGCAGATGATTACATTATCAAACCCTTTGAAGCGTCTGAGCTTTTGGTTCGCATCAAAAACTTAATTGAGGGTCGCAGGAAATTAAGGGAGCGATTTAGCCGCGAGATTACTTTAGAACCTGCCTCCATTTCAATCAGCTCAAGAGATGAGAAATTACTGAGCCATATCAAACAGATCGTCGAGGAACATATGTCGGATCCGGATTTTGGGTTGGATTCATTCTGCATGCAATCAGGCATGAGCCGATCCCAGTTGCATCGTAAGCTTAAAGCACTAACGGACCAATCCCCCGGAGACTTTATCCGCATCATGCGACTTAAGAGAGCCGCCGAACTACTAAATAATCAGGTTGGAAGCATCGGGGAGGTTGCTTTCATGGTAGGCTTTAATGACCCTTCCTACTTTACCAAATGTTTTCAAAAGCAGTTTGGCCGAACACCATCTGAATTTATAATGCAAAGCTGACGTATCACTTCAATACAGATTCATTGACTGAACGTTTACCTCTCGTTACCCATCGAAAGAAATAAAAGGCATTGGGAAAGAAGATCACGGCCTGCAATAAACCAGTCACCTCGAATATGAAGTCATTAGGCATGACATATGTAGGGGGAGGAAACAATTTCAGGAGTATCGAATCATTTACACCCGAGAAAAATAATATATTCTTCAGCAGGTGATTGTATATGCCTTCATACCCGCCAATGAGGCAGATTGAAAAAATAAAAATCAGGGCGCTTAAGAACCACACCAGGAAATTGAACTTTTCTTTTACTGCAAGCCTGTTCCAAATCACGCAACAAATAATCATCGGGAAACTTGCAATTAATATATGTAATCGCCAGGGTGTGTTATAAATCAACGCACCATAAATGTGGTGAACGGATGTTACGGTCATCATTGCGATGCTGTAAAAACTAATTCTTGAAACTTCTGTCGTTGTCATGTCGTTACGCTTTTTTAAATACAATACTAATGGCTGTCGAAAGGCCACAGCAAGTAGTTACCGATTAGAAACCTGGGCTAAGACCAGCTAATGCATTGAAACACAGTCAATTTATTTTATGCTGAAAAGAACATTCGACGCAAATATTTGCGTGATGACAAAAATTTTGGAGACGGTGGGAGGAAAATGGAAACCCATTATCCTTTACCTCATTCAGCATGATGTTAATCGTTTCGGCGCCATGAAAAGGAGTATGCCGAAAATCAGTAAAAAAGTTTTGACTAATCAGCTTCGTGAACTGGAGGCAGATGGCTTGATCTCGAGACATGTCCATGTCGCGCGAGCACCGCAGGTGATCGAGTACCATTTGACATCCCTCGGCGTCGAGATCCGGCAGCTGATCGACCATATGGTGCAGTGGGGACTGGCGCACTTTCGAGTGGAGCATCCCGAAGAGTATAAGGAAGAATACGAAGATGTGGCTTGAGGTAGTTCCTAACTTCCTATCTCATGTTTTTTGTCCCTGGAAATATTCTCCACTGTGCATTGAATTTTCTTTTCAAAGGAATGCCTTCTTACTGGGCAATTGATTTTGTCACAAATCCTGCATTGAAACTCCATACACCCGTCTGTGTGAATAAAGAATTCAACGCCTTCACCAAACCTTTCACGGGTGAATTTTGTGAGTTCGTCAATCTCTTCGTGTGCTTCGCGAAGGTTGAAATACCATGGAACCGTCAGATGGCAGTCAATGTGCAGCTTATTTCCGTATTTTATAATTCGGAGATTGTGTAGATCAATCCAGTTCTCCCGCCTGTGTTTGTTGACCATGTCGGCAATTTTCTTAATCAGGCCAACATCAGTTTCATCCATGATACCCGCCAGTGATCTCCGTAGGATGGTATATCCAGTATAAATTATGATGATTGCAAAAAGTATGGCTACAGCGCTGTCTATCCAAAGTATGTCCGTAAAGTAAATAAGGGCTAGTCCGACAATTATTCCTACCGTTGTATAGGTATCGGTCTGCAAGTGTTTGCCGCTGGCTTCCAATACCATGGAATTATTCTTTTGTCCTATGCGGACACAAATCATCCCCATAGCATAATTAAGAACGGCTGTGGCACAAACAAGGGCAATCCCAAGGTCCAATTGCCGCAAAGGCTCGGGATATATAATATTTTCTATCGCATTGTATATGATCAGAAACCCCGCAACAAAAATCATGCTCCCCTCTAGTGCAGCAGAAACAAATTCGATCTTACCATGCCCATAAGGATGATCTTCATCGTGTGGTTTAGCAGAAACGTATAAGCTATAAAGTCCTACAAATCCTGCTATAACGTTGACAATACCCTCCAGGGCATCTGTTAATATGGCGACCGAATTGGTAATGAAGTATGCAATTATTTTAACGGCCAAAAGACAAACCGAGAGAATTGCCACCCACTGCTGTACTTGAATATTCTTCCGGAAAACATCCCTTACCATGTCATGATCACTTCATGTTATTTTGAATATTATGATTTACCGGACTGAACCAATAGTCCGTGTTGTCTTATTAAATGGTACTCGGCCCCGATAAATTATCACCCAAAGCCAGCGGAAATTCCGCCAAAAAAAATTGTGAGTAAAGCCGGCAATAAAGTTTTTTGGTAACTAGCCCTTTAAGCCGCTAATCTCTTAGTTTCACTCGTACTAAATACATATCTGCCGTCACATACAATGTTTTTTCGTCTGGAGAGAAAGCGCAGTTTGAAGTAAGTTCTGAGATCTTAATCTTTCCTAGGACCTTACCATCCTGATTGAAAACCCAAACCCCCCCGGGTCCTGTTGCAAAAACATTTCCTTGTTTATCAATTTTCAATCCATCAGGCAAACCTTTTTCAGTTTTTGCACTCTCGGATGCATCATAAAAAATTCTCGCGTTTGAGACGGAACCGTTGTCGAGAAGATCGAAGGCGTACCATACAGGCTTTTCAGGATCGGAGTTTGCCACCAACAATGTCTTTTCTCCTGGAAATAAAGCAATACCATTAGGTCGAGTTACCGAATCTGTAATTAGTTTCGGAGTTCCATTGATAACTTTAAACACGCCATGAAAGGACATCTCTCTAGTGGAGTCTTCGGCTTTGTTGGGCAAACCGTATGGAGGATCCGTTATGAATAGCTCACCTTTGCTATTAAAGACCGCATCATTTGGACTATTGAATTTTTTTCCTTCAAAATTGTCGACGATGGAAATAAACTTTGCTTCAGGTGCCGTCAACGGCGCGTCCATCATGGCAACGCGCCGATCGCCATGTTGGCAAAGAACCAGTTTCCCCTCCGCATTCAGTGTTAGTCCATTTGAGCCAGGTTCATTACCATAGGGCATTGAGCCGGTTCTACCTGAGGGAGTCAAATACGTTTCTTTACCTTTTTCTTCAGTCCACTTATAAACCGTATTCGTAGGTACATCTGAAAATAGGAGCATCTTTTGTTCTTCAATCCAAAGTGGTCCTTCACTCCACTCAAAACCTTCTGCAATGATCTCTACACGTGCATCCGATTTGACCAATGCATCAAACGCCGGATCCATACGTTCAATGGTTCCAATGCTGTCCATTGCACTCACACTATCATTTTCTTTTTGTGTTTGCGTACATGAAAACAGCATTGATACAATCGTACAAGTAATAAGATGTTTCATAGGTTTGCTTTTTTGAAAACTGGTTTAGTAGCGTGTAAGGCCTTGGTGCAAGGTCCTTGTATTTAGGTAAATCTACAGATTACAATTACGCGTTAATCTGAATCGCGATAAATTTAGAACATTCTTTCAATCCGCCTAAATTGCAAATCATAATGTTTAAGAGCCTCGATATATTCAAAGCGCTTTCTTGATGCTGATCTGTCAACGCGGGTGTAGACGAATTTGGAATTCAAATCCCACTTTAATTCATAGTTGGTGAGTTTCTTATTGAGAATTTTTTTATCATTCTTTACGAACAAGATTTGTTCAGTTTTAAAAAGCTTACGGGTTAACGTATCGTAACCCTTGATTGTAAAAGCTCCATAGCTGTGGATAAGGTCGTCAGAAATGTCCTCATCGAGTTCATACTTTGTCTTGGCCAACGTCCCATCCAGGAAATATAGGGTAATTGATTTTACAGGTCGGTTGTAGATCGTCTTGTTGGGATTTTCGATGATATAAAATTCCGCACGCGCCTGGAAAAACTTGCCATAAAGGTTCTTACCAAGCTCATAATTTCTGAGGGTATCGGCCTGCCCATCAATTCTTAAAAACCGCTCGGGAACATTTTTGTCATTATTCTTGACCACGGGTGGTGGAAGGCTCGTTTTCTCTTTTTCAACGCTCTTGTCACACGAGACAAAAGCGGCGACCACGGTCGTGAGCGCAAGTATTGCTCTTCCCATATTTATTATTTGACTTAGCACTCTGATTATGCATCAGCGCTTAGCCGTACACCGCCTTGATCTCACTATGCGCTTTACGTTCATCTTTTTCTTCCGGCAGCCCGCTTATGCCAATACCTCCAATTACCTTTTTGTCATGCCCGATAGTTACTCCTCCTCCAAACCCTGTAATGCTTTAATCACCCCAGAAAGCCGGTGCGGGTGGCGCCGCTACTTATCTCGTCAATCAAATTGATGAGAACTGACCTTCGCGCATGAATACATATAGGATGTGGATGTGAACCAAGGTAAGGGCTCAGATCAAATTTTGCAAAGGAGAATAGACTCTTTCCCTATCCGATGTCTCGCCAACCGAAGAATTTCTTACTCCTGGTTAAACAATTGAGGATTAACGGTTACGGTTTCATATTTTTCAGAACCCAAATTTCAGCATGATCACAGTTTTAGGTCTTTCTTTTCGCTATACGCCTTCGTCTTTGATGTCGTTCCCCGATTTTACAGTGAAACGGGGACAACATTTTTTATTATTGGGTGAATCTGGCAGTGGCAAGACGACATTGCTGCACCTGATTGGTGGGCTGCTTCGTGACTATTCCGGATCGATCAGAATTAAGGATGTCGAAATTGAAACTTTAGGGGAGCACGCTATGGATCGGTTCAGGGGGCAGAACATGGGTTTCATTTTTCAGCGCAACCATCTGATTAACTCGCTAACGGTAGAGCAGAACCTGATGATGCCGTCATGGCTATCCGGCATGCCCCTGGATAATGGAAGAATTACTGAAACTCTGGAAAGTCTTTCGATAGCGGATCTACGTAAGCGCAAGGTGACGCAACTCAGCCAGGGACAAGCACAACGCGTGGCAATTGGACGCGCAATCATTACAAAGCCTTCGGTTATCCTTGCTGACGAGCCAACGTCAGCGCTGGACGATAAGAGTTGTGAGAATGTCATATCGTTGTTAGCGGAAGCGGCAAGTCTGAATCAATCTACGTTGTTGATTGCGACGCACGATCAGCGGTTAAAAGAAAAGATCCCGGGAAAAATTGAATTATGAACACACTTGTTCTCATATGGAGTTACTTTAAGGCAAGACCGCTAAATACAGCGATCAACATTTTATTGCTCGCCTTAGGAATTGCTGTGATCACAGTCCTCCTGCTGTTCAACAACCAATTGGAACAAAAGATCTCTGATAATTCAAGGGGAATCGATTTGGTAATAGGGGCTAAGGGCAGCCCGCTGCAGCTTATTCTTTGCAACATCTTTCATGTGGATTTTCCGACAGGTAACATAACCTTGCGGGAAGCCGACGCGATCGCCAAGAACCGCCTGATCAACACTGCAATACCCATGGCGTTGGGAGACAGCTACGAATCTTATCGGATTGTTGGTACAAACCATCGTTATACAGAATTGTACCGCGCTACGCTTTCAGAGGGCGCGTGGTGGAAAAATAATCTCGAGGTTACTATCGGTTCGAATGTAGCGGAATTTAGTAAACTTAAGTTGGGGGATACATTCGCCAGCGCCCACGGGCTTAGTCAGGAAGGCCACCTCCACAACGAACAACTATATGTCGTAACTGGCGTCATGAAGAAAACAAACGGTGTGTTGGATAACCTAATCCTCACAAACGTCGAAAGTGTATGGCAGATGCATGAGACCTCTGGTGATAAGGAAACAAAAGCGGTCACGGATGCTTCTGACCTGCGTTCGGCATTGATTCCCACCGTACCCGCCAGCGACTCTGGAAGAGAAATTACATCCCTGTTGATCAAGTACCGTTCACCGCTGGCTGCAGTTCAACTCCCTCGCCTTGTTAATTCTCAAACCCGACTCCAAGCGGCGTCTCCCGCATTCGAAACTGCACGTTTGTTTTCTATTTTGGGTGTTGGTATAGACGTGTTAATGGGATTTGCCTACGTCTTAGTTTTCACCTCCGCGCTTAGTATTTTTATTGCGCTTTACAATTCCTTGAAAGAAAGGCGATATGATATGGCTGTGATGCGGTCAATGGGCGCGTCAAGGAGAAAGTTATTTACCTCTGTACTGGCTGAGGGTGTCGTGCTCACGGCATTGGGAAGTGGAGCAGGGATGGTTATGGGGCATGGGTTGCTGATAATCTTATCGATACTGCTGGAGCAAACTCAAAAGGCAGGAATTACAGGATTTATCTTCTATCGGGAGGAATGGGTTATTTTGGTAGGAAGTTTGTTGCTAGGGGTGATATGTGCCTTGATTCCCGCTTGGCAAGCATATCGATCGGATATCTCACGCGTTCTATCAACTGCTTAAGTGTAGCAACGCCAGGTCTGCCGTTATTGGATTTTGCTTGAGCTAATTCTTGAAATAAAGGTATAAATTGTGCCCGTTTGGTCATATAAGGACGCCCCGTCTGAGTGCGTCAAGAAAATGGACTTGTATTGTAAATTTATGCCGGTTATGAAAAAATTGTTTGTAGCTATAATACTGTTTGCTTCTCTTTCAACCGCTGTCAGTCAGATCAAACCCAATATTTGGGACATGTTTGCCAGGACAAAGTTCGAATCGAAATTTGATGAGAAGATAGGCGAGTATCTGTTCTACCCAAATTTTCCTCCTGACCTGAAAGCGATGGAAGGAAAAGAAATCACGCTAATCGGTTACTATGTTCCGTTCACGCCGGAGGGAGACACGTATGTAATTCTGTCGAAGTATCCCATGAGCCAGTGTTTTTTTTGTGGAGGCGGTGGACCGGAGTCTGTAGCTGAGGTGAATTTTGCAAAACAATATAACAAATTCGACATTGATGATCTGGTAACAGTGAAAGGTAAGCTCAGGTTGAATTCTTCAAGCCTTGATCATTTGAATTTCATTCTCGATGAAGCAATATTTGTGAGCAGTGAATAAATACAATCGTATTAAATTCAGGTAGCTTTTCATTATTCGTGAGTGGGCTATAAGACATTAGAATGTTTGAGGTTTGAAGTTTGAGGTTGTGCTGTTGTGCAGGGCCCGTGGTAATTGGCGCATACTGTCAACTTTAAACCTTAGGCACTTTGAGAGGATTGGAGATTTGAAATGGCGAGAAAACCGCACTCGAGGCGTTCGCATAATGCTATCTCCACTAGCATTCCAATGGATCAAATTCATTTCTCCTGCTTCGATCTTAGCACATAGGCAGTTCGTGACCACAATTCAGCTGCACTGTGGACTGGATCCCACTATCACTACTTTAGTGTGTACACCTCAGACCTCAAACTTCAAACAGAAACTTCAAACTGAAATCTCAATCCTGTGATTATTAGACGCGCTTTGTTATTTTGCGATCAATTTGACTTAGCCCCAATAACACAGCTTATGATTAAAGTCGGACAGCAAAGGCTGTCAGCCAATGATTTTGAAAAGGTACTCTACGCCGGTGAAAAAATTGAACTGGATGCGGATGCATTAGAGAGAGTAGAAAAAAGCTTTGCTTTTCTAAAAAGCTATTCTCAAAACAAAATAATTTACGGTATCAACACCGGTCTTGGACCGATGGCGCAATATAAAATCAGCGATGACGATCAACGTCAGCTGCAGTATAATCTCATACGAAGTCACAGTTCTGGATCCGGCCAACCCATCAGTGAAGATCTATCGCGCGCCACCATGCTGGCAAGGCTAAACAGCCTGATGCAGGGAGCTTCAGGTGTTCATCCTACTACGGTTACGCTCCTTCGTGATCTTTTAAATGAGAAAATTTCACCATGCATTTTTGAAAGAGGGGGCGTAGGGGCGAGTGGGGACTTAGTTCAGTTAGCCCATCTTGCACTTAATCTGATCGGTGAGGGCGAGGTTTTCTCAAATGGGACCAAGCGACCTGCTAGAGAAGTATACGAAGCAAAAGAGATCAAACCCCTTCAGGTTTACTTGCGTGAGGGTCTCGCGCTCATGAACGGAACATCGGCCATGACCGGTGTGGGCATGTCTAATATCATACATGCCCGTTATTTGCTGACTTGCTCGATCATGCTGTCGGCTATTACGAATGAATTGATGAAATCTTTTGACGATCACTTTTCTTTCGAACTAAATCATGTAAAACATCATAAGGGTCAGTCAAAGGTGGCGGAAGCGATTCGCGCACTTCTGTCGGATAGCAAATTGATCAGAAAGAGACCTGAGCATTTGTATCACCGGAAAATTGAAGAAGCCGTCTTTACTGACAAAGTTCAGGAGTATTATTCCCTGCGATGTGTTCCGCAGATTCTGGGGCCAGTTTACGACACGCTGGTCGAAGTTCAACGTGTTGTTGAGGATGAGGTGAATTCGGCTAATGACAATCCGGTTATCGATCACGAAAAAGAAATGGTTTATCACGGCGGGAATTTTCATGGCGACTATGTTTCGTTGGCAATGGATAAACTGAAGATCGTTGTAACCAAATTATCCATGCTGTCGGAAAGGCAACTCAACTACCTGTTAAACGATAAGTTAAACCAAAAGCTTCCACCGTTTATTAACCTTGGAAAACTGGGATTAAACTTAGGCTTGCAGGGAATGCAATTTACCGCTACCTCCACCGTGGCAGAAAATCAAACACTATCATATCCTATGTATTTGCACAGCATTTCCAATAACAACGACAATCAGGATATAGTGAGCATGGGTTGCAATGCTGCGTTAATGACCTGCAGGGTAATTGACAATAGCTTTGATGTTTTGGCCGTGCAGGCGTTGGCGTTGGCGCAAGCCATCGATTATTTAAAATGCCAACCGCGTATGTGCGCATTTACGCATAAATTTTTTGATGACGTCCGCGCGATAGTACCACCAATCATAGAGGACAAACCGCGCTACGATGACATTCAAATGATCCGGAAATATTTACTCAAGCTTGGCGCTTCAACTCCACTATGATTTAGCTGGGTAACTTCAACACTTAGAACTTCAACACCTCAACACTCCTCCCATGAAATATGCTTTAGTAACAGGTGCCTCGCGTGGAATTGGACGGGCTATTTCTATAAAGCTCGCAGAGCAGGGATATAACATCTTGATAAATTTCAAGAGCAACGAAGCAGAGGCAAACAAAACCGCGGAGATGGTTCGAGGCAAGAATATGTTGGCTGAGTTGCTTAAGTTTGATGTTTCCAGGAAAAATGAAGTTGATGAAGTACTTGGCCAATGGATAGAAAAAAATAAGGAGAATTCGATTGAGATTTTAGTTAACAACGCGGGAGTTAGGGAGGATGCTTTAATGATGTGGATGACAGAAGACCAATGGAAGAACGTTTTGGGATCAAGCTTGGATGCATTTTATTACGTTTCAAGACACGTGCTGGGCGGAATGTTAGCTAATAAGTATGGACGGATTGTCAATGTCGTTTCGCTGTCAGGTATTAAAGGGATGCCTGGACAGACAAACTATTCTGCGGCAAAGGCCGGTATCATCGGAGCCACAAAAGCGCTGGCCCAGGAAGTTGCGCGTCGCGGCATTACGGTGAATGCCGTTGCTCCCGGATTCATTCGTACCGACATGACACAGGATTTGAATGAACAGGAATTGAAAAATCTAATTCCTATGAAACGCTTCGGCGAACCAGAGGAGGTAGCCGACGCGGTTGTATTTTTAGCGTCAGTACAGGCTTCGTACATCACAGGTACTGTGTTGTCAATCAATGGTGGACTTTACACATAACAGTTTCGTCTTTTTTTTCAGCGCTGAACGTTCTTCAAAATGCTCATGTTTCTATGCAATTCTTACGAGGGTGCTAATAGAAGAGACTTTGAAGTCTTGTTTTATGTGATTCACAATTTTAAACATATTTTTGCATCCATGTCAGAATCTAAATTTTATGACATGATTTCTTAAGGGTTGATGAATAGAGTTGTTATCTCCGGCATAGGAATTTATTCGTGCATTGGCAAGAACCTGGCGGAAGTCCGGAACTCTCTGTATGAAGGGCGATCCGGAATTGTTTTGGATGCCAAGCGAAAGGAAATGGGATACCGCTCAGGCTTAACGGGTTTAGTAGAAAAGCCACAGCTTAAGGGGATTCTTGACCGTCGTGCCAGAGTAATGCTGCCCGAACAGGGCGAATATGCCTATCTCGCCACGGCTGAGGCACTAAATCAGGCTGGAATTGATCAGCAGTACATCGACAAAAATGAAATTGGCATTATTTACGGTAATGACAGTTCAGCTCAGCCGGTTATTGAGGCTATCGATATAATCCGTGAAAAAAAAGATACGATGATGGTAGGCTCGGGAAATGTGTTTCAGGTTCTAAACTCCACTGTCAACATGAACCTGGCTACAATTTTCCGGCTAAAAGGCGTCAACTTCACTGTAAGTGCAGCATGCGCCAGTGGATCGCATGCCATAGGTCTGGCTTCAATGTTCATTCAAAGCGGTATGCAGGATTGTATTATTTGTGGAGGTGCGCAGGAGACCAACGCCTACTCCATGGGTAATTTTGATGCATTAGGTGCTTTTTCAATTCGCGAACATGATCCGACGGCAGCTTCGCGGCCTTTTGACAAAAATCGTGATGGACTTGTTCCCAGCGGTGGCGCCGCGACGGTCATACTTGAAAGCCTTGAATCAGCGCAACGAAGGGGTGCAAAAATCTTTGGAGAACTCATTGGTTACGGATTTTCGTCTAACGGTGAGCATATTTCAAATCCCAGTGTTCAGGGTCCGTCTCGATCGCTGAGAATGGCGATGAAGAATTCCCGGCTTCAGGCATCAGAGATCGACTACGTTAACGCTCATGCAACATCGACTCCTGCAGGTGATGCCAGCGAAGCAAAAGCAATTTTTGATGTCTTTGGACGGATGAATACGCCTGTCAGCTCAACAAAATCCATGACTGGGCACGAATGTTGGATGGCTGGCGCAAGCGAAATCGTCTATTCCTTGCTGATGATGCAGGATTCGTTCATCGCACCCAACCTTAATTTCGAAACACCGGATGAGGATTCTGAGAAGCTAAACATCATAACAAAGACAACGAATAAAAATATTGATGTATTTTTGTCTAACTCATTCGGATTTGGCGGAACAAACTCGACGTTGATCATTAAAAAGTGGAAAAATTCGTAAATGGAAGCAGCACGCATCATAGAGAAAATCAATGGTTTTTTAATTGAGGAATTTGAGGTGGAGCCAGGAAAGATTACGTCTGAAGCAAACCTTCGGGAAACGTTACAACTGGACAGTTTGGATTACATTGATCTGGTTGTAGTTATCGAAAGCCACTTCGGTTTTAAAGTAAGACCCGAAGATTTCGCCCACATCAGCACATTTCAATCTTTCTACGACTACGTTATTAACCGCGTAGGAACGAAAGTACCCTCTTGACATGCCTCAGTGGCAAGGTAGATCCAAAGGTACGCCTCTGGGTTACCGCATTTTTGTTCTAATTATAAAAACCTTCGGTGTAAACATCGCCTACCTGGTCTTGCGTCTGGTTGCCTTCTATTATTTTTTGTTTTCCTGGAGCTCGACGGGGTATATATATCGCTACTTCCGTGACCGACACCGGTATGGTTCTCTGAAATCTGTTGTTAAGATCTATCAGAACTACTACGTATTCGGTCAGACATTGCTCGATAAAGTAATTGTCATGGCGGGAATCGAAAATAAATTCACCTATCATTTCGACGGCGAGGATAACCTTCGGCAAATCGTAAAAGGCGGAAGAGGCGGGATCTTGCTGAGCGGGCATGTCGGGAACTGGGAGGCTGCCGGGCATTTACTAAAACGACTAAATACCCGGATCAACGTGGTCATGTTCGACGGTGAGCATCAGCAAATCAAAGAATACCTTGAGCGAGTAACTGGAGGACACAAGCTCAACATCATCCCCATTAAAGAGGATATTTCTCACGTGTACGCAATGGGCGAAGCTCTGCAGAAGAATGAATTAATATGTTTGCACGCCGATCGGTTCTTGGAGGGAAACAAAACAACATTGAGCAAATTTTTGGGCGAAGAAGCTCTCTTTCCCCTGGGGCCTTTCTTACTGGCAGCTAGTTTCAGAGTTCCGGTCTCTATTGTTTTCGCCTTCAAGGAATCTAAACATCACTACCATTTTTTTGGAAGCCCGCTTCTGACTCGCGCAAGTAATGAGTCAAAAGATGAGTTCATTTCGCGTCTGACGTCTGCTTTTGTGGAAGAGCTGGAACAAAAAATAAAAATCTATCCCGAACAGTGGTTTAATTATTATAACTTTTGGCGAAAATGACCCTGGCAACACGCGACGATATAACCAAGTACATCCCACAACGTGATCCCATTTTAATGGTGCACGAACTGGTGGAGGCAGATGATGATCACGCCGTCACACAGCTGATGATCGAACCCGATAATGTTTTCGTCTCCAACGAATATTTTATGGAACCTGGACTGCTGGAAAATATCGCACAAACTGCCGCTATGCATGTCGGTTATCAGTGTGCGTTGAAAAGCCTCCCTATTCCCATTGGATATATCGCGGCGGTGAAAGACCTGAAGATTAACTCGTTGCCAAGACAAAATACACGTATTGCGACGTCAGTGAAGGTCACGAATAAGGTATTGGATGTGACCGTCGTCGAAGGACGCATCGAACAGGATGGTGATTTGTTGTGTTCGTGTGAGATGAGAATCTTTGCGAAAATAAACCCTAAAACATAGCATATATTATGAAGCGCAAGACAATTCTTTTTATTCTTTCTGTTGTTCTGTCGGGGCCCGCATTCGCACAGACCAAGGGTGAACTATTTAATCCAAATACCGAAGTCACCTGGCTTGGCCTTGATTTCAGTGGAGCCAAATTCATAGGGGATCGCGAACGGCTTGGATCCGAATCTGACATCCACCATTTGCTGGATGCGCTGAACGAATTAATGGTCAAAGAAGCTGACAAATACAATGTTGCAGCAGCACTTCAAAAGAAAAAAGTTGAGTACGCTACCGATGTAACTACGGAACACAACGCGGGACTGGACGTCTTGTCGATGATATCGGCAGACGGTAAGGATCATGTCCACCTGAAACCGGGTGATGTGGAGGAGATTGTTTCCGGCTACGATTTTAAGGGGAAATCCGGCATTGGCTTGATGTTCAACGTTGAAAGTTTTAACAAGCTGATCGAGGAAGGCTCATTCTGGATTACGTTCGTCAACATGGGGACTAAGGAAGTTTTGTTCACCGAACGCCTTTCTGCACCGCCGAGCGGTTTTGGAATGCGAAATTTTTGGGCCGGCTCGGTGAACGGTGTCCTTACAAAGATCAAGAAAAAGGAATTCGACAACTGGCGTAAGAAGCACGCGTAAAAGCCGTCAGCTCACAGCCTACAGCAGACAGCTGTTACTGCTGTGAGCTGTTAGCTGTAAACTTATCAATGAAACACGAAACAGAAATCACCGTACGGTTTAACGAAGCAGATCCGCTGGGAATAGTCTGGCATGGACATTATGTGCGCTATTTCGAAGATGCGCGCGAAGATTTTGGCAAGGTTCACGGGATCTCTTATCTGGATTTTTACAGAAATAGTTTAGCCGTTCCGGTGGTTGCAATCCATTGTGACTTTAAAAAACCGTTGCGATATGGCGACACAATCATAGTCGTAACTAAATACATCAATACCAGAGCAGCTAAGCTTAACTTCAACTATCAGATTCATGATGCTCTGCATGGCACTCAGATTGCCACCGGGTCGTCGAGCCAGGTGTTTGTCGACGCAAAAACTTTTGAGCTTCAGCTCACCATGCCTCCTTTCTTTGAAGATTGGAGAAAGAAACAGAAATTGAGTTGATGAGGAGGGTTTGGATGCTTGCCGACAATATTGTATCTCCGCTAGGAGCGACGACGGGCGAGAATTTTCGCAATGTGCTGAAGGGAATTTCAGGCTTGCAATTAATCAATCATGACGATTTGAGTATTGAGCCCCTTTGTTGCGGCCTTATTGAGGTTACAGAAAATAACGCTGCTTCAAAATTTGAGTCTCTTTGCCAACAGGTGATCGAGCAGTTAATCGCAAAAATTTATCTTGATCCCCAACGCACTATATTTATCCTCTCCACAACGAAAGGCAATATAAGGTTTTTGGAGCAAGGGCGACAACACGATCCTAGACTACATCTGCATGAAACTGCCGCGCATTTGGCCAGCAGGTTCGGGTTTAAAAACCAGCTGGTAATTTCCAATGCCTGTATTTCGGGTGTTATGGCACTGATGATAGGTAAACGGCTGATTGAAAATATGCAATACGATCACGCACTTGTCGTTGGCGCTGATGTGCTTAGCCGTTTCGTTATTTCCGGTTTTCAAAGCCTGCAGGCATTAAGTCCTGATCGTTGCCGGCCATTCGACTTGCAACGAAGGGGGATTAACCTCGGCGAGTGTGCCGCTGGTGTTGTTATGGGTGGAGGCAAAGAACTAAGCGAGGGAGAATCTTCCATCTGCATTGCGGGAGGTGGTCTAAGCAACGATGCAAATCATATTTCAGGGCCGTCTAGGACAGGTGAAGAACTCGCGTTCGCGATTCGTCAGGCTTGTGGAGAGGCGAAGGTCGGAAATAAGGACATTGACTTCATTTGTGCGCACGGTACTGCTACGATTTACAACGATGAAATGGAGGCTAAGGCTCTGCATTTGATGAATTTGGAAAATGTTCCCTTAAACAGTTTAAAAGGATATTTTGGACATACTTTGGGCGCCGCAGGTGTTCTTGAAAGCATTCTGAGTGCAGAGAGCTTGAGGTGTAATGAACTTATCCCAAGTGCAGGCTTCGACCAACTGGGCGTTAGCGAACCGGTTAACGTAATAAAGAAAAATCATCACAGCGAACTAAAAGTTTGTCTCAAAACGGCATCTGGATTCGGAGGATGCAATGCAGCGATAATTTTACAAAAGGATACTTATTATAGGTCATGAATTTTTTTGAAAAGGAAAAACTTTCAGCGTTGCAGGCGAAAGAAGAAGCTCAGTGGATCACCTTCGCACCGTTCGTATTTCAGGCAACCAGAGTTCTCCGCGACAGCGGCATTCTATCACTCGTTGAAGCCAATCGCGAGGGAATTACCCTAGAGGAAATAAACGGGAAAATAAATCTTCCAGCCTATGGAATAAGGGTGTTAATAGAAGCGGCATTGGGGATCGGCCTCCTCGTTCTGAAGGATGGAAAATATAAGATCACAAAAACCACATACTTCATCCTTCATGACGAACTAACGAAGGTAAATATGGATTTCACCCATGACGTATGTTACAATGGTATGTACTTTCTGGAAGAAAGCATAAGAAATCAAAAGCCTGAAGGATTAAAGGTGTTTGGAAATTGGAAAACAATTTATGAAGCCCTGTCGACGGATCTCCCGGACAAGGCAAAGAAAAGCTGGTTTTCATTCGACCATTTTTATTCTGACTACGCATTTCCGGAGGTGCTGCCACATGTTTATTACTACAAACCAAAAAAATTGCTTGACATCGGAGGAAACACCGGTAAATGGTCGATGCAAAGTTTTGAATTCGATGCCGATGTCAAAATTACAATTATGGATCTTCCGGGATACGTCGAAACGGCGAAAGAAGAGTTTCAGAAAAAGGGCTTTGGCGAACGCATTTCATTTTATCCGACAAATATTCTGGATGTATCCAAACAATTCCCATCTGGATTTGATGCAATCTGGATGAGCCAGTTCTTGGATTGTTTCGCCGATGAAGAAATTGTTTCTATTCTGCAGCGCTGCAAAAAAGCGCTGAATCCTGACGGCCGCATTTTTATATTGGAAACCTTTTGGGACCGGCAGCGATTCGAGGCATCAGCATTTTCGCTTCAGCAAACGTCATTATACTTTACGGTGATGGCAAACGGTAATAGTCAGATGTATGACTCCAAGGTTTTTATCCGGCTGGTGGAAAAGGCTGGATTGCATGTAATCGATCAAAAAGACTACATTGGAGTATCCCACACGTTGTTAGTCTGTCAGTGAACCATATTGGTAGATATCAGTGAAAGGTTATAAATTTTAATAAGAACAGATGAGTGAGAAGGTTGATGTATTAGTGATTGGAGCAGGTCCCGCAGGATCCGTATCTGCCTCCATGCTTTGCCAGGCAGGCTACTCTATACGAGTGGTGGAAAAAGAAAAGTTTCCCCGTTTCGTGATTGGCGAAAGTCTGCTGCCGCGATGCATGGAAGTGCTGGAGGACGCCAAATTTTTGGACGCAATCAGGGTAAAGAATTTTCAGGAAAAATCCGGTGCCAAATTCATGAAAGGTGACAAGGTATCTGATTTTAATTTCTCGGATCAGTTCTCAGATGGCTGGACCTGGACGTGGCAGGTACCACGCGCAGAATTTGACCTTACCTTGATTACTGAAGTTGAGAGAATGGGCGTGCCTGTAAGTTTTGAGACGACCGTAACAGGTATAGAATTTTTGGAAGATGAAACATCGTTGACAACGGTCCAGCACAAGGATGGTTCGACCGAAAAAATCTCAGCGAGATTTATCATGGATGCCAGCGGGTACGGAAGAGTCATTCCGAGATTGTTTAACTTGGACAAACCTTCCAGTCTTGATCCTCGCAAGGCAGTGTTTGCCCACGTTCATGATATTCACCGAGATAACCATGATGAACCTAACCGCATAATTGCCGTGATGTATGCACCCGGAGTCTGGACCTGGATTATTCCATTCTCGACCGGAATAACTTCTCTAGGATTTGTGGGCAGCTACGATTTCTTCAAAACGTTACCTGAAAGTCAAGCCGAACAATTCAAAACCTGTATTAATGGCAACACCTATTTAAAGAAACGCTTCGGAGACGTGGGCTGGGCCTTCGAACCTAGAAAGTTGGAAGCATGGTCTGCGACAACCGACAAATTCTATGGTAAGGGATTTGTGCTCACAGGGAATGTCACGGAATTTCTAGACCCTATATTCTCGTCTGGGGTTATGTTCGCGACAGTCTCCAGCCATCTCGCCAGCAAACTTGTGATCCGGAAACTAAAAGGCGAAGCCATTGATTGGGATAGAGATTACACAAATTTTATCCGCCATGGCGTCGATACATTCCGCACATTTGTGATGGCCTGGTATGACGGAACTTTGGAGAAGATTTTCTTTTCAAAAAATCCTGATCCGGCGATTAAGCGGCAAATTTGTTCTGTATTAGCAGGCTATGTATGGGACACGAATAATCCATACGTACGGGACCATGCAACATCATTAAGACGCCTGGCCAAATTAATAGATGTCCAGGAAAAACTGTCTACACTATAAAACATGGGTTCCCTTTACAGATGAAGTTAGTTGCTTTGTTAACCAGTTACTTTGATCAAAGACCAAGCCAATGAATTTCATCACGCGCTATTCCCACGTACGCAATCGCTCCCTCATCAGACAGGGAGAACTTATTTGCAGGGACTTGCGCGGAACGCTGCCTGATTTTCTCGATGCTTCATTCGATTCACTCGGCATTGGATATCCGAAATTTTATAAGATGGATACACTCTCCAAACTTGGTTTTTTGGGAGCAGAAATGTTGTTAAAAGAAATTCCGTTGCTTGAGGATTACGATCCCTTTCAGGTCGCCTTAATACTGTCAAATGCTTACGGAAGTCTGGATACAGATATGAAGTACTTTGAATCTACGAAAACGGTGCCGAGTCCTGCCCTGTTCGTGTATACCTTACCAAATATTGCGGCGGGGGAGATTTGCATCCGAAACGGAATAAAGGGAGAAAATGCATTTTTTATCTGGCCCAGGTTTGATGCAAAACAAATGCATAATTACGTTGAACTGGTAATGGCAGCTGATAACACACAGGCTTGCGTAGCCGGCTGGGTAGATGTGATGGGGAGTCACCACGATGTTTTCTTATATTTGGCTGAAAAAAAAGAAAGAGGGAACGCATTGGTGCACGCTGCGGTTCACTTGCAAAAACTATATGAGTTGAAAGGATATGGAACAGCTAATGACCGATCTGAAGAGGCAAATCATTGAGGCGCTGAATCTAAAACATCTCAAGCCTGAGGATATTGGTGACGACCAACCGCTGTTTGTGGATGGACTAGGATTGGATTCAATCGATGCCTTGGAATTGATCGTTCTACTTCAGCAACACTATAATATCAAGCTGGCAAATCCGCAAGATGGCCCTCAGATATTCAAATCTGTCAAGAGCATCGCAGAATTCATCAAAGCCAATCAACCAGCATAATTTGGAAGATCGCGTTTACGTTGCAGGCATTGGACTCATTTCGGCCATTGGTGATTCAGTGGATGAAACCTTTCAATCGTTAAAGAAAGAAGTTTCAGGAATAAGCCATATTACATTGTTCGATTCAGTGAATCGAGGGAAGCTTCCGGTAGGGGAAGTTAAGATATCGAACACGCTGCTGGCCAAAAGGCTTTCTCAAAAGACTCACATTACCCGCACCGCCTTGCTGGGGATTCATGCAGCTCGCGAAGCAGCATCACACGCAGGTATCGATCTTAAGAAATGGCGAACAGGATTGATCTCAGCTACGACAGTAGGCGGGATGGACAAGACCGAAAACTTCTTTTATAATTTTAGGGAAAATCCACGGAAGGGACGGCTTCGTGAAGTTGTTAATCACGAATGCGGCAAGACAACGGAGTTGATTGCAGATGATCTGGGAATTAACAATTTTTTAAGCACCGTCAATACAGCTTGTTCATCATCTGTCAATTCGATTGCATTTGGTGCCCGACTTATTAAACACAACGAACTGGATATTGTAATTGCCGGGGGAACAGATGCACTTTCAAAATTTACCTTAAATGGATTCAACAGCCTGATGATACTTGACCCTCAACCGTGCAGACCATTTGACGCCAGCCGAAACGGCTTGAATTTGGGTGAAGGTGCAGGTTTTGTTGTGTTGATTTCTGATCGAGTCAGGAAGATGGAAAAAAAGACACCTGCAGTATATGTGGGTGGTTATGCTAATACGAATGACTCCTACCATCAGACCGCTTCCTCACCCGATGGAAGAGGATCGTATGGTGCTATGCAGAAAGCTTTAGAAATGAGCGGGCTACATCCTGTAGACGTTGACTACATCAACCTGCATGGGACAGGGACACTGAACAATGATCTCTCTGAAGGAACGGCGATAGGGAGGTTATATGGCGAGCGATATCCTAAGTTAAGTTCCACTAAAGCGTTTACCGGACATACGTTGGGAGCAAGTGGTGGAATCGAGGCGATATTCTCAATCATTGCCATTGAAAAACAGTGTGTGTTCCCAAACCTGCGTTTTAAAAATCCGATAGAGGAAGTCAAACTTATCCCTCAAACGAAATTTGAGCAGAACATAAAAATCAGACATGTGATGAGCAATTCCTTCGGCTTTGGCGGAAATTGTTCTTCGATCATATTTTCGGCTAACAGCTAACAGTTGACAGCGAACAGCTAACGATTAATTAATGGCAATGTATATCAAAGGAATGGGCTGTATTTCACCTCAGAAGACCTGGGATGACAGTCCTTTGCTTAGCCAGCCATTCCTTAATGAAGGTGATAAACTCACATGCTACGAGCCTGATTACGCAAAGTACATCGAGCCAAAGGTGCTTCGGCGAATGAGCAGGATCATTAAGATGGGAGTGACGGCGGGCATGATGGCTTTAAAACAAGCCGGTCTG
Organism: Chryseolinea sp.; assembly: GCA_025923195.1. Classification (GTDB taxonomy): domain Bacteria; phylum Bacteroidota; class Bacteroidia; order Cytophagales; family Cyclobacteriaceae; genus Chryseolinea. The sequence goes on from JAICGJ010000009.1 coordinate 29,634, forward strand.
GACGTTCCTAACGGTATCATTACGGGTACAGCATATGGATGCCTGGACGACACGGGCATTTTCCTGAATAAAATGATCGAAAATTCGGAACAGGCTTTGAATCCTACACCTTTTATTCAGTCAACACATAATACGATAGGTTCGCAGATCGCGTTGTTGCTGCAATGCCAGGGTTATAATCAAACCTACACCCAAGGAGCCTTCTCGTTTGAAAATGCATTGCTCGATGCCAGGTTGGAGCTTACTGACTTTCCTTCGCAATCTCTCTTGGTCGGGGCGGTGGATGAAATCACAGCGGTAAGTCATGCTATATTAAGACGGTTTGACATTTACAGGGACGACATTAATAACCTCAACCTATTTACCGCAAACCAAAACGGCACTCTTCACGGCGAAGGTGCGGCATATTTCGTGCTTTCTGGATTTCGCGCGCCGACAGATCGTGTCTGTCTTGAAGCCATAAAAATGGTCTATAATCCAACATATGATGACCTTAGGGATGAAATTCTTTCTTTTTTAAATAGAAACGGACTTGGCGCAGATGACATCGATTTCATCCTGGTAGGCAAAAGTGGGGATAAAAAGCGCGATGTAAATACAGAATTAATTTCAACTTCGTATTTTGCCTCAAGTTCTGTTGGCGTGTTTAAGCACTTAAGTGGTGAATACCCAACGGCTTCTGCCTTTGCATTGTGGCTTTCAGCAAAAATTATGGCAGAGAACCACATTCCTGACGTAGTTGTTGTCAGAAATGAATACCGGCCAATGAAACGGCTGTTAATTCTTAATTCTTATTTTGGAAGGCACCATTCATTGATTTTATTGCGCGAATGTTAAAAGCAAGGACTATCAATATTATATTTCTCGCCATACTAGTCATTTTGGTGGCATTTGACTCGACGAACAATATTTCTCGCTGGTGGTATGCCTTATTGGTCATTATTTATTTAAACATCCAGGTTTACGGTGCTTCGGTATTGTCAGCGGAATTTTTTCTCCCCGTAATATTTAAGGGCGATAGAAACTCTAACAAAATTGCGATCACCTTTGACGATGGACCGATTCCTGTTATGACCGAAAAAATCCTGGACATTTTAAATGCCCATAAAGTGCCGGCGGCATTCTTTTGTATTGGAAATCGCGTCCACGATTACCCAGCGCTTACGAAACGAATACATGACTCAGGTCATTTGATCGGCAATCATAGTTACTGGCATGGGGCAATGTTCGATCTTCAATCCCCTGACAAAATTGCGAGGGAACTGGCTGATACGGATACAGCTATTCAAAAGGTCATCAACAAAAAGCCTAATTTTTTCCGACCTCCCTTCGGCGTTACTAATCCCATGGTCGCTAGTGCCGTTAAAAGGCGCGGCTACAAGACTATTGGCTGGAGTATCCGTTCATTTGATACCATGACTAAAAATGGCAACATTTTGCTGGAACGCGTCACTCAATCGCTAAAGGGCGGAGATGTGATACTATTTCACGACTACAGTAGGGCCACCTTAGAGATGTTACCTCAATTCTTGGAGCAAGTTGCCAGCCTTGGACTAAAAATTGTGAGGATAGATGAATTGGTCAAGGAGAAAGCGTATGCCTAGAATGTTTGTAATTTTTGCTGCAATAGTTTTACCATCATTTTTTTTACAGATTTTCGCGCAAAACCCGGAGTTCAGGCCGGTTAATGACCTGTCGGCATTTAAGAAAAAGTTCACAACGGAGTCCGCCAAAGTGCAATCTATCACAAGCGATTTTATACAAGAGAAAACGCTGGCGGCGCTCACGGAGAAAATTACATCTACAGGAAGATTTTGGTTCAAGAGAAACAATCGTGTAAGAATTGAATATCAAAAACCGTTCACATACCTCATGATCATGAACGGGGATAAAATGTCGGTGCGCGATAATGAAAAAGAAAATACCATAGAGGTGAAATCAAACAGACTTTTCCGCCAAGTGAACCGGATTATGATTGATTGCGTCCAGGGAACAATATTGGACAGCAAGGATTTTACGTCAAAGGTCTTTGAAAATGACCACCTGTACTTGCTCGAAATGACGCCCACAGCAAAGTCACTTCGTGAGTTTTTTCAGACCATTCTACTGATCGTTGAGAAGAAGGACTATTCTGTTAAATCTATTGAGATGAACGAACCCGCAGGCGATAAGACCATTATTTCTTTTAAGAATAAGAGATTAAATGAACAGGTCGCGGATACCGTTTTTGCTCTTTAGTATCAGCTGGTTGTGCAGCGGCTGCTCTTCAGACTATCGATATATGCAGTCCGTTGAATCCCGTCCGGATTGTATTGCAAAACTTGCTCCTGTACAGTTCGAAACGTCGTGGTATCATGCGAGTGTTGACGTAGTCGGTAATCATATCAGCGGTCTATTGCTGATAAAGAATATGCCGGATAGCTCTTATAGGATCGTTTTTACCAATGAAGCTGGTGTGACGTTTTTCGACTTTGGGTTCTCGCGGGAGGGAACTTTTGCCGTATATAATGTCATCCATAAATTGGATAAAGGCCCGGTAATACATACGTTGCAACAGGATTTCGAACTAATATTAGGTCTCCCATTTCGAAACGCATCTTATAAAACCTGGATAATGAACGACGAAGTTTTTTATGGCACGCGCCAAAAAAACGGAACTTCTTATTTCATTACCACCAAAGATTGTGCTTCTTTGCGCCGACTGGAATTGGGTTCTGCCCGAAAGCGTAAAACTACAGTTGAAGTTACAGGGCAGGGTTATCCCAGGCCGGAAAAAATTGAATTAAGACACTACGTTTTTGATATGCGGATCAAACTTACCCGCTTTGACAAGGAATGATTCTGCTTAACGACTTTTATACACTTACCGAAAAAGTTGAAGTTCCCGGTGTCGTGAAGGCAAAAATCGCCATTAACAAGAGACATCGGATTTTTGATGGACATTTTCCCGGGTTACCCGTTGTACCTGGTGTCTGCATGCTTCAGATAATAAGGGAGATTATGGAAGTAAGTTCGGGTCGGGTATTGAAGGTCACGGCCGCAGATAATATGAAATTCCTTTCCGTTATCAACCCTGACCAGAACAACCAAGTAGAAGCCGTCATTAATTATGCAGAGGTCGCTGATAAGTTTTCAATTAATGCCACACTTTTTGCAGGAACAACAACATTTTTTAAATTAAAAGCAATCCTTCAAATCTCCTGATGATACCGGACTTGCGCGAGATGTTCAAAAGACGAAACGTATGTGTGCTTATTCCTACATACAATAATGAACAAACACTGGCACGCGTAATACAAAGTGTATTAACATTTACAGATCAGGTCATCGTAGTCAACGATGGGTCGACGGATAGCACGACCGTGGTGCTTCAGGAGTTTCCGCAGATAGAACTCGTGAGCTACTTGCAGAACAAAGGTAAGGGATATGCGCTACGGACAGGATTTCAGCGTGCAGTAGAGGCAGGGTATTCGTACGCAATCACAATCGATTCAGATGGACAACACTTCGCAGAAGACCTGGGTAAGTTTCTTATGAAACTTGAGAAGCACCCTGCAGCAATTATCGTAGGCGCCCGCAATATGGAACAGGCCAGCGTACCTGGCAAAAGCAGCTTTGGAAACAAGTTCTCTAATTTTTGGTTTTGGGTGGAGACAGGCATAAAAATGAGTGATACTCAAAGCGGTTATCGGCTTTATCCGGTGAAACTCATGGAGCAGATGCGATTCTTAACAAACAAATTTGAGTTTGAAATTGAGGTGCTGGTGACCTCTGCCTGGCGAGGAATCGAAATAGTTGAAGTTCCCGTTCGTGTATACTATGCAGAAAAGGAAAATCGGATTTCGCATTTCAGACCTTTTACGGACTTCACGCGAATCAGTATCCTCAATACCTTCCTTGTTATTATTGCGTTGCTTTACATAAAGCCTAGGGATTTTTTCCGAGGCATTAAAAAAAAAAATTCAGACAATCGGTTTACGATCAACTTTTTGATCCCAACGAATCTGATTGGATAAAAGCCTGTTCAATTGGGTTTGGTGTTTTCATGGGTATTGTACCTGTGTGGGGATTTCAGCTAATCATCGCTATTACATTGGCCTTTCTCCTTCGGTTAAATAAAATATTAGTTATCCTGGCGGCGAATATTAGTATACCACCGATGATACCGCTGATTTTATTTCTTAGCCACCTCGCCGGATCAATTTGGATGGGCGACGATGCGCAACATATTTCTTTTAGCGATGAGATAACTTTGGAGCGTGTTAAAACCAGCTTTGTTCAATACGTTTTGGGCGCCATTACACTGGCGTTTGCAGCGGGGATATTCTTTTTCGGCCTTACATATCTGGTATTGAAGTTTTTTAAGCGTCAGAAGATTTGATGTATGGCAACGCTTTTCATAAATATTTATGAGTTTTTTAAGAAGCGAAAATTTCTTTTCTGGACGGCTTTTATTGTGACGTTGGGTTTGTTTGCAATCGGGGCTTCCCGGATTGCTCTGGAAGAAGATGTATCTAAGTTTTTTCCAGATGATGAACGCGTCGAAAAGTTGAGCTACGTTTTTCAGAATTCCAAGTTTGTTGAAAGGATCGTAGTTATGATTTCGGTGACCGACAGTGCCACTGCTCCTCAACCAGACAGTTTGGTTTCCTACGCTCAAGCGCTCGCCTCACGAATGGATCGTGAGTTGAAACCATTCATCAAAGAGCTCACTATACAGATCGATGATGAAAAGATTCTAGGACTGTTTGCAACCATTTATGATCATTTACCCATTTTTCTGGATGAGCAAGACTATTCTAAGCTGGATTCACTCATTCGACCAGAGAACGTAAACAAGACATTGGAGAGTAACTATCGACAGCTGATTTCACCTGCTGGCGTTTTAGTAAAAAGAATTATCGTAAAAGACCCGTTGGGTTTTTCCTTACTGCCGCTTCAAAAATTAAGACAGCTTCAATACGATGAAAATTTTGCACTATACGACGGCTATATCTTGACCAAGGATCGGCGGCATTTGGTCTTTTTTATTTCCCCAGTTTTTCCGCCAAATGACACCGGGAATAATTCAAGGTTTGTAAATCAACTCGACGCCCTACTGAAAGATATGTCTTCTGACTATCCGAAGCTTCAAGCATCATATTTTGGTGCACCCGTCGTTGCCGCGGGTAATGCGCTACAATTACGGAAGGATTCGGCGGTCACGATGAGTCTCGTCATTGTTTTCCTGACAGCGTTTCTGATTGCATTCTTTAGGAAGAAGAGGATACCATTTTTAATTTTAATTCCCGTGGTATTTGGTGCCTTGTTTTCGCTTTGTTGCATCTTCATGATAAAAGGATCGATCTCAATCCTGGCCATTGCGGCCGGTTCCGTGATCCTTGGTATCGCTGTTAATTATTCGCTACACTTTTTGTCTCACCTCAAGCATACCGGCAGTCACAAAGAAGTAATCCGAGACTTGGTACGACCATTGACTATGGGAAGCGCCACTACAGTAGTCGCTTTTTTTTGCCTGCAATTTGCGAATGCCGCCGTACTTCGGGATGTTGGATTGTTTGCGGGATTCAGTCTGATCGGCGCAGCGCTGTGCTCACTTATTTTCTTGCCTCATTTTATTCCGGAAAATTTGCTTGTAAATCAGAATGAGCGTTGGATCGAGCGGACATCACTTTCTGTTTTTGATTCTAACCGTTACGTTGCGCTTGTAATCCTGCTGGCAACTCCCGTCTTGCTGTACTTTGCAAGGCACGTGACTTTCAACAGTGACATGAACAAATTGAATTTCATGGTACCCGAATTGCGAGAGTCACAACGGCGTCTGGAAACACTCAATCGATCTTCGCTTACGTCGCTGTACGTTGTTTCTGACGCGGAAAATCTACAGTCTGCATTGCAAAAGAATGAGACAGTAACGCCGGTGCTGAGGTCACTGGAAAACGATAATAGAATTAATAAGTATTCTTCTGTCTCAACATTTCTTATATCGGATTCACTTCAGAGAATCAGAATATCAAGGTGGAACGACTTCTGGAAAACAAGAAAAGATACAGTTGCGAACGTTGTTAGGGTGAAGAGTAAGCAGCTCAGATTTTCCGAGCAGATCGTGCGAAATTTTGAATCGCTGCTTTCAAAAACTTATGTAGGGGGTGATTCTGCAGTTACAAATCAGATCCGGGCCGCTTTTTTTGAGGACTACATTATTGAGAAAGATGATCAAGCAACCGTTATCTCTTTGGTTAATGTCAGTCCATCCGATAAAAATTTCGTTTACGAGCGATTGCGAAGTTATCCTGTTCACGCCTTTGATAGGCAGATGCTTACAAACCTTTTTGTGGAATATGTGAATGCGGACTTTAATTTCATTGTAACCTTTACAGCAGTCCTGGTCTTTTTTGCATTGCTGATCCTATACGGCAGAATCGAATTGACCCTAATCACGTTCCTTCCTATGCTGATAACCTGGATCTGGATACTGGGAATCATGGCGCTAGCAGGAATTGAATTTAATATTATCAACATCATGGTCTCTACTTTCATCTTCGGTTTAGGAGATGATTATAGTATTTTCACCATGGATGGATTGTTGCAGGAATACCGGCTGGGAAAGAAAACTCTGCCATCCATCCGGACTTCCATTTTCTTGTCAGCCGTCACAACCATTGCTGGCCTTGGCGTCCTAATCTTTGCACAGCATCCTGCACTACGATCCATTGCGACAATCTCTATTATTGGCATCACGTGCGTTTTCATTATGTCTCAAACCATCGAACCATTCTTATTTAGGTGGCTTGTAACGAATCGGATAAAGAGGGGATTGACGCCTATGACATTTCGTGGAATTTTCCGAACCACCTTCACATATTCGCTGTTCGTTACGGGGGCCATTTTACTTACCCTCGTCGGATCAGTTCTAAGATTGGTTCCCTTTGGCAAGAAGTATATCAAGCTATTCTATCATTCAATGCTGCGGTTTTTTGCCCGCGTTGTCATTTATGTTGAACCCAGCGTTACAAAAAAAATAATAAATGTCAATTCCGATACGTTCTCCAGATCGAGTGTAATTATCGCCAATCATTCTTCTGTTCTTGATATTCTGCTAACGATCATGCTGCATCCCAAACTTATTTTGGTGACCAATAAGTGGGTGTGGAATTCTCCCGTGTTTGGTAGTGTCGTCCGGTTGGCAGACTACTATCCAGTAAGCGAAGGAGTTGAAGATAGCATTGACAAACTGACGGATCGCTTTCGCGAAGGTTACTCATTGATTGTGTTCCCCGAAGGTACCCGATCGGAAAATGGGATGATCAACCGGTTCCACAAAGGAGCCTTTTACATCGCAGAGCGATTCCAGCTTTCCGTGCAGCCATTACTTATCCACGGCGCTGCCGATGCTATTCCAAAAGGTACTTTTTACCTCAATGCGGGTCAGCTAACGCTCAAATTTCTTCGCCGGATAGACCATACGGATCAAGCTTATGGACAGGGATATTCCGACCGCACAAAAACAATCAGCAAATATTTTAAGCAGCAGTTTGCATTGCTGAAGCGAGAAGTCGAATCGCCCAAGTACTTTTCACATAAACTTCTTTCAAATTACATTTACAAGGGCCCTGTTCTGGAATGGTATCTGCGCGTTAAGTTAAGACTCGAGAAGTATTATACACCATTTCACGAATTGCTACCTCAAAGGGGGTCCATACTGGATCTGGGCTGTGGATATGGATTCCTCTGTTATATGCTTCAGTTTTTATCAGCTGATAGAACAATTACGGGTGTGGACTATGATGAAGAAAAAATTGATGTTGCGAACCACGGCTATTTGAAGTCCGACAGGCTCCGGTTCTGTGCTGCAGACGTAAGAAATTTTCCCTTGCAAAAATATGATGGCATCGTCTTAAGCGACGTTTTGCATTATCTTCCTTCTCTTGCACAAGAAACTTTGTTGGGGCAGGCTCTTGATGCGCTTAACCAAGACGGTATTCTGGTGATTAGAGAAGGAATTGTTGATCTTAGAGAGCGGCATCAAGGGACTCAGATTACGGAGTTTTTTAGTGTAAAACTCTTGAAGTTTAATAAGTCCGTCAACGCGCTTAATTTTTTATCGGGTGAAACCATTAAGAGGATAGCGAATAATAAGGGATTTACCGTAGAGGTCGACGATGATGCAAAATATACCTCGAATGTTATTTTTGTAATAAGGAAAAAGCATTGAAAAATTGAGCTTTGAGTTCATCACCAAACAGGAATGGCAGAACAGCATGACGTGGTTATAGTAGGTAGCGGGTTGGGAGGCCTTGCATGTGGAACGATTCTGGCAAAGGAAGGATATAAGGTTTGCATCCTTGAGAAGAATAAACAGATTGGTGGCAACCTTCAGACATATGTTCGCGACAGGGTCATTTTTGATTCGGGAGTTCATTACGTAGGAGGATTGGACAAAGGCCAAAACCTCTATCAATTGTTCAAATACCTCGGCATCATGGATAAGCTCAAACTTCGAAGGCTTGATCTCGACGTTTTTGATGCTATTATTTTTGAGGGAGACCCCGTGGTTTATAAGTACGCACAAGGTTATGAGAATTTTATCAAGACCCTGGCAACGCAATTTCCGGATGAAGAGCAAGCGCTCCGAAATTATTGCAGCGCGATCCGCGAGGTGTGCGGTAAATTCCCTTTGTATAATCTTCGAAGCGGTGGCGGATTGTTTGAAAAAATGACGGCGCTTGAAATGGATACCAAGACATTTATTGAATCAATAACCAGCAATAAAAAACTTCAGAATGTTTTGGCGGGAAATAACTTGTTGTATGCGGGCGTTGCGTACAAAACTCCTTTCTATGTACATGCGCTAATTGTGAACAGTTATATTGAAAGCTCATACCGCTTTATTAATGGAGGATCTCAGATCTCAAAATATTTATCAAAAGAGATTCATGCCCACCATGGTAAGATCGTGAAGCGTGTAAGGGTGACTAAGTTACATGAGGAAGGTGGTGAAGTTGCGTATGCCGAGACCGATAAGGGCGATCGATATTACGGAAAACTTTTTATCTCTAACATTCACCCATCCCAAACGTTGGATATGTTGGAGAGTACAATAATCAAGAAAGCTTATCGCAACCGCATAAAAAGTCTGGAAAATTCCATTTCTACATTTTATGTCAATGTCGTAATGAAGAAAAATTCTTTCAGGCATTTCAACCATAACTATTATTATTTTGAACAGGAAGACCCATGGGGGGTATTGAACTATACTCAGGAGAATTGGCCACTGGGTTTTGCTTTGTTTTTTACCACTTCAGCCGAAGATGAACAATTCACCGAAGGCGTTACGGTCATGGCCTACATGCGCTTCGACGATGTAAAAAAATGGGAGCATACATTTAACACTGTATCTGATGAATCCAGCCGAGGTGAAGATTATGAAGCATTTAAGCAAGAGAAGGCCGAGGTATTGTTCAATATGGTTGAACGACGATTCCCGGGATTCAAATCATGCATCAAGTCTTACACCACAGCCACCCCACTTTCCGCACGTGATTACATCGGTAACGAGGATGGCTCATTATATGGACTAACTAAAGACTACCGCGATCCTTTAAAATCATTTATTTCACCACGAACCAAGATACCGAATTTGTTGCTTACAGGACAGAACCTAAACCTCCATGGCGTTTTGGGCGTCACAGTTAGTGCCGTGCTTACAGCATCGCAGATTTTAGGGATGGACTATATTTTAGACAAAGTACAAGATGCTCAAAAGGATAGCTAAAATTCTTGCCTGGTTTGTCTCTATAGTTGTCCTGGGCTTGCTTGGATTAATGATGTATGTCCGAGCCGTAGCTACCATTGACGAGCCCATACCGGAATCGTTGCAGTCGCTAAATGCTCAAGTTGTGGAAATTGATACCGGATTATTCAAGGTCGATAACAATTGGTTCAAAAAAAGCGAGAGTGGACTGTACGAATTGTACGTTGAGGGACAGCCTTTTGAGCGTGGTGTAGCGAATGGTAAGCTAACCCGCGAATTGGTACATTACCAGGAACAGGTTTTTACAGAACAGATTCACAGACTAGTACCTTCTGACTTTTATCTGCAGATCTTAAAGAATTTTGTAGGCTGGTTCAATCGCAACCTACAAGACAACGTAATCAAAGAGTACCAACTGGAAATTTTGGGAGTGTCTTATTCAGCATCACACGAGTTCGACGATATCGCGCCGCCATATCAGCGTATTTTGAACTATCATGCTGCGCATGATATAGGACATGCGTTGCAAAATATGTCGCTGGTTGGATGTACGGCATTTGCAACATGGAGCGACAAGTCGGAAGATTCGACGCTGATCATTGGACGAAATTTTGATTTCTACGTAGGCGACGATTTCGCGCGTGACAAAATTGTTGCTTTTTACAAGCCCGCCGAGGGGCACAAATTCATGATGGTTACCTTTGGAGGTATGACGGGTGTGTTATCGGGAATGAATGATCAGGGTCTGACCGTCACCATCAACGCGGCTAAGTCGGATATCCCATCAGGCGCTGCAACTCCCGTCACGTTGGTAACACGCGAAATTCTTCAATATGCATCCACTATTCGTGAAGCATATGACATTGTTGCAAAGAGAAAAGTGTTTGTTGCAGAATCATTCTTGATCGGTTCCGGTAAAGAAGGGAAAGCTTCAATCATTGAGAAAACCCCGGAAAGGGTTGACCTGGTTGAAGCTCACGGCAATGCTATACTTAGCACCAACCACTTCCTGGGACCGAAATTGGGCATGACTCGGTTAAACCAGATTCATATTAAGACCGGCGCTTCTGCATACCGGTATCAAAGGCTGTCAGAGCTGCTTATTGATGGGCAAAATTCAGTCGCCAGGACCGCCGCGATTTTGCGCGATCAACGAGGCCTCCAAGATAAGGACATCGGTCTAGGAAATGAAAAAGCAATTAACCAGCTGGTTGCCCATCATGCTGTAATATTTCAACCGGCAAGAAAACTCATGTGGGTGTCCACTGCGCCATGGCAGCTCGGAAAATTTGTTTGCTATGACCTTGAGCAAGCTTTTGCCTACGAGGCAACGATCAACGAAGAAATCCATCTCGGTGAATATACCATCCCTGCCGACTCTTTTTTACTTACTCCGGAATATAACGACTATGTCAAATTTAGCAAGTACAGGTTTCCATTTAACCCTCATACAGATACTCATCCAGATAGTATTATCAAATGGAATCCTAATTCATATCACGCTTATATGCTTGCGGCTGATTATTATTTTGACAGGAAGAACTGGGCAGGAGCGATTCCATTGTACGAAAAAGGGCTGACTAAGGAAGTCGCAACTGAACAGGAGCGCTACCATATGGAAAGAAATCTTGATCAATGCAAAAAAAACATCAAATGATAATAGGTATAGGTATCGATATGATCGAGGTCGAGCGTGTTATGGAAAAGATCAATAGCGACAAAGGCTTTCGCGAGAAGGTTTTTTCAATTAGTGAGATTGATTTCTGTGAATCCAATCGGAAATTTGAAAATTATGCCGCCAGGTTTGCTGCAAAGGAAGCATTTTTAAAGGCGACAGGCTTTGGATTGTTACTAGGATATGATCTTTCCAAGATCGAAGTAGTGAACGATGTCAATGGAAAACCCTCTATCCTCCTTCGTGGAAATTTTGAGGATCTTGCAAAACAAAATAATTGGAATAAAATACATTTGTCTCTTTCTCATTTAAAGCAGGTTGCCTGTGCAGTCGTTATCATTGAAAAATGAATCATATTCCGGACATAGAGCTAGAATCAACAGATAGCATCAGGCAGTTCCAATCAGAGAAATTGAAGGTCGCGATGCAATACGTCCTGCGCCACTCTCCTTATTACAAAAAGTTGTTTGCCCAACACGGTGTCACCGCAAATTCAGTTAAAACAGTGGATGATTTGCAAAAATTGCCAATAACAACTAAAGATGACCTTCAGCGAAATAACTGGGCCTTCCTGTGTGTTCCAAGGAGCAAAGTCGTTGAGTACACGAGTACTTCCGGTACCCTGGGAATACCGGTTACCATAGCGTTAACAGAAGGGGATTTGCAACGGTTAGCCTACAATGAGAGCATATCATTTGCTTGCGCGGATGGTAGTAAAGGGGATCTGTATCAACTTATGCTTACACTTGACCGACAGTTTATGGCTGGCATTGCCTATTACGAGGGCATACGAAAGCTAGGCGCTGGGTTAATCCGCGTCGGACCAGGTCTTCCATCGCTGCAGTGGGAAACGATCGAGCGTTTGAATCCAACGATACTGGTAGCTGTACCGTCTTTTATTATCAAGCTTATTGAATTCGCTGCGCAGCAAGGTATCGACCCGAATAACAGTTCAGTCAAAAAGGCTATTTGTATTGGTGAGAGTCTACGAAACGCTTCACTGGAACTTAATACACTTGGGAAGACAATTGCCGGTAGTTGGAATATTCATTTGTACAGCACCTACGCATCAACCGAAATGCAGACAGCTTTCACGGAATGTTCACACGGTGTTGGCGGCCACCATCACCCCGAATTAATCATAGTGGAATTGCTTGACGAACAGAATAGACCCGTGAAAGTTGGAGACACAGGAGAAGTTACCATCACAACTCTCGGCGTAGAAGGGATGCCCCTGATAAGATACAAAACCGGAGATATGCTGAAGGCTTATGATTCACCTTGTGCATGCGGAAGGCGGACACTCCGGCTAGGGCCGGTGATCGGACGCCACCAACAAATGATCAAGTTAAAGGGAACCACTATCTATCCGCCCGGGATCTTTGATATTCTGAACCAGTTCCGTGAGGTAAAAGAATACGTCGTCGAAGTATACACAGGACCGTTGGATTTAGACGAGCTGCGTGTCTACGTTTGTGTAGATGATAACGAAGCAAGCGTTAAGGAAGTCCTTTCCAATGCCTTCCAGTCCAGGCTTCGCGTTCAACCGCTGCTTGAGTTTATCACTCCTTCAGCAATCGAGAGCCTGCAGCATTCAGGAAAAAACAGGAAGGTCAAAAAGTTCATAGATAACCGGAAATAAAAAAGGATGACCGTTGATGGTCATCCTTTTCATCTACAGGTTGAATATCTTAGCTAAGATCTTTTTCGAGTTCGTCAATCTTTGCCTGTGCATCTGCCTTACCCAAAGATAATGACAGTTTGTAGAGCTCAAGTGCTTCGCGTTTTGTTTCCTTTTTCTTTTTCGGAGCAAACTTGGTACGCTCAGCTGCAGTTTCCAGTGCCTGAGCTTGAGCAAAGTACAAGTCAGCCTGGCTTGCCTTGGATTGTGCATTGATGTCTTCAACGCGAGTCTCCAAGTTAGCTACATCCTGTTCTCTCATCTTGATTGTTTCAAGATTCTGGCTTATTGCCGAGTCGCGTTGAGAAACCGTCATAGCAAGTGACTCGTTTTCTCCGCGCATTTTCTCAACTTCAGCCTGGAGAGCCGTGATTTGTTGAGTGCTCATTTCAAGATCAGCTTTCAGTCTCTTGATAGTAGTTGCATAAGTACCCTTTGCCGATTTTACAGATTTCTCAAGGGTGGCAATTTTGGCCTGTGTTTCCTTGATGTGGGTGTTGATGTCCTTCAAGCGGTTCTTATAGTCCGCATAAGAAGTACCTTCCACAACATCTGTTCTTAATAATTGACGATTCGCATCTATTGAATCGATCAACACGCCAATCTCTTGCAGAGTTTGTGCAGTTTGCTGGCTCTCATGGAGTTCAGTTCGAAGCGAATCCACTTGACTTTGAAGGCGTTGCTTTTCTTTCGTGTCACAGCTCCAAAATGCGCCAGCTATGGCTAATCCAAATACTAATTTCCTGATCATAATGGTAAGTTTTAAGTTCTTGGGTAGGACTTAGCAAAGGATGGGCGAGACTTACAAAAACGTCTATTTTCTCGTTAAAGAGTCGAAAAACGTGCAATAAGGCCATTTATTGTTGCACAATGGGTCCTGGGGGGACAAACACACGTCCACTGTGAGGAAAAAGTCAACAATATGAGGTGTATAAAAGCAAAAAAGTCAGGAAGTTACCTGACTTATACTCGAACGTGGTTGATGCAAAATTTACTTGATATTTTTCTTCAAAAAGGCACCTAGTTCTTTTCCGGCCTTGGCATATGCTTCCTGCAGCCGTGCGCCCGTTTCGTAGTCAAATCCCATTACATCCCGGCCAGGAGCCTTAACGACGGAGATTTTGGCGACCACTTTAGAAGGATCTTTTGATTCGACGATCCAGGCTTCACCGTCGATGAAAGCCGGCTTGCTCGCAACGCCAACATTGAAGCCCGGCTCCGTTTTAATGGTCTTAAATATTAGGGTATAGTCCGCGTTGTCACCTACTGTGGAGATATCGGAATACTTGGAAAACAGCTCGCGAAATTGAGGTTCAAAACGATCCTGCCGATCCGAAACCCAGGACTGTTCCCATGTATCGCCTCTGCCTGCTTCCTTTTCATTCAATTCACTCTTCTTTTTGGCGATGTAGTCTTCTTCTTTGTCAAACTTTCCCACCGACATTTCATATTTGAATTCTGTCTTTACGGACGTTTGACCCTTCAACGGCGCTAAATCACCTTCCAACAACTTAATTTTCTGACCATAGCCGACGATCACCAGGCATACAAGCATAAGACTTAAAACATGTTTCATAGTGTAGCTGATAGTTTTGGTTATTTGTTAAAATGCGTACAATGTGCTAAGAAAACACAGTAAGCTTTTTCTCCTGCAAAGGAAATGAAAAAACAAGATTTATTTTTCCGCGGTCCAGAAAATAAATACGTTCATCTGCGAAAAATCTTAAGCGCATCAACTTTGAATGGATAATAGTTACCTTATGGATACATTAAGTACTTTGCCAAGCGCGAATACTTTATAATTTTGTTTAAAATGGTAGAGAAGATGCGTATCGGCATTTGGTTAATTTTGCTCCTGTTTCCATCGTTTAACTTCGCCCAAATTAAGAGTGTCCGGCTGGACGGGGCTACGACAACGAATCAGGTTTGTCAGCCTGCGATCGTTATTAACAAAAAAAATCCCAACAACATCATTGCCGCGTCTTCACTCGACAATATCTATTTTACGCTCGATGGTGGCGGTACCTGGCAATCATTGAAGATCAAATCTTCTGGCGGCGTCAATGGCGATCCAGTACTTGTCTCTGACGACAAGGGAAATATTTTTGTGTTCCATTTGTCGGATCCATCCGGAGAGGGTTCCGCTAACGAAAGGTATCTGAATCGGATTCTTTGCCATATTTCCAAAGACGGCGGGAAGACTTGGGAGGAAGGGGCAACTTTTGGAACAGACCAAAAGGACAATACCAACCCCTGGGCCACAGTTGACTCGAAGGGAACTGTATGGGTTGCATGGACTCAGTTCGATAAGTATAAGAGCAACGATGAAAGTTGCCAATCAAATATTCTATTAACAACATCGGCAAACGGGAAGAAGTGGAGCAAGCCATTTCAAATTTCTCAAACTCCTGGCAATTGCAAAGGAGACGACAACACTGCAATGGGTGCGATGCCTGCTGTTACCTTGGACGGAAAGGCCTTTGTAGCTTGGGCGAACCAGAACAAATTATTTCTTGATCGTTCCTTCAATGGAGGCGGCCTTTGGCTGACAAACGACATTGCCGTCGTCAACCAGCCCGGTGGGTGGGATCTGAAGATTCCGGGTCATAGCCGCTCCAGTGGCAGGCCTGTTTTGATGATCGATCAAAGCAAAAGTATCTTTCAAGGCTCTCTATATATGACTTGGGCAGATCAACGAAATGGCGAAGGCGATACCGACGTCTGGTTTATCCGTTCCACTAATTTCGGTGATAATTGGTCGTCACCCATAAAACTGGGTGAAGACGAAAATAAGCGGCATCAGTATCTGCCCTGGATGACTGTGGATCAGACAACGGGATACATTTATGTTATATTCTATGACCGCGCACCATACGACGACAATCAGACCGATGTTAGCCTGGCCTATTCAACCGATGGAGGACTTAACTTTAAGACTATAAAACTGAGTGAATCACCCTTTACGCCCGTGGATTCCCAATTTTTTGGTAACTATATCAACATATCCGCCCACAAGGGGGTGATTACTCCAATTTGGACACGGCTAGATGATGGCAAAACCAGCATTTGGACGTCTATCATTAAACAAGCTGACCTGATCCAAGTGCCCCAAGCTGCCCGCTCAAAAAAGAAGAAGTAGAGGAGGTGTTTTAACCCTGGAATTTCGGGTTAAATCGCTTAAAGCTAACCGTAATTATGCATTTTCGAGGGTTTAGCGTACTTTTGGCAATTCTAATAAACTGATAAAATGACTGTTGATGAAAAACTGACCTTCAAGGTTAAAGATCTATCCCTTGCAGAATGGGGACGCAAAGAAATTAAGTTGGCTGAGGCGGAAATGCCTGGCCTCATGGCTACACGTGAGGAGTACGGAAAACAAAAGCCTTTAAAGGGTGCTCGTATTGCCGGATGCCTTCATATGACTATTCAAACAGCTGTTCTAATCGAGACTCTGGTTGAACTGGGAGCAGAGGTAAGCTGGTCTTCCTGCAACATTTTTTCAACGCAAGATCACGCCGCTGCCGCAATTGCCGCTGCAGGCATCCCAGTTTTTGCATGGAAGGGAATGAATGAAAAGGAGTTTGACTGGTGTATAGAACAGACGCTTTACGCCTTTAAAGACGGTAAGCCCCTCAATATGATTTTGGATGATGGTGGTGATCTTACCAACATGGTATTGGATCGTTACCCACAATTGGTACAAGGTATCAAGGGCATTTCAGAGGAGACTACGACTGGAGTACACCGGTTAATTGAGCGGATGAACAATGGAAAGTTACCTCTCCCAGCCATCAACATCAATGACTCGGTCACAAAGTCAAAGTTTGATAATAAATATGGTTGCAAAGAATCGTGTGTGGATGCCATCAGGAGAGCTACGGATGTGATGATTGCGGGTAAGGTGGCCGTTGTGGCCGGCTATGGTGACGTCGGAAAGGGCTCGGCAGCATCTTTACGAGGCGCAGGTGCACGTGTAATTGTAACAGAGATTGATCCTATTTGCGCCCTCCAGGCCGCGATGGATGGTTATGCCGTCAAGAGAATGGATGATGCAGTAAAGGATGCAGATATTATCGTTACGGCTACTGGTAACTTTGGAATTGTTGTTGATCGCCATTTCACGAGCATGAAGGATAAGGCAATAGTCTGTAATATAGGCCATTTTGACAATGAAATTGACGTAGCCTGGTTGAACAAGAATGGTAAGAAAGATACCATCAAACCTCAAGTGGATATTTATACCCTGGATAACGGACGTCAAATAATTCTGCTAGCTGAAGGTCGATTGGTTAATCTCGGATGCGCTATGGGGCACCCTTCTTTTGTTATGTCGAATTCTTTCACAAACCAAACCTTAGCTCAAATTGAACTTTGGACTAATGCGGGTAAGTACGAGAATAAAGTCTATATGCTCCCAAAACATCTCGATGAAAAGGTAGCCAGCCTGCACCTGAAGAAGATTGGTGTAGAATTGGAGGTACTGTCATCCGCCCAGGCCAAGTACATCGGCGTCGATACAAAGGGTCCATTTAAACCTGATTATTACAGGTACTAAAATCGATAAATCGTCTCAATGACAAAAAACCCCAGTGCCGCCGGGGTTTTTTGTTTTAGGATACGATGGTTGTCTTTATCTTTATTGAAAATCTCATTCATGAAAATGAAAGTCGCGCTGGGGTTGTTCTTGGTGATCATATTCTCTACAAGCGCCACCCCAAACCAAGGTGATAACATAGAGTTTGTCTGCCTGAAAACGCACAAGGCTACCAACACCTGCCACTTTAATTTCATTGTTGACGGTGCCAAGTACAGGCACGTGGATATGGGCTGCAAGTTTGGCAAGAAGAAGGATGAACTGATAAAAAAAGTCAAGGAAGGTTCCGCCGCTCTCGCGCGGGACTGGAAGATCGATTGCCCGGAGGCAAAGGAGAAATAGCTAATCGTTATAGGGCGTCGGGGTGTGTTATCCGTTATCAGTTATCCGTGTTGTTATCCAAACGACAGCGAGGAAGGGAAGGGGTTAGTTAGCAGTTATTGGGACGATCTATGAGACATGTATGGTACGTCAGCCACATTTCTCAATAACGTCGAAGACGGAACGCCGAAATCGGAATTTGGAGATATTATGCGTTCAGGTCGCGCGTGGTGTTGCTGCATTGCACATCCACTGTAACTATTCACGGATAACTAATAACGATAACGCCCTAATGAATTCCCAACTCACGCTGTATGCCCTCTAATGACTTGCCTTTTGTCTCAGGCAACACCTTCCACACGAAAATTCCGTGAACCAACATCATACCTGTAAACAATAAGAAGGAATAGAATCCGCCGTTGCTCGAGCGTTCTACGAGTATAGGAAAGGTCCACGATATAAGGGCAGCCATAATCCAGTGCGTGAAACTGCCGAGGGTTTGCCCCTGCGAACGAACCTTGTTGGGGAATATTTCAGACATGAATACCCAAATGACAGCCCCTTGCGAAAAAGCGAAAAAGGCAATGAATCCCACGAGGTAGAACATGACGTCGAATCCTCCAAAATCCTGCCTGTAAAATGCAGTCGCAACCAATCCGAGGAACAAAACCATTCCAGCCGAACCAATGAGTAGCAAAGTTTTCCTTCCGAACTTATCTATTAACGAAATGGCAAGCAGGGTAAAAACCATATTCGTAACTCCGATCGAGACCGCCTGTAATAAAGCGGTGTCTTTTGCTAAACCTGTCATCTCGAAAATGCGTGGTGCGTAATACATTATGGCATTGATCCCTGACAGCTGATTGAACATAGCTAACGCGACAACATAAAAAATGGGCTTGTTATAACGACCATTAAAGAGGCTTTCCTTCTTCATCCCTAGCTCAGTGTGAAGGGAATCCTTAATTGTCTTGACGGCGAGTGTACCATCGGCCTCCCCAATATCTTCGAGTACTCGTTTGGCTTCTTCATGTTTGTTATTCTTGACCAGCCAGCGCGGGCTCTCGGGGACAACAAAAACGAAAATGAAGAATAACAATGAGGGAAACGCCTGAACGCCAAGCATCCAACGCCAGGCATCTTCTCCTACGCCGAACAAGAGGTAATTGGATACAAAGGCAATGAGAATTCCGCTAACAATATTAAACTGGAACAAGGCGACCAAACGACCACGATTCTTTGCTGGCGAGATCTCAGAGATATACATTGGCCCCACAACTGAAGAGGCACCTACGCCTATACCACCAATGAATCGGAACAAGACGAAAAATTCCCACGAAGTAGTAAGTGCCGTAACCAACGACGTAACTAAGTAAATCAGGCCGATAGCTTGAAGTACCCTTCTTCTTCCATATCGTTCCGCGGGCCATCCCGCCAGCAAAGAACCAAGCACGGTACCAATCAAAGCCGAGGCAACGGTAAAACCATGCGCGAAATCGGCCAACATCCATAACTGCTGGATCGACTTCTCAACACCCGAAATTACTGCGGTATCAAAACCAAAAAGAAACCCACCCAAGGAGGCGACTATCGCATTGCGAAAAGCAGTATTAGATCGTGTCATCTCAAACGATTGAACCGTTTAAGATAACAAGAATTCTGTCAACCAAAAATTCAGTGACCTGACTGCATCCTTCGCTGAAAGAAAGGCTTTAGGATCGTTCGGTCCAGCACAATCCAGGCTAGAGCAAGATTTAATATAATAATAATGTTTACTATAAGCTTCCCGTTAAAGGAAAATGAGGGCAGGGGAGTCTTGATGAATTTCTTTGAAACTTCGATCTGGTTTAAGTCAATACTTGTGGAGGTGTTATCAAAAGCCCCTGTTGAAACCAACACGGTTGCAATTCCAATTGCCATCAAGACCACCACCAGCAAAAGAATTCCGCTTTTGATTGAAAAACCTTTTTGTGCAGGATACTGGTGCAGATGGGTCATGACTCCATCGGTGAAGTTTTTCGATGGCTGCTCAATTTTAGTTTCACGTAATAACGAATTGATCAATCTTAATTCTTCCAATCTTGATTGCCAGTCGGGATTATTCCGAATTTGATATTCAGCCCTCTCAAGCTCCGTACGATCCAGATTACCATCCAGGTAATCGAGGAGAATATCGTCTACAGATTGTGGCACCTTTCTCATATCCTTATAAAGTTAAGGCTTCTTTGTTTAATAAATTCTTCAGTTCATCCGCCAACCTTTGCCGTGCACGATGTATTCTTACTTTCGCAGTGTTGGCTTGCATACCGGTTATTTCTGCAATTTCCTCAAGGGAAAATTCCTCGAGGTAAAACAGCGATAAGGCCGTCCTGTCTGCAGCATTTAATTTTGCCATGGCCAGATCGAGATACTTTTTTTTGTCCTTCTTCTCAAGCATCCAATTCGCTTCTTCCCGGTATTCCACGATGGTACTTTCGATACTTTGAAATTTATGCCGGTATTTTCGCTTATAGCTTATAGCAGTGTTAAAAACAATGCGGTATAACCACGTTGAAAACTTAGCCTGGCGGTTAAAGTCTCCCAAATGATGGAAAGCCTTAACAAAAGCGTCCTGTGCTGCTTCCTCCGCGTCGGGTCTGTTCTGGAGGATTTTCTGGGCTACAGTGTAGGCATAGCTCTTATATTTATCCACCATCTCGGCATATAAGTGTTGCTCACCGGCTAGAATCCTTTCTATAAGTGAATGCTCCGGATCCTTCGTCATGACCATCCTTGGACGCAATGTCTTGTAATCAAGTTACACCTTATACCCTATACCTTATACCCTCGTGTTAAACAGGTATAAGGTATAGGGTATAAGGTATAAAACATTCCCTTTCGTGTAACCTCACTGCAAAATACCTCGTCCTAGTGTCACATTTAAAAAAATAATACAAATGGGACCAGATATTTTAGGGATTGTAATGGTAATGGTAGCGATCGTGGGTGCATACATTATGATTGTATACTTACGAAGATTCACGAACGAAGAACGCTTGGCAATGATTGAGAAAGGCGTCGACCCGCAGCTCTTCAATTTAAAGAAAACCTCGAGCACTTCGCTACCGCTTCGAGCCTCTTTGTTGATGATAGGGGCTGGCGTGGGGTTGCTACTAGGGCATTTTCTTGATCGAGCCTTCTTTGACATGGAAGAAGTGGCATATTTTTCAATGCTGTTTATCTGGGGAGGAATCGGCCTTGGTGCCTCTTACCTCATTGAGGAGCGAAAATTAAAGGCCGAGGAGAAAAATAAATAAAGACTCACGAGAGAAATAGTCTTTGCTAAACGGAAGATGTTATTTCTTGTAGAGCCATGATCTCATCTTGTAGAATCGTTCTACACCTTTTTCACCCACTTGTCAATCAACAATTTTTAAGTAACTGAAAAACAGGTGGTTTAACTGCCGTCTGCTTCTGGCATATCATTGGACAAGCTTGAACCAAACTAAATGTTCAACTAAAAATTTCCATTTATCATGAAAAAACTAATGTTTGCCTCTCTAGCTCTGTTGGGAAGTGTTGCACTTGCAAACGCTCAGGAAGCTACACCTGCACCTGCGCCTCAAGAAAGCAACCAAGCTACGGAAGTAGTGGCTCCGGCACCAGCTGCTCAGGATCAAGAAGATAAGACTAAGATCAAATCCGAAGAGCTACCAGAAGCAGTTAAGAAATCGCTTGAAGCTCAAGAATATCGCGGATGGTTAATTGACGCCGCTTATCATGTTAAATCAACTGATTCTTACGAAGTTGAATTAAAGAATGGTGCTGAAACCAAGACTGTAAAATTTAACAAGGACGGCAAAGTAGAAGGTTAATTCGCTAGTCATTCTATTGACTTCTAACAACTTGTAAATGAAAAAAGAAAGCTGGATAATATTCCAGCTTTCTTTTTTATTTTGGGCCAATTATGGCGCGGATACTAGTTATTGAAGACGACTTGACATTCTGCAGGATTCTCGAGGGTTTTTTGTCCAAAAATGGGTATTCAGTAGCAGTCTGTCATAAGGGGCAGGAAGGCATGAAAGCATTTGATGCCGACAAGATTGACTTGGTTCTGCTAGATTATCGATTACCGGACATGACGGGAATGGACGTCCTGACTGAGCTGAAAAAGGTTTCACTTACTGTGCCTGTCATCATCATGACCAGCTTCTCTGATATACGCACGGCTGTCAAAGCGATGAAAATGGGTGCCTTCGAATACATAACCAAACCCGTTAATCCCGACGAATTACTTATGTTAGTCCAGCAAGCCCTCAAAAAAGAAAAGACTCCGTCTGTGCCTGAACGACCGCAGATGAGTAAACAATTTGTTGAAGGCACCAGCCCGTTATCTCGAAAATTATATGATTATGTTCGGCTAGTGGCTCCAACTGATATGTCTGTCATAATAGAAGGTGAGAGCGGCACCGGGAAGGAAAACGTAGCGCGTACCATTCACAGGCTCAGCGCCAGGTCCAAAGCTCCGTTTGTGGCAGTTGACTGCGGAGCGATCTCCAAAGAACTCGCCGCGAGCGAATTGTTTGGCCATATCAAGGGTTCGTTCACCGGCGCAGTGCAAGATAAAGTTGGTCAATTTGAGGAAGCTCATAAAGGGACGCTATTTCTTGATGAAGTGGGTAACTTGTCATATGAAGTACAGATCAAACTGCTGAGAGCCATTCAGGAACGAGTGATTCAACCCGTTGGAAGCAACAAGGAAATCAAAGTTGATGTCAGGATTCTGACCGCCACTAACGATGACCTTGCCGACGCGGTCAAGAAAGGTGCATTCAGAGAGGATCTTTATCACCGCCTGAACGAGTTTAAGCTTATAGTGCCGGCGGTGCGGGAGCGAGCCGAGGACCTGGAAGAATTTATTAACTTCTTCCGGGAGTTGGCTAATCAGGAACTAAACAGGAATGTTGCGGGATTTGATAGCCAGGTATCAGAAATTTTCAGGAAGTATGACTGGCCAGGCAATTTGCGCGAAATGAAAAATGTGATTAAGCGTGCGGTATTGCTGACGAATGACGGACTGATCAAGGTCAATGCACTGCCTTCAGAAATGCTCGAAACAGTGAAAAACCCTCCCCAAAAAAATACCGGTGAATCTGCCCCAATTTACGATTTGAAGGCGCTGCAGGAGACCCAAGAGAAAGAGATGATCATTAAGACTTTGCATGAAGTAAGATTCAACAAGTCTAAAGCTGCGCGTATATTGAATATCGACCGCAAGACGCTATATCTAAAAATTGAGAAATACGGAATAGAGTGATTAAGCAGAAAGATATCCCCTAGTTAGAGCGTTGTAGCGAGTGAAGTTTAATGGAATGCACTAGCTTAACCACATCTGCCCTGGCTCTTGAGATTCGATCGATCAGCGTTTCAATCGGAGCGCTTTCAACAATTTCGTTTTCAATCTCGTGAAGACTTGACGCAAGTGCGAACGCTCCCATCTGCCCGACCCGGCCAGCGAGCTTGTGAACGATTTCACGAATCACTCCGGCCTCCGGTTGCCGCAATATCTCCTGCAGGCGTTGTAAATCATTTTCAGTCTCCTCTTGAAACTGCTGCAGGATGGATTGATACAGCGATTCATCTCCCATAGTAATCTTCTGCAACATCGAAAGGTCTACAGCAGCATCATTTTCTGTCTTCTCCGTATCCTGTGGTTCTTTGACCTTTAATCCGAATAGTTGAAGCAATTCTTCTTCGCGGAACGGTTTTGATAGGATCGTATTAAATCCTTCGTTCAGCAGCTGTTGCTTTTCCTGCGCAAAAACGTGAGCGGTAAGGGCAACGAAGATCGTCTCGCGGTTGTACTCTTTTCGAAGCGCGTGACAAAGCTCAACCCCATTGATGTGAGGCATGCGTATATCCATTAGGATATGTGTTACCTCAGGGTCCGGTTCCTGGTGTATCAACTTGCCGGCGTCATTATAAGTAATGTGATCGATTTCATTTTTTTTGAAAATGAGGCTGCACAATCTCAGGATCATGGGGTCATCATCCACAACAATTACTTTTCCAGAGAAACGATTAGCAACGGCTTCTGGCAAAGTATCAGGCTGGGATATCATTCCAACATTCTTTTCAAATCTGATATTGACGTGGAAAGTAGAACCATGCCCGGGTTGGCTGGTAACGTTCAGTGTACCACCTTGCGCCTCCACCAGCGACTTGACAATGGTTAGACCCAAACCTGTTCCGCCGAAATTTCGTGTTATGAATGAGCTGGCCTGCTCAAATTGATTAAAGATCTTTTTTAGCTCATCCCGATGTATACCTATTCCGGTATCCATAATTTCGAACGTGCAGTTCACACCATTTTCGTCTTCGATGGTTTTTAACGTTACCTTAACGTATCCCTTAGAGGTGAATTTGATGGCATTGCCAATAAGATTATACAAGATTTGTCTTAATCGGAACGAATCGCCCATGAGTTCAAAGTCTGAGGCCTTTTCCAGGTCGAGCAGAAGTGTAAGCCTTTTTTTCTCCGACTGAATGCGCATAGCTGATTCCACCTCTTTCAATAGGGCGAATAACTTAAAGGGTTCTTTGACAAGCGTAAAGCTTCCCGACGAGATGCGGCTATAGTCAAGCACTTCATTGACGATATGTAGTAAGTGCTCGGATGAACTGTGGATCGCACCCACTGCTTCCAAGTGTGGGCCGTGATAATTTTTTAACTGCTCCGAAAACCCCAGAATAGACTGAAGAGGCGTGCGGATCTCATGACTCATGTTTGCAAGGAATCGTTGTTTGATTTTGCTCAATTCCTCCGCTTCTTCTTTCGCCTTTTCCAATTGTTCCTTATAGTAGTTGCTTCGCGTAATATCCACCCAGATCAGGTAAACCAATACGGCGGCCCCTAGAAAAAATACGAGCAGAAGCAAACTGATTCGGGAAATGTTTTGTGTTACAACCTTGACAGCACGATTGTTATTCGCGTGCATCTTGGACAACTCTTCATTTTCAACTTCGTGCAAGATCCCCAGAAGCTGCGTCACGAAGAGGCTATTGGAATTGATTAGCGCGAGCTCCTGGTCCATTAATTTTTTGTTTTCAGCACGCTGCTCTCTGTCAAGATCCAGCATGATTTTTCCCACCTCCTCCAGCGCTTCGTTCTGCCGTGCGACAGACAGCGTGTCAATAATGACACTCATTTCCTCCTCTACTTTGAACTGTGTTGTGTCCGGTGCTTTCTTTTTTTTACCGACGCCAAAAAGCTTTGCAATCTTGGAGCGCTCATCTTTTTGCTCTATAACCGAATCCTTGGTGTAAGTGGTTACAACTTTTCGTTGTGTAGTCACTACGTTGGTGTCAACCTTTATTTTCTCGCTTTCAATTATGGACGAAAGTGTGTCAAGGCGGTATGACATCCTTCTGTTGTTAACCAGGTCTGACTTCAGTTTTAGATATGATATGAAAAGTTTATTGCGTTTGTTTAAGATGTTTTTCATCGACAGAAGCCTTACCTGTTGCGCTGTATCCCATGACATTAGCCGAAGTGAGTCAATCTTATCAACCATCGATTTAGATTGAATGAGAAATGCCTCATATGGTTTCTGCGGATTTTTTATCGCATCTGCTCGCTGCAATTGGTCCAGACGGGTGATTTCCTGGAAAATGCGATTCAACGACTTCAGTTTTTCATTCGGCGCCGAAAGTTGGTCAACGGTAGACATCATCTCCTGAAAGCCGAAACGGGTAATGCCCAGCGCCAAGAGAATGGCCACGAACACGAGAAGGAATCCCGCCAGGACTTTTCGTTTAACAGAATTGGGATGAAGCTTTCCCTTTAGGTATTGCATGGTTTTCCATTTAGGTAACCTGCAGCAAGTTAGCAGATATTATACCAACGATTAAATCCGAGAAAGAATTTAGGTTGTGGCGACAAATTTTTGCAGCTGGCTACCCATAAACCCACTTAACGAGTGTGAGGGAGGCCATAAAACAGATTAAAATAGATACAATGTCTAGTAAAATACCTGCGGTAACCATGTCTTTCATCCGGATGTGACCGCTGGAAAATACAATTGCATTCGGCGGAGTAGCAATGGGAAACATAAAACCAATACTGGCCGCCAGAGTCACGGGCATGGCTAGTAAAATGGGATTGATTTGCATGCCATCGGCAATTCCAAAGATCACCGGCACAAATATCTGCACCAGGGCAACGTTGCTCATGAACTCAGAGAGCAGAACTGTGGCCACAATCAAGGCCAATATCAGCCACATATTCATCTTGCTTTGACCCGCAATCCAGTGTCCCACTGTTTGAATAATTCCGGTATGTTCCAGGCCCTCGGCGAGGCAAAGTCCGCCGCCAAACAGGAAAAGAATTCCCCACTGCAGACGGACTGTGTCCTTCCATGACAACAGGAACTCGAATTTCCGCACACCAACCGGTACAACAAACATTAATATCCCTCCCGTCATCGCTATGTTTGTGTCATTCAAAAGGTCTTCTTTGAATACGAGAGTATTCCAGGCCTGTTGAAAGATCCAGAAGAATGATGTTAATCCAAAAATTGTCAGCACCAGTTTCTCTTGACTGGAAATCTTTCCTAGATCCCGAAGTTTATTTCTGATCAGGTCGTCTGATCCTTCGATCTTTGCCAGATGGTTAGGAAATAGTATCCGTGTTATGATGAGATGTGTACTTAGCAATAAAAGTGCAGCTACCGGTACGCCTACTAGCATCCATTTTCCGAAGTCTAGTTTCTGATGATAAAACTCATCTAATAACCCTGCAAATACAACATTTGGCGGCGTGCCAATAATCGTTGAGAGTCCGCCGAGCGTTGCAGCATATCCAACCATAAGCAACAGGCCCATAGCAAAATTCCGTTCCCGTTTCGGGAGTTCGTGCACCTTATCCTCATCGCTGCTCTTCAATAATTTAATGACAGAAAGTGCGATGGGCAGCATCATCATGGCGGTAGCTGTATTACTGATCCACATACTAATGAATCCTGTGGCAAGCATAAATCCCAGAATAATGCCATTGCCGGATGTCCCCGTGATGCGTATCAGGTTCAGAGCGATGCGTTCATGCAAACGATGTTTTTCCAATGCCAACGCGATCATAAAACCCCCGAGAAAAAGAAAGATGATTGGATTGGCATAAGGGGCCGCCGACTCCCTCATACTCATAACGCCAAGGAGGGGGAATAAAATGAGCGGAAGAAAGGATGTTATTGGAATTGGGACAGCTTCGGCTACCCACCAGGTTATCATCCATGCAGCCACGGCAATTACCTTGTTTGCTCCAGGCGAAACGAACGTGTCGGGAAGTGTTATCCAGAGGATTACAAATAACAAGGGCCCAAGATAGAATCCAATCTGACGTCCTGACTTTACAATATTCACCGATGATTCTTGAGTTTGCCCAAAACTATGTTTTTTGATACCCTGTTCAAATTAATTTTTAGCCCATTTGATCCCATTTTTGCACGCCTGGATGCTAAAACTCATGGGCATTAGAGCCAATCTCGGTCGATTTCCGTTTAAACATTCATCAGCGCACTAAAATAAAAAAATCCTCAGCTCGACTAATTATTTTATACAGAGGACGCTATGGATCTTGCCATGCAGATAAAGGAGCAAACTTTCCTTAAAGAAAAGGACCGGCTTTTGGGTTTTATCCGCAACCGCGTTTCTAACGTGGAAGAGGCTGAGGACATTCTTCAGGATGTTTTTTACCAGTTTATTGCCGGATATGAGACCATCGAATCCATTGATCGTGTAACCTCATGGTTGTTCTCTGTAGCCCGGAATAAGATTATCGATCGTTACCGTAGAGAATCCGGACGGCCAAAGAAATCGGATTTAGAGATCCACTCGGGTTTAGATGACGGCACTCCTTTGACTCTTCAGGAAATTTTACCTGACTTCGGAAACACGCCTGAAGATGTGTTTTTCCGGGAGGCAATTTGGGACGCGATCATGGATGCGGTCGAAGAGTTACCGCGAGAACAACGCGAAATATTTATTTTGAATGAACTGGAAGAAAAAAGTTTTCGTGAGATCGCGGAAGAAAAGAACGTATCCATCAATACACTGCTGTCGCGGAAACGGTATGCAATTATCG
The DNA here is from genome assembly GCA_025923195.1 of Chryseolinea sp. Lineage (GTDB taxonomy): Bacteria > Bacteroidota > Bacteroidia > Cytophagales > Cyclobacteriaceae > Chryseolinea. The sequence goes on from JAICGJ010000009.1 coordinate 57,776, forward strand.
CCTTGCGCAAGAAACTACAGCGACTTTATGACAACATGTAAACCCCGAGGGTTATGAAAAAAGGTGCGATGTTCATGAAATGCATTATAGCAATTACAGTAGCCTTCTTGTTTTTCGGTTGGATTACCTACTTGCTGTGGAACTGGCTAGTGCCAGCGCTATTCGCAGGCCCAGTGCTTTCCTATTGGCAGGCGCTTGGATTATTGCTGCTGACAAAGATCTTGTTCTTTGGAATCGGCGGACGCCGTAATTGGTCAGGCGGGCCAGGTTCACCCCAGCGGTATTGGAAGCACCGGTTCTATGAGAAAATGTCGTCCCTAACGCCCGAGGAACGCGAAGCGCTGAAGAAGAAAATGAGAGAGAAGTGGTGCTCCCCTCCCGACAAAGGGCAGGAATAAAAAAATTTGGGCCGATTGTGTCCAGTTTGAGAAATCTCAATAGTCATAGCATCGGGTTGAGGAATATGGTTTCAAACGATTGAGATAAGTTTATTTAAACTTCATCAAAAAAATAGCAAAAAAAGCTAAACCTGGATACCAATCCCGCGTTCAAGGAAACTACGGAAACTTTGGTAATGTTTTAAGTTTCCGTAGTTTTGCGACCCTTATGGAACAAGTGGAACAATTGGATGTCAAGAAAAAGATTCTAAAGGCGGCTGAGAATCTTTTTATGAAGTATGGTGTGCGCAGTATATCGATGGATGACATATCGCGTCACCTGTCGGTGTCAAAGAAAACGCTGTATCAACATTTTGCTGATAAGGAAGATATTGTTTCAATGACCTGTCAGGCACATATTGAATCAATCGCAAGTCAGTTTTTAGAAATCACCAGGAATTCGAAAAACGCGATCGACGAGCTTGCTAAGATTTCCCGATGTCTGAAAAAGAACACAGAGGATACAAATCCTTCTTTATTGTTTGACTTGCAAAAATATCATCCAAAAGCTTGGGGCGTCTGGTTGGACCACAAGAACAAATTTATTCGTGAGTCAGTCATAAGGAACTTGAAGCAAGGCATTGAAGAAGGCTATTACAGGGCTGAACTAAATGTGGATATTATAGCAGCCATGCGCCTGGAACTAGTGCAGCTGCCCTTTGATGACAATGTTTTTCCCACTTCGCGCTATAAGATCGCGGAGGTGCAAATGCAAATCTTCGATCACTTCGTACACGGAATCGTGACTGAAAAAGGAAGAAAACTTTATCAGAAGTATAAGGAAACGTCAGGTAACCAATCGGACTTGAATCATTAATTCTCTCTACAACTATTATGAAACGATTACTCTATACAATTTTAAGTCTAATGATAGCTCCGGCTTTGGTGCATGCCCAGTCTGGAACATCGAATAGCTTTACGTTGGACCAATGCATAAAGTATGCATTGGAAAATACTGTAGATGTCAAAAACGCGCGTGTCGATGAACAAATCGCACTGGCGAAGGTGAGAGAAACAAGAGGGATAGGATTGCCGCAAATAGATGCCAGCGTAGGCGTAACACAGAATCAGAAGCTCCCGCGATTTTTCGGACCTAATACAACAGATTCCACTGCTTTTAGCTTCTTCCAGAACATTGAGGGAGCAAATGATGGCGATATCGTGGCTGGCAGAAACTTTTTCCAGCTGCCCAGCAGCGGTAATGCAGTTCTAAACATCAATCAAATTTTGTTCAACAGTTCCTATCTGGTGGGGTTGAAGGCTGCCAGCACCTATAAGGAACTGGCGAGGAAGACTACGGAACAGACGGAAATTGAAATTATTGAGTCTGTCATGAAAGCTTACTACGGGGTATTGGTAAACGACGAACGCATTTCACTGTTTGATAATAACATCGCCAGGGTAGACTCTTTGCTTCGCACAACGCGTGCCCTAAATCAAAATGGATTCGCAGAAGAGATAGATGTTGACAGGATCCAGGTGACATTAAATAATCTGAAATCAGAACGGCTGAAGTTCGTTAATCTTCAAAACTTGAGCTTGGTGCTTTTGAAGTATCGAATGAACTATCCGATGGAACAGCCGCTCGCCGTTTCGGGAGATCTTAGTCAGCTGAGAGTAAATGAAAGACTGTTTGATGAATACCAGGAAGGCTGGGATTACAAAAATAGAATTGAATATAAAATGTTAGATACCGAACGTAAGCTGCTGGAACTGGATGTGAAGAATAAATATTCTTATTCGTTGCCCAACTTGTCAGGCTTTGCAAATCTGGGTTATTCAACCCAGTCACCAGATATCGGCGGTTTATTTAAGACAAACACCAACATAAATGACAATGGGTTCATCGGGCCCGATAAATGGTACAGTTACTCAACCTTTGGTGTTACATTAAACATCCCCATCTTCAGCGGGTTGCAACGCACCTATCAGGTTCAGCAGTCGAAACTCGCCTTGCTGAAGGTTGAAAATAGTTTCACATCACTGAAGCAGAGTATTGACCTGAGCATACAGCAAAATACAGTGACCTACAAGAACTCTCTCGAGACACTACGGTCGCAGGATGAAAATATGAAACTGGCAGAGAAGGTAGCACGCGTTACCAAAATAAAATATGAGCAAGGTGTGGGCTCTAACATTGAAGTTATCGATGCAGAGAGCAGTTTGCGTGAAGCTCAGGTAAACTATTACAATGCTTTGTTTGATGCGATAATCTCGAAGATTGACCTCGACAAAGCTTTTGCTAAAATCGATCCAACCGATTATGTCACGACGACCACTAAATAAGTACCTCCTATGAAAAATATATTGAATATGAATTCTACTATGTACACCCGTTTATTGATAGTTGTCGCAGTCGCGATCTTGGCTGCCTGCAGCGCAGCCACTCCGGATGACAAGCAAGCTCAGCTAAAAAAATTAAAGGAACAACAGGCTGACATAACAAAACAAGTGCAGCAATTGGAAAAAGAGATCGCAGCCGCAAATCCTGAGGAAGCTAATGTGAAGACTAAGGATGTAGCCGTAACGGAGGTTACACCCAAAATATTTGACCATTATGTACAAACTCAGGGCAAGGTTGAAGCTGAAGATAATATTTCCGTCAGCGCTAAATCTCCTGGGGTGATAATTGCCGTGTATGTCAATGAAGGACAACACGTCTCCAAGGGCCAAGTGTTGGCGCAAATCGATAATGCTGTGATATTGCGGAATATTGAATCCCTGAAAACCCAATTGGAATTGGCACAGACGGTTTACGAACGTCAGAAGAATCTCTGGGATCAGAAGATTGGAACTGAAGTGCAATTTCTACAAGCCAAAAACACGAAGGAGAATCTCGAAAGACAGGTTGAGTCATTGCAGGAACAAAATGACATGATGCGGATAAAGTCGCCCATCAGTGGAACTGTTGACGAGGTTATCGCGAAGATTGGGGAGGCTGTTCAGCCAGGTCAACCCGCGGTGCGCGTTGTCAACACTTCGGATTTGAAAATTGCAGCCAATGTTTCTGAGGCCTATGTAACGGATATTAAAAAGGGCAACAAAGTTTTGGTTACCATTCCCGAATTGAAAAAGGATTTGGAATCAAAGGTGACGTTTGTCGGAAGGACCATCGACCCTCTTTCTCGCACGTTTGCTGTTGAGGTTGCTTTGCCTTCTGAGGCCAACCTCCGGCCTAACATGACCGGTGTAATTCGGGTGGTTTTTCATACTGAACCTTCAGCAATTACAATACCTATCAATGTTGTACAGAGTATCAATGAAGAAAAGATCGTATTCGTGGCAGAGACAAAAGGAAAGAATACTGTGGCCCGTAAGAAAGTTGTCAGGGTTGAAGGCGTATATAACGGACAGGCACAGGTGAGTGGGCTGGCGCCGGGAGACAAGGTTATAACCTTTGGATATCAGGGTCTGAACGACGGCGAATTTGTCAAAATATAAATCGGAAATTGAATACGACGATGCGTTAGCATCGTCGTATTAATATTTGCTATTAATCTCTACAAGTATGCAAGACATCGAAAAAGAATTCAAACCCACCAGTTGGGCGATCGATAATAAAATAAGTATTTATGTTGCGACAGTATTGATTTGCATCGCAGGTATAGTTACCTATAACAAACTGCCTAAGGAAAGCTTCCCTGAAGTGGTCTTCCCACAGATCTACGTACTTACCATATATCAGGGTGCACCACCAACTGACATTGAAAACCTCATCACCAAACAAATTGAAAAGGAAATCAAATCGATAAATGGTGTCAAGGAAATAGTGAGTAACTCTGTTCAGAACTATTCGAGCGTCATAATCGAATTTGAAACAGATATTGATGTAACAGAGGCCAAGCGAGATGTGCAGGACGCCGTAAACCGGGCGAAGACAGAATTGCCTGCACTTGAAAAGGATCCCGAAGTATATGAGATTGATATCTCGGAGCTTCCCATCATGAACGTAAATCTCTCCGGTAATTATGATCTGCAGACTCTGAAGCGGTATGCAGAAATGATGCAGGACAAAATTGAAACAGTAAAAGAAATTCGCCGGGTGGATATTGTTGGAGCACTTGATCGCGAAATACAGATTAACGTTGACCTCTTTAAAGCCGCTTCAGCCGGTGTAAGCCTCAACGACATTTCATCGGCGATAGGGCAGGAGAATGTCATAATTCCCGGAGGACAGCTTTCCGTAGCAGGTGTGAAACGTTCACTTAGCGTCAGCGGAGAGTATGTAGATGCATCCGAAATGGCGAATACCATAGTCGGATCCATCAGGGGCGCAAAGGTTTATCTCAAAGACGTTGCAGAAGTTGTCGACACCCATAAAGAACAAGAAAGTTTTGCGCGTTTGGACAAGAAAAATGTCATTACGCTTAACGTCATCAAACGGAGTGGTGAAAACCTAATCCTCGCATCCGATGCGATCACCGAGATCATTAATGATTATGAGGAAAACATTCTTCCTCCCGGTCTGGATGTTACAATTACCGCAGATCAGTCAGACAACACAAGGGTTACCCTTCACGACCTTATCAATACGATTATTATAGGCTTCATTTTGGTAACTGTGATCCTCATGTTTTTCATGGGGGCAACCAATGCCATATTTGTAGGTCTATCTGTTCCTCTTTCAAGTTTTATTGCCTTCTTAGTATTCCCGGTCATCGATTTTACATTAAATATGATGACCCTGTTCTCGTTCTTGCTCGCGTTGGGTATCGTAGTGGACGACGCCATCGTGGTGATTGAAAATACGCACAGGGTGTTTGACAATGGAAAAGTACCTATACGGAAGGCGGCCAAAATTGCGGCAGGTGAAGTCTTCCTCCCTGTATTTTCGGGGACATTAGTTGTGTTGGCTCCGTTCATCCCGTTAGCATTCTGGCCAGGCGTCATCGGTAAATTCATGATGTATCTCCCAGTCACCTTGATCATCGCGTTGTTGGCTTCATTGCTTGTGGCATACATTATCAACCCGGTATTTGCCGCGGATTTCATGAAGCCTCATGATCATGAAAGCAACAAAAAACCGACGATTACAAAAGGATTTAAAGTTACGGCGGTGATTTTTGGGGCAATTGCACTGGTGTCGTATATCATTGGCGTTGTGGGGGTAGGAAATCTTGCTGTATTTTTATTTGCTCTGTATGCGCTTCACCACTTCTTTATTTCTGGAGTGATCACGCGCTTCCAGACAAATACATGGCCAAGCGTGCAGCGTGGTTATAAGAACCTGGTTGCCTGGTGCCTCACCAGATACAGACCCATCGGTATTGTAGCAGGAATTGTTGTTCTGTTTGTCTTTTCAATTGTATTCACTATGATACGGAAGCCACCCGTAGTATTTTTTCCTCAGGGAGATCCCAATTTTATCTTTGCTTACATTAGAATGCCTATAGGAACGGATCAGAGAATCACGGATTCCATTACACAGGTGGTAGAAAATCGTGTATTAAGCGTTGTAGGTGAAAATAACCCCATCGTCGAGTCAGTCATTTCAAATGTTGCAATTGGAGCAAGTGAAGACCCTATGGAAGGTGGCGGAACGCTAGGCAGCCCGCATTTGGGCAAGGTCTCCGTTGCCTTTGTAAAATTTTCACAACGGGATGGCAAGAGCACAAGAGTCTATATGGACAAGATCCGGGAAGCAGTGCAAGGGGTCAAAGGCGCCGAAATCTCCGTTAATCAGGAGCAAGGGGGTCCACCTACAGGAAAGCCTATCAACATAGAAGTTTCTGCAGACGAATTTGAATTGCTCGCGACTACGTCAGCTCGGCTGAAGCGATATCTGGATTCACTGCAAGTTCCAGGTGTCGAGGAGCTCAAGTCAGACTTTCAAAGCGATAAACCTGAAATTGTAATCAATATCGATCGTGAAAAGGCAAACCGCGAAGGCATATCTACACAGTCGATCGGTTATGCGTTAAGTACTGCGTTATATGGTTTTGAAGTCTCCAAATTCCGAGATGACAATGATGATTACCCGATTCAGCTTAGAATACAGGAAACGCAACGCAACGATGTCAATACATTGATGAATATCCCTATCATATTCCAGGATATGAGCATGAATGGACAAGTTCGGCAGATCCCCCTTTCAGCAGTAGCAACTGCCGAATATACCAACAGTTACGCTGGGATACGACGCATTGATCAGAAACGCACGGTGACCATTTCATCAAATGTATTGGGAGGCTTTAATGAAAATGAAGTAGTAGCCGATATAAAATCCCGTATGGAATCCTTCCCAGCCCCCGAAGGGGTTACTATTAACATGACGGGCGCGCAGGAGGAACAAGCCGAAACCTCGGCATTCCTTGGGCTCGCTTTCTTGTTAGCATTTGGTTTGATCTTCATGATTCTGGTTACGCAGTTCAACTCAGTCAGCAAACCCATTATCATCTTGCTAGAGATATTGTTCAGTATTATCGGCGTGCTCATTGGATTCTCGTTGTTTAAGATGGAGATTTCCATCGTGATGACTGGGGTAGGTATCATGGCTTTGGCTGGATTGGTAGTCCGAAATGGAATTTTGTTAGTAGAATTTACGGACTTACTGCGTTCGCAGGGGGTTCCGTTGCGCGAGGCAATTGCTGAGGCTGCCAAAACGCGTATGACCCCCGTTATGTTGACGACAATCGCTGCGTCTATCGGATTGATTCCGCTTGCCGTCGGCTTAAATATAGACTTTGTGACGCTGTTCTCAGAGCTGAATCCACACTTGTATTTTGGAGGTGACAACGTAGCATTCTGGGGGCCGCTTTCATGGACAATGATCTTCGGATTGCTCTTTGGAACAGTCCTTACTTTGATCCTTGTTCCAGTAATGTATTTGCTGGTGGTTAAGCTTAAAGAAAAGACCTTCGGTCGCACCAGAGACGTTGTTGTTGAAGGTAAAATTGCTACAGCATAACTGCGATCGGTAAATTACTTCTTAACGCCCTCCAATAGGCGCATAAAGGATAAATTAACCGATAACGGTTAACGGATAACTATTAAGTAATAACTAACACGCCACTACAACAAAAACAGGTTAAAGTCGTCTTATAACTGAAGACGACTTTTTTATTATGAAACCTCGAATTATGACATTGATCATTTTCACCCTGTTATTCCTGATAATAGATTACTACGTATTTCAGGCCGTAATCACTGTCAGCAAAGGTTGGTCAGCCCAATGGAAAACGGTCTTCCGGGTTGGATTTTGGATTCCGACGGTATTATCCGTCCTAGCATTGTTGTGGTGGAGTTTTGGCGATCCCTATAAATATAGCCCAGGTTTCAGAAATTGGGTGCTTACCGGGTTAGTCGCCACCTATTTTTCAAAGACTTTTGCCGTCGCCGTTTTGTTTGTAGATGATCTTACGCGAGGCGTAAGATGGCTGGCATCTTTTTTTCAAAACGGATCCAGCGAAAGTCTGCCAGGTGAAGCTATAACACGTTCTGAATTTTTGTCCAAAGCGGCGCTTGTAGCTTCAGCCATACCGTTTGGAACAATGGCTTACGGTGTTATTTCAGGGGCGCACGATTACAGAATAAAACGGCAGATACTTAGATTGCCTAACCTTCCAACATCATTCGACGGACTAAGAATTGCGCAGATTTCGGATATCCACTCCGGTAGCTTCTTTAATAAAACTGCAGTGAAAGGTGGCGTGGAAATGGTAATGGGGGAAAAGCCTGATGTTATTTTCTTTACAGGCGATTTAGTGAACAACGAGGCCGTAGAAGTTAAGGATTACATCGATGTATTCAATAAACTAAAGGCGCCCCTTGGCACCTATTCTATTACTGGTAATCATGATTATGGTGACTACCATCGCTGGGCTAGCATGGAGGCTAAGCAAAAAAATTTCCAGGATCTTGTAGCAGCGCATCGTTTACTTGGCTATGACTTGTTAATGAATGAAAATCGTCTTATCGAACTGAACGGCGATCATCTTGCTATCATTGGAATTGAAAATTGGGGCGGAAGGGGATTCGCTAAATATGGAAAGCTGGAAAGCGCGTATAGAGGAACCGAAGCGGCCCCCATCAAGCTGTTGCTTTCCCACGATCCCAGCCATTGGGATGCACAAGTAAGACCCATGTACAAGGATATTGACGTTATGTTCGCAGGTCACACCCACGGATTTCAGTTTGGAGTCGAAATCGGTAATTTCAAATGGAGTCCATCTCAATATGCCTATAAACAATGGGCTGGCCTTTACCATGAAGGCAATCAATTTTTATATGTTAATCGCGGGTTCGGTTATATCGGTTACCCGGGACGGATCGGCATGCCTCCTGAGATTACCGTATTCGAATTGAAGCGGGCCTGAACTTTTCTTGCCGCTCTATTGCTTACTTTTATGCAATGCATGACGGCACCCTCTATAGGATCCAAACGGCCCTTATTGGGCTAATTCTCATCATCCTGATCGATATTTATGCGTATCAGGCAGTTCGAATTGCCAGTTCCCGTTTTCATATATTCCTGAAAAACTTCGTGCGGGCTTTATACTGGTCCATGACGGGATTTACAATTTTCATTTTATTTTGGATCAATACTGTCGGAATAGCAGATGAAAAGTCTAAGCAATGGATAATCATATTGCTGGGCATCCTTTATTTTTCGAAGATCTTCCTCATTTTAGTTTTAATGGCCGATGATATCAGGCGGGGTATTCATTTCACGAGACGCTATTTCAAACGTTTGCGAGAAAAGCCGTCACTCGAAGGTGTAAGTCGCATTTCACGATCTGAGTTCTTTGCGCGGGCAGCTATTTTTTCTTGGAGCGTGCCTTTGGTACCACTTTCATTTGGAATAATTTCTGGCGCGCACAACTTTCACGTTCGCAGAAAAGTGATATATCTGCCTCACCTGCCGAAGTCATTTGATGGGATTTCGCTGGGCCAAATTTCTGATATCCATGCCGGGTCTCTTTTTAACAAAAAGGCTATTCAGGGGGGTGTGGAAATGTTCATGCGCGAAAAGCCCGATCTCATATTTTTTACAGGCGATCTGGTAAATGTGGAAACCCGGGAAGTCAATAACTATATAAATATATTCGACAAGGTTAGGGCCGATCATGGCGTCTTTTCTGTAACTGGCAATCATGATTACGGAAACTACAAAGAATGGCCGAACGATGCTGCAAAGAGAAGAAATCTTGAGGCCATGGTTGGTGCACACCGGCAGATGGGCTATGACCTGTTGATGAATGAACATCGGATGTTGGAATTGGGAGGTGAAAAAATTGCTATTATTGGCGTAGAAAATTGGGGTATAGGCCCACCGTTACGATTCCCGAAGTACGGAAAATTAAAAGAGGCACACCTCGGTACAGAAGATGCTGCTGTGAAAATCCTTCTTTCGCACGATCCCACGCATTGGGATGCGCAGATACGTCCTGAGTTTTCGGACATTGATCTGACTTTTGCAGGACATACCCATGGATATCAGCTTGGTGTAAGCATTGGAGATTTTACATGGAGTCCGGCAAAGTATAGATTTAAGCAGTGGGCGGGGCTGTACCAGGAAGGCAATCAGTATTTGTATGTAAATCGTGGATTTGGCTGTATAGGTTATCCGGGTCGCATTGGTATGCCTCCCGAACTAACCATTATCGAATTGAAAAGAGGAACCGAGAATGGCTCAAATAACAAGGTCTAGCGCAGCGCAGCCACATCTGACATTTCTGATCTCAATTTCTTGTAGAGGTTTTCGTAAATAGCGAAAACTTGTTTGTAAACCGTATGATTCTTCTCATTCGGCTGGTAAGTTGCGTCCTGTTTAGGTTTTAAGTCATTATAATCACTAATCAGTCCCAGGGACTTGCACCCCAGGTAAGCTGCTCCGACAGCAGACGCATCTTCGGCATTAATGAGACAAATTTTCCTATTGAAAATATCAGCGAGTATCTGGAGCCATTCTTCTGAATGAACAAACCCGCCGCTTACATGAATCTGTTCAATCGATAAGCCGCTGAATTCCATTGCTGCAGCAATACTATACAACGCCATTGATACACCTTCGACCACCGCCCTCGTAAAATGGGCCTGGGTGTGAAAATTCCGAATTCCAAAGAAGACTCCACAAGCATCACTGTCCCAAACCGGAGCGCGCTCTCCTAATAGGTACGGTATAAAAATTAAACCTTCGGCGCCAGGTCTGATTTTTTCGATTTCAAGCAATACTGCGTCATAGTCTGCCGCAGTCTTAAGAGGCTTTTCCAGAAAGGTTTCAGTATACCATTTCAATACAACGCCGCCGTTGTTTATCGGCCCGCCCGAGATAAACAAATCTTTAGTTAAAAGATAATTAAAGGTCATGGCCTGAAAATTTATGGTAGGCTTTGCGTTGGCAACGCGGATGGCCCCGCTGGTGCCAATCGTCAACGCAGCTATTCCAGGCGCGACAGCAAAACTTCCAAGATTTGCCATACAGCCATCACTACCGCCAATGATAAAAGTTGTTTGATCCAGTATATTAAGGTCATGTGATGCACCGGTGCTCAGTTTACTTCGGGAATGCGTAGCCTCCACAGGGAGCGAAAGCTTGTTGCTTGTTAGCGAACAGTACTCCAGGGCGTCGTTGTGCCAGGTTAACTTTTGGATATCGAACAATCCGGTGGCAGAAGCAATCGAATAATCCACTTCGAACGTTTCAAAGAGCTTGAACCATATAAATTCCTTGATAGAAATGAACTTGTATGTTCTCTCAAACAGATCAGGCTGATTATCAGCCAGCCATTTTATTTTACAGACGGGCGTCATGGCATGAATGGGCGTGCCCGTTTCGCAATATATTTTTTTACCCAGCTCGGTGGTGAGCAGTGCCTTCGCAACGGGTGCGCTACGGTTATCGGCCCAGGTAATCATATTCATCAATGGGGCACCATTTTTGCCAACGGGAATAACACTGTGCATAGCGCTGCTTAAGGCAATCCCCTTGGGTTTTTCATTAAATTGACTTATGAGTTCCTGTAAGGATTTCACAAAAGCCTGCCAGATCAATTCAGGATCTTGTTCACTGTAAGTCGGCTCAGGCGACAAGGTCGGGTAAGAAGCCTGAGTTGCATGTAAGGGCTCGCCGAATAAATCTATTGCTACTGCTTTTGTACTGCCAGTGCCAACGTCAATGCCGATGAAATAGTCCATGTTAAATGTTAGGTGGCTGAAGATAGGAAGAAAAACAAAAAAGGCACCTGATTATCAAGTGCCTTCCGAGTTTAGGTTAGATGGTCTTACATTTTCGCTGCCTCCATCTCTTTTCTGCGTTTCGCGTCTATGGAGTACCGCCCTGCTCCAAAGACCATAAAGACTAATAGGCCAATTAAGACAACAATTGATAGCCAAAGTTCCATATGTTGTCCAATAGACAGAAAACCTTTAGGTGCATTTACCATAAAAACAGCGCCAATAAGAATGGGTAGCTGAATCAGGCAGACGATTCTGGTAAATAGGCCAACGAATATTAATGGGCCACCCAGTATATGTGCAAAGACTACATAGTGAGCGAGGGTCATTCCAGCGAAATACACATTTATCCCTGCAGTCGTCATTTCAAGTTCTGACATGTGCGTTATAAAATAGAGTCCCTTATAAGTAATAAAAGCCCCCAGGAGTAACCTGAATATATCCAGGAATCCTGGACGGTGGCTATTACCCCACCGTTCTAGGTTGGTAATTACACTCATAAAAAGATTAGTTGATGTTACAAAGTTTACTAAATTATTGGCTCAGAATCAAGACTTACTTGGGTTATTCCAGATCCTTAGAAACCAATAGGCGGGAAATGCGAAGATGCCAATGATAATGAACAATATGATCCATAGCAATTGTTCGCTGCCATCTATCTTTTTATTAAGTACCACATGGGCTATGTAGAAGATCAATAGTGCTAGCGCGACCATACCAGTGAGGATGATGGGCATAATGAAGGCAAATACGGGCATGACTACGTCTTGGGCATCAGAGTCGTACCGGTCGCTAAACAGGATAATGGTACCCAAGGAATGAAACATCTGCCAAAGAAAAAGAGGGAACAGGATAAAGGGCAGAAATGTAAAAATGCCTAATACGACCTTCTGTACCTGGTTCAGATTCATCGTTAAAAGATTACTGATGAAATTTGACAAGCAAAAAAAAACTGCTCTTGTGAAGCAGTTTTCGTACAATATCGGATGGATTAATATTCGTTATTGCTTCTGCGGTTGAAACCACCGCTGCCACCACTTTTATACCCGCCGCCTCCACTACGTGGGGCGTCAGTACGTGGTCTTGCTTCGTTAACTACCAAGGTTTTACCGAGGAAGTTGAAACCGTTTAAACTAGTAATAGCTTGACGGGCACTAGCTTCATCCGACATTTCAATGAATCCGAAACCGCGGCTGCGCTGTGTAACTTTGTCCATAACAATCTTGGCAGAAGAAACTTCGCCATACTCTTCGAATAATCCCTTCAATTCCTGTTCGGATGCCTTAAAAGGGATATTGGCAACATAAATGTTCATTGGTAAAATAAGTAAATGAGAAATTTAAATTAGTGCCAACTGACAAACTTGGCTGGACGACTACTCGTAATGACGGGTGAGAGGGACTCAGTAAAGAATGACAATCAACATTTAAAAGTAATAAGAAATTTTGACTAAATGCTAAAAGTTGTGCTTTAGTGCCTTTTGGAGGCATTTAGGCACTATTTGTTTACCAAAAATGCCTTTATGGGCCAAATCCGGCCTCTGTGCCATCAGTAGGCCCGCTCAACACTTCCGGAGCCGTATATTTTTTTCTGCGCGGACTTAGTGTTCCCCTTGTGTTTTACCTGGCCATTCCCGAGAACCAAGGCGTCTATATTGTTCGAGACATTTAGTTGGCAAAGTCCTGATCCGCTTACCTTTGCCTTGGCAGTTTCAAGAGCGCAATTGTATCCATTTAACGTTCCGGACCCACTTACCACCGCATCCATCGATGTGGCATATCCTTTGACTGTCATAAGACCGCTTCCACTAAGTTCAGCTTTGATCGTATTTCCCTTAAGGTCGACATCCAGGCTCCCGGCGCCGGAAACCCCCAACGCAATGTAATCGGCAGCAATCGAATTTTCGGAAATGATCTTGCCATTACCATTCACCTGCAGGTCATTCAGGTTTTTTACGCTTACGTATAGCTTCATCGTTGGATTTAGTTTAATATCGTCGATTTTTTGCCAAAGACTTTTGTTGGGGTTTTCTGGTTTACGATCAACGTTAACCATAAGAATCCCATTCTCAACTTTGATTTCACTCACAGAAAATATTTCTGTTAATGCTTCGACCGTTACTTCTTGTTTGTTGGTTTGTTTTAGGTAAACCGTGTAATTGGAATTGACATAGATGCCCTTGAATTCGGGAAGCTCCAGCACCTTCTTCGTAGTTTGGGCTGTGGCTACCTGCGCGAACAAAACAATTGACAATAGAACTAACAGATTCTTTTTCATAACCATGATTTAATTCAATATCAAATAACCAAATCATATATAAGAAATGAAACCAGCCCAACGAGTAATATTGTCACTAGTCGGCCGCACACCATTGATATAGTTATAATTCTTTAAAAATCTTACTTCTTACTTTTAAAAATAGCCCTAAGTATGAGTATGCCGGCAATCCCACCAATACAGAGTAGCAGTACAATTTCGGGAGTTATTTGATCAACAGCGTGCATGAAAGTGAAAAAAAACTGAAACTAAGTAACGGAAACTAAAGTAACTGAAACTAACGTGGATGTCAGTCATTTTTCACTTTTAGTTTTTCACTTTTCACTTAGAATCTCACCACCACCTGAGCCTTTAAATCGGTCTTTGTATCCCCTTCAATTCGATCAACTCCGGTCCCAATCGACTCCTGACCCCGGTAACGGGTTTGGGCGAACCTTATCCAGCAGGCGACTTGCTTTGTAATCTTATACTCCAGTATAACCATTTTGCGTACTCCGGATCCGGAATATGCAGGCAACGAATAAGCAAGCCAAACGTCATTTTCATAAGCGTACTGACGATTATCATAGTCTTCGGATTCGAATATTCCATATCGCATCGTGAATTTAAGTTTTCCCACGTCGACAATTATATCCTGCATTAGGGCAAATCCACTCGTTGTGGTGCGATCTATTGAATATGTGCTAAGTTGCGCACGGCTCTTCAGGCGAAGCATAGGATGAGAAGATAAGTCGATGTTAACGCAATAGTTGTTTTTCTTGCCAGTGGCGATTCGATATTGATTTTTATTTTCATTTTCAACATTCCTCATTTTGGATTCCTCGCGGACCTGAAGGAATACCCTCGTTTTTCTGGAGGGATCCCAATTAAAGCGTACCAGCCATTCGTAGCCTGTCGAAGGTGCATATAACCTGAATCTAAGCCATGGAAATCTAAAAAAATCGACGTACCCTGAGACGTTGTAATGTCGATTGAAAGTGTATTTCCAGCCCCAGTACAGTCCCCTTTCGTTATGAGTATTGCTGCTTTCAGAAAAACCGCTGGAGTAAAACGGATAAAAATTCCTATAGTAGTTACGGTAAAGCAATGCAATATCGAGCTTTGGCGAGAGGCTAGCCAATATACCTGCCGTTGCCGCATAACCGCCTTCAAGTGATTTGGCTCCCTCGGCAAACAAAGACATATTATGGATGGTATAGTTTAAATAGAACCCTGCGTTCTGGTTCGCCCGTCCTTGGAAAGCGAACTGGTTGTAAACAGTTCGATTTCGATGAACCGGAACCTCAAAAACTGTTTGATTAAACATGATACCTGCATCCAAGGTCTGGTACTTGTAAGAGACTACGGCACCCAGATTTTTCTCGCTGCTAGCTTTCCTAAAAGCAAGCTCATTAGGATTTCTGTGTAAACCAGAGAGCTGGAATGATGAAATAATATCTTCCTCCCCGCTGATCCCAACGGTTGCATCTTTCCCGAGATTGGAATAGAATCCGCTGACAAACCATCGGCGTGAAACGTGCACCGTAGCCCCAATGCCGCGCATAACGCCAGACTCATTCACCGAGGTATATGGAACGAGACCAATATTGCTTCGCCTCGCCGACGTGATTGTCTCTCCGCCCTTACCAGTCCCGAACATACCACCCAACATCAACCCTTGTCCAAACTGGCATTGGAAATCGCCAAGAATAAGATTCTTCAGCCTTCCTTTGTTCTGAAGCTGTACGTGATAGGAAAGATAATCCGCTCCATAATATCTCATGTTGGAGTTCCATCGGATTTGTTCCCCGGGATCCTTTTCCGCGATAAATCCTATGCTAAAGTCACCCGGTCTGCTTGAACGAAAGCGCATGTAAAGCTTATCCGGAGAACCTTTAAACCGGGTCGATTCTGCTGCGCGTGGGGAGAAACCATTCTTTGATTCCAAAGTGCGTTCATAGCGGGTTAAAAAATAGTTTTCGCTTTCTTTTTTGATTCTTTTTATTAAAGAAATATTAACGGCATTTGTTTGATCACTTACCGTAACGAAGGGCGCTAATTTATGGATAGTGGGCAAATCAAATTCGGGTATCGCTTGCATCTCATACACCGAGAGTAAAGGATCACATTCTGTGCGATAATTCAGCAGGGCATTTATCTGCGATTCAGTAAGAATGTTAATAAAGCGAAAATCTTCTGCAGTCGCGGTATTCAAGTTTAGCGGCTCTGCATATAGTTGAACGAGATTTTCGTAAAGCTCTTCATAGTTTAAGTTGGAATCTGGTAACCCGTAAAGGTTATCTGCAAGCTGACTGATATCCAATTCATCGTTCTTATATTCCTGGGCCGGAAGGTCCAAAATCGTAACCAGTAGCATTACTGTGATGAGGAATCTCATTTCTGCCGACCAAAAATGTAACCGACGCAAGCCTGGTGTCGTGATCCAATATCTAGATTGTGTTGAAAAGCGTAATCAAGAGAAAACTTCCTGGGTCGGAATCCCAGTCCAAAAAACAAAGCACCGGGGTTGAGATTAAAACCAGTTCGAAATGCAAATTTTTTGATAGGCTTGTATTCAATTCCAGCTTTATATTTTAGGGGAGCGCTTATATCTTTTTCCAACTCTGCTGCAATGAGAGTCTGGGAAGTCAGATGGACAGCGAAGCCGAGAATCACCGTGGTTGGTAATTTTTCCTGTTCTGGTTTTGAAATATTGGGTTGGTTTATGTTTACGATATGCGCACCCATTAAAAAATTCGTTGTAATTCTGGAAAGTCCGCCAAAGCTTATGCTCCACAGACCTTTCGTACCGAAGCCTGTCGCGTTGTACTGAATGTAATTCAGTTTCAAGCCGAGAGAAGTATTACCAAAGGCATTAGCAAACCCAAGGGTAATCAGCTGTTCGTTATAAAGTTCGTCGCCAAACCGGAATATGCCTGCGCCGGCTATTCCCCATTTAATTGGGAGCGAAAAAGCACTCGCCATTTTATTAAAGGGTGGGAACCCCGGCTGTGCATCATAAGCAAATGATGCAATAGTGTTTTTTGTAGCTGCGATACCTGCGATGTTATTAAAAACAGACCACTCGTCTTCCAGACATGATGAAGCATTCCCCAAGCCCTTTGATCTACCACCCATTAATGTTGAAGAGCTTTGGGCATTTGACAGAAAATGGCATAGCAATAACATGCCAACGGCGTATAAAGAATAGCACACAACGTTTTTAATTTAGATGCTTGAAGTAACGAAATTCACAAGTAATAATCAATGAAGGTTTTCCGTTACTTAAAACTCCTTTCTGAGGTGAAAGAAAAATCCGTCTTCACCTTCGCCATTGAAAGTATATTCAATTCTTAAAACAGTATCGTAAGAGGCGACTATATCAATACCCCCTCCGGCGCTGGTCAACACTTTATCTGCTAACCGTGTGCTTAAAAAGTAGTTAGGGTAACTTCTGACATAACCTACATCCGTATATGTTTTGATAAATATTGAAAGCGGGATATGCCTGAACTGTGGAATCGGCATGAGCTGCCAGTGGTAAACCCTGTGAAAGATCCTCTTTTTTAAAGTTAGTTTATTCAATGCATACGCCACACCTTCTATGACGTATATTTCGTATCCTCTGGCAAATTGGCGCCTATAGCCCATAGCTCCGTAGTTAGAATAGGGTACATCTTCCGGCCCACTGACATATCCAATGACATTGTTCGCGAGATAAAAATTCTTCTTGAGGTCAAAGAATTTTGAATACGATATGTTTGCTTCCCATTTGTTAAGATCATCGTTCGTTGTAATCCCGTACTTGGCCGCCATTAAAGTTAAGTAATGACCTCTCAAGGGGTAGCCAACGTAGTCGCGGCGATCTGATATAAACTGGTAACTTATAATGCCATAACGTTGCGTGTTCTTTTCGTTTCCAAGGTAATTGGAATTCAATGTGGTAATTGTGTCGCTGACGCTATTGCTCCGGTATTCAAGTTTTAATGCATGGGAGACATAAAAAGAATTTCTAAATGTATAAGTAATACCACCCCCCTTTGTCGTCCGAAGAATATCATCAGATTGCAGAAACTCCAACCTATGATCGACGGTTTGATACGCAAGATTTTTTGTTTCAGTAAAATCGACATCCACAATAAGCCCATGCTTTTGTTTCTTGTCGATATACGGAAAGCGATATGACAATTCAAAGCGGCGTTGAAAACCAAACTGCGCGGTTAAACGCATTGTTTCATTCCTGCCGCGCATGTTAAACTGATATAATTTTAGCCCATAATTTACACGCTTAAAATCGTGATCGTAAGTCTGCCACCATTCATTGAAATTCCGGTCCGACAACTCAAATATTGGTGCGGGGAAGGTATACCAGCGTTCATTCAAATCAATTAGCAGGTCCACCTGGTCTTTCTGGAGTTCCAGCGGCCGGATCTCGGCGGTGTTGAACAACCGGGTGTTGATGAGCTTCTTTTGATCTGTCTCCAGGATTCCGGGTAAGTCGAGGCTATAGATGACGTCGCCCTGACGGAGCGTTAACTCGCGCAGGATAATTTGGTCCCGCGTAATTCGATTTCCGATAATAAAGATCCGATTTATATAAATAAATCGGCCTGCTGAATCTGGCCTGAGGTTAACTGATGAACTGGGCATCGAGCCGGGCATGCCAATTTGCCCTTGTTGCGCGAGCAGCTCACAAGCAAGAACTAAAATTATAACACTTAAGATAAACGCCCGCATCTTGTTCCACTAGACTCCCGCAGGTGTCGACAAGTTTAACCTACTTCTTTAACTCAGGTCTTTCGATTTTCTGTTTCCGATAGGAGAGGGCCACTATAATAATCCCGGCAATGACCAATGGAATACTGAGAATTTGTCCCATATTCAGGAACATGCCTTCCTCGAAAGGTTCCTGATTTTCCTTTATGAATTCGAAGAAAAAGCGAAGCCCAAAACACCATATCAAGAATATGCCTAATAATCTTCCCGCAGGTAAATTTTCTTTTTCCCTGGCCCAGATCCAGAACAAAAACAAAAAAAGTATTACACACGAAATGGATTCATAAAGTTGAGCTGGGTGCCGTGCAATTCCATAAGTACTTATCCTGGAGCCTAGCTTACCATCATCCAGCAACAGACCATTGGCTGTCTCATGCTGCTGGTCCGCTGCAAAATATTCTGTTAAGCTGTTACTCAACAAATTACGGGCCGTGATATCTGTAAAATTTCGCGCTTTTTCTGCGGACACTCCCTTGTTGAAGAAAAGGTATATATTAATCGGTACGTTGCTGGAGTTTGTAACGGGTATAGAATCATTCCGCTTAATAACGACCGATTCAACGATTCCTTCACGATCCACTCTTGGATCAATAACCATGTCTGTAAAGCGGTTTACAAAAACGACTCCCCACGGTTTAGATGTAGGAAGCCCGATAATTTCAGAATTAAAATAGTTGCCTAGCCGAATTAGAGCCCCCGTTAGGGCGACTACGATAACGATACGATCTACTACCGGGAGAAAACTCTGTCCAGG
>JAICGJ010000010.1 GCA_025923195.1 Chryseolinea sp.
ACCTGCCTACCTGTATTAATGAACTCTTTGATAAAAGACTAGTTTAACAAGAAGCCTCTAACCAAAGTTTTGAAACGACGGCAAAAAATTCAAGCAGGTCGTAATAATTTGGGCCAGTATACAATTTTGTCCATTAATTAATCAATCTAGGTCGCTCAGATCAGGTTGTTCAGAGTAAGCTCTTTGCGACCACAAATTTTACCAGCAGTTAACGTTTTGAATTTTAACGTTTCCTATAGGACTAAAGAAATTTGCCCTCTCTGAAATTATTCAACAAATTCTAAATTTACAACACAATCAAACTAAAAGGTATAGCCGAGACTCACACTGAGTTCTGTTGCTGGAGCAATGGTAGAAAAAAATCTATCCTGTGCACCAAAGGATTGATAAACCGATTCCTTTTTGTCGCCCAATAGATTTGATACCTTGAACCCTGCACGGATTTTTTCATCCGCTCCAAAAGTTTTATTGGCGCTAAAATTTAGACTGTGAAAGGGCACGCTATAAACATCGGGTCTGTCAACGATCCCAACGAATTGCAACGTTTCGCCTTGCACATTATAAAAAATTCCAATATCCAGGCCGTTGTTTTTTCCGTCATAAGAAAAACCTGCGTTAATAATGTATGGCGCCTGACCCGCCATGTCACGTGTGCGATCGATTGTATCCCCC
The DNA here is from genome assembly GCA_025923195.1 of Chryseolinea sp. Classification (GTDB taxonomy): domain Bacteria; phylum Bacteroidota; class Bacteroidia; order Cytophagales; family Cyclobacteriaceae; genus Chryseolinea. The sequence continues at coordinate 673 of JAICGJ010000010.1, forward strand.
TCTCTGGCATTTTCTACGCGCGAATTAAATTCTGTTGGGTTCATTTCTATCCTTGAATCCGTTACCGTAAAATTTCCATTGAACGACAAATTCTCAAGACGACGGTCAATGAAACCCAGATTCTTCCGGAATTCAATTTCAGCACCTATTACTTGTCCGTCCCCTACATTTCTAGGTTGAAAAGCTCCTGGTTGCGTCGCGAACTGAACAACCTCTATCGGGTTCTCAAAGGTCTTATAGAATCCGCTTATCGAGAACATTTGTCCTTTTTGCTGAAATATCTCCCAACGCACATCAAAATTGCTAATGTTAGTTTCTCTGAGATTACCGTCCCAATATTCTATGCCCGCGACATCATTAGCATCGCGAAACAGACCTCCCACAAAAGTCCGGTTAGTCAACGGATCGAATATTTCTGCATAAGACATTTCTTTGAAAGACGGTCGTGCTATTGTCTTAGAATATGAAAACCGAAGGTTTTGTGTTTCCTTTATTGAATAAATCAAATTTACAGAGGGGAAAAAATCCAGCATGTCCAACACCACCTCATCATCCAATACATTTATTCCTAACTGGTCCTGGCCCGTATAACGTTGCACATACTTTTCCGCCCTTAATCCAAGAATAGCTTTTAACTTAATAAACGGACTAAATTCAGTCGAAACATAGGCGCTGGAATTATTGACCGTTGCATCAAATAGATTAGGATTGGAGGGAATGAATTGGGGCTCATATGTAGTTCCCTTGCTAGCATTGCCTTCTACCGGCCATAAGTTATCATCGTGAAACAATTCATTTGGGTCACCTGTGAGTTCAATCCTTCGGATATTGAGATCGAAAATTTGAATTTCGAAGTCCCTTTGTTTGTAAGTGTTACCCACGCCGAATCTCACGTTGGCAGGTGAGCCTCTGAAATTATAGTCCTTGGTCGCTCCCACCTGCGCTACCAAGTTGTTCTCTTCCAGGAAGCGCCAAATTCTTTGTGGAAATCCCGCTTCGGTACTGATTCTTAACCCGTTGTTTTCATACTCGTAACGTGTGAAGCGAACATCCGGATCCGTAATTTTAGACCTGGTTGGCGAGATCTTCCACTCGAGCTTCCACCTTCCATTTCGATTAAAATGCTCTCCGTTCAGTAAAATGTTTGTGAGACCACGCTCGCTGTACTCGAGATTATGTTGAAAGCCAGTAAAGATTGCTCCTTGCTGGGTGTTCTGAAAATCAAATATTCCCGCCTTCGATTCTCCGTTTTGCAAGTGAAGAAAATCCAATCGGTATTTTGATCTTTCCCTCTTAAGTGCAACGCCGGCCAATCCACCTAATAATACATTGTTGACTCCAAAATTTCCTTTTTGAAATTCGCGTGGCTCCATTTCATTAACTGTTGGATCTGCAAGCAAGCCATAATTGCCATACTCGGCATCTTCGTAATATTCCGTATTGTTCTTATAGGAAATGGAGAAATTATACCCCCAAGTGTTTTTCTTCCAAACTATCTGGTTCCCTAACGATGCGCCGATATTGAAGTCCATCAGACTTCTTTCCTTCATAGCCGCCATCGTCGGATTAAAACTTTCCAGTATGCTCCGGAATTTCAAACCTTCCTCGCTTGTCGGGTCGCCAACAACCTCACTAAATAACGGAATGTCTGTACTTCTCCCAGTTGGGATATCCCGGCTTCCGTCGTCAAACCCCAAGAAATCAGTGTCTCCACCTTCGTACGTTAAATAGTTTTTATTAAAGTGCATGCTGGGATTGTAGCCAAACCCTATGGATATGTTGGCTAACTTTTCGTCTGGAAATTCTTTTGTTTGAATATCAACCACTCCACCGGTAAAATCAGAGGGTAAGTCTGCAGTAAAGGATTTCATCACCAAGATATTGTCAATGATATTGGTTGGAAAAATATCTAACTGGAGGGTGTTTCTGTCGGGGTCAAGTCCAGGTATATCCACACCGTTAAGAATAGATTTTGTATACCGATCTCCGAGTCCGCGAACGAACAAGTATTTACCGCCTTCAATTGATACTCCTGTGATTCTCTTTGCTGCAGACGCGGCATCAGAGTCACCAATTTTTCGAAAACTTGCCGCGGTTATTCCGTCCAATAAATTAGCAGATTTTCGCTTTACCGTAAGCAGCGCCTCTTCTGTTGTCTTCAATGCTTCTGCAGTAACAACCACCTCTGACAATTGAGCCACGTCTTCCTTCATGCGAATATCATGTACCAAGGTCACTTCAGAGTTCTTGACCATAACACCATTGATTGATATCTTTTGATAGGAAATGAATGAAACTTGCAGATTATAAGTGCCCGACGCGAGCGTTAACTCAAATTTGCCATCAAAATCTGTCGCAGCTCCACTAGTGGTTCCCTCTACAACAACTGTCACTCCCATGAGCGGCTCACCGGTGGCGTCGTCGATTACAGAGCCTCTAACGGTACCATTTTGCGCATAAGTAGTCAGTGATAAGAAACACAGCAAGACGAAAGAGAACAGTGTTGCTTTTCGCATATAGTTTGAGGTATTAATAAAGTCTTCGCAAAGGTCACCTAACGGCATGTGAAAGTGATATTGCGTACATTAACTAAATGTTAAATAATTGTTATCGACGGCTGCAATAAAAAAAGCCCGCAAAATATACGGGCCTTTTTCCTGGCTAACGGTGAGATTTTTTTATTCCAGTGCGCCCCCTAAGGATGACCATGTCCATCCTTCAAATACTGAGAGGTCTGCCCCTACGGTATTGGCTCCTTCGGCAACTGACGTCACAAACGCATCAGTCCCTCCTTTGAAAAAGTCTGAAAGGGAACCACTTGGTATTGTCGCTTGCAGATTTGTGAAAGAACAATTGGCGGGGTTGAGATCCAGATCTTGACCTGCCGTCAGATTGAAGAAATAAATATTCTCCATATCAGTAATAGAATTGTCGTCTAAGTCTACTAATCCTTCTGCCGCTCCAGCGTTCACCCATCCATTGATTAGGGTGTGGCCTGCCTCAAGTACGCCTTCGGGTCCATCGAGTTCAAAAGCCTCATCGCCCGGGTTGATAACCACAAAGTTATCCAGAGTTCCAGCCCAAGATTGATCTGTATCAATGGCATCATCGCCCGTATTCCAAACAATTGCGTTAGTTACGTTGACCGTCCCACCAAACCATTCAATACCGTCGTCCTGGTTTGCAATTATTTCGATATTCTCGATAACGGTTGCGCTACCAACACCACCCAGTGTTAAACCATTGATCTCATTTCCCTCCCCGATGTTGGCACCGCCGTGACGGATTGAAATATACTTGAGTACACCTGAGTTATCTGCAGCATCAATACCTCCATACAACCCATTTTGATCTGATGGCGGAATGCCCTCAATCTGAACCGCCTCAGCATCGGCAGAAATAGGTGCCTTTCCCAGTACCAGAAGCCCGCCCCAAAGACCGTTCAACTCAGGGTCTAAGTTAGGACTAACTATATCGCCCGGCATAATTTCATCTGCTACCGATGTAAAAATAATCGGCGAATCTGCAGTACCCTCCGCCATCAATTTTCCACCTCTTGCGATTAGAAGTGCAGTGGCATTTGCTCCCGTGCCTGCTTCACCCTTCACCACTACACCGGGCTCGATAGTAAGTGTAACGCCATCTACAACAGCTACTCTAGTGGTCAAAATATAAACTTTCCCGGTTTCCCAAGTTGCATTTGCGGTTATGTTTGCACTTACTTCAATTTCAGTTTCTTCAACTGGTTCAGCTGTCTTATTTACAGCTCCGGTCTGAGTTGTTGCTTTATCATTATTGTCTGTAATTGTTATTGTCACTGTTCCCGCTCCAGCTGTAGCGTCGGCTGTAAAGGTTACTACCGCATTACCCGATGTTGCACCAGCGGCAGGTTCAGATTTTTTTGCGGCGGTTCCACCGGTAGCAGCAACAGTCATTGCTTTATAACCACCTGGCACCGATACAGCAAATGTAACATCAGCCGCAGTCCCAACTTGAACATTTGTAACGGTTGGGGCAGTGATCGATGGAGCATCAGGTGTTGCATCATCATCATCATCGCATGCAACAAATGACGTTACCATGGCGGCAATGGCTAGCATGGATAGGAATTTTTTCATGACTTATAGTTTAGTTTTTTGATTTGCTCAAAGGTGGGCATCTAATGTTAAACCAAGTCAATGGGGAGTTTACGAAATTGTTAGCAACATGAAGACCGCTTTACCTGTATGTTAATGCTTTTGGGATCACAAAGCCTTAGAGCGCCGGCAAACGTCGAAAGTCGATAAGTAATGTTAAGAAATTGTTACGCGCTCACTGCATGAGTCGATGGGAAAGGCTTACCTAATAGGAAATTATTTGTTGATGGGCACTTTATTTAAGATCGCCTTAATGATATCCGGAGTTCGCACATTATCAGCTTCCGCTTCGTAGTTAAGTATAATCCGATGATTCATTACATCCAGCGCCACTTCCTTTATATCCTCTGGTAAAACATAGTCGCGCCCCTCCATGTAAGCCATCGCTTTTGCCGCGAGATTTAGATTTATGCTCGCGCGAGGTGAAGCGCCGAATTGAATGTATTGAGCCTGATCATTTAACTTGTATTCAAGCGGTTTGCGCGTTGCATAGACCAGTTCAATAATGTATCGCTCCAGGGATTCTGAAATTGTTACTTTGTTGACCTGGTCGCGAATGGCAAAAATATCTTCCTTGCTTAAGACCGTGGTTACATTATAATCAAACTTCATATTGGAAATTCTTCGCATGATTTCCATCTCCTGATTCTTAGTGGGATAATCTACAAAGACCTTCATCATGAAACGATCAACTTGTGCTTCCGGAAGAGGATATGTTCCCTCCTGATCTACTGGATTCTGTGTGGCCATGACCAGGAAAGGACGATCCAATGTAAACGTCGTTTCACCAATCGTGACTTGTTTTTCCTGCATGGCCTCCAATAACGCCGACTGGACCTTTGCTGGTGATCGGTTGATCTCGTCCGCCAGAATAATGTTCGCAAAGATAGGTCCTTTCTTCACCTCGAATTTTCCCTCCCGCTGGTTGTAAATCATAGTGCCAACCAGGTCGGATGGAAGGAGGTCAGGCGTAAATTGTATCCGCTGAAATTCAAGGTGTAATACTTGTGCCAGCGTACTTACGGTTAGAGTTTTTGCAAGCCCCGGAACTCCCTCGAGCAGCACATGCCCATTGGTAAACAACCCTATCATCAGGCGATTTACCATATATTCTTGTCCTACCACTACCTTCGCTACCTCAAGATATACTTGCCTTACCTTCTCCTTATGCTCCTGGTGCTTTTCAACGGCTATAGCTTCCATCAATCTATTTCAGGTTTTAAACCGATAAAATAACGTAATTATTACCAATTAAGATGGAAATTTTGTTGGAAAACAATAGGCTTAGGTAAATGGTTATGCCCCAAACTTATGTCATCGGTGACATCCATGGCGCTTACAAGGCCCTGCAACAATGTTTAGAGAGGTCGCATTTTGACCGCACGACAGATCACCTTATATGCCTGGGGGATGTTTGTGATGGATGGCCGGACACACGATTATGCATCGATGCGCTCTTAAAAATTAACAATCTAACTTATATTCTGGGTAATCACGATATGTGGTTGCTGGATTGGATGACCAAGGGAATTGCCGAAAGTATTTGGCTTTCTCAAGGAGGGTCAGCAACAGTCTCGTCTTATTCGAAGGGCGTTCCTCCAACCCACGTGGAGTTTTTGAAAAAAGCTTTGCCTTATTTTATCGTCGACAATAAATTGTTCGTTCATGCAGGGATTGATCTACACCGACCGTTAGATACACAGGACATCATGACCCTGGCATGGGATAGAACCCTGGTGCAAAAAGCCTGGAATTATTACGTGAATGGCGCAACGAGGAAGCTGACGAACTTTGACGAAGTCTATATAGGCCACACGCCTATTCCATTTCGACACCCTATTCAATCAGGTGAGATATGGATGATGGATACAGGAGCCGGGTGGGCCGGAGTATTGTCGATGATGAACGTTGGCAGCAAAGAAATATTTACAAGCGACGCTGTACCATCTTTGTATCCTGGAATTGAAGGCAGAATGAAAAACAAGTGACCCCGCATCACCTAAACCTGGTGATCCGTTTCAGAATCGAACACCACTATTTCCGCCCCCCGGGGATTTGTAACGTACCCATTTATCAAACTCTGAACCGTCGGCGTTTCCGGGCTTCTCTTGACGAGGAATTTTGCTGACTCGAAATCAGAGATTGAACTTTGCCGGTCGAAAAAGCCATAACCCACATAATTGCCTCGTTCCACAAGCACCAACGATTGCTCTTCGATGTTCCTGCCTTTTCCGATGATAGCAACGGATCCACCAGGTACTTTGAATGATTCAATAGCTTTCTCAACGCGCGCATTATAAGCCGCAGCGGGTTCCGCGCCAGTGCAAGCGCCATGACACTTTCCCGTTTGATATTCAAAGCAAAGGCCCTTTGCTAATTGCAGTCCGCTAAGTTTCGGGCAAAGATCAAAAGTCCGGACTTTTTCCCAGAGGAAATTCCATGCATTGCCTTTGGAGTTAAACTTCTTCAACGGGCGCGAGCCACGAGACACCAGGTTGACTGAAAACCTACGATATCCATTGCGGTCCTCATAATCGAAAATTCCCCATTCCTCTAACCTGAATTTTTGTGCCAGATTATACTTTGGCCAGAGTCTGCGAATCTCCTGCGATTCAAGGATGAGTGCTATTAACTCGTTGCCAGTTAGTTCGTAGCTGATATGATGAATTTCATTTCTGATTTTAGAACGGCTCCATTCGCGCCCATCACCTGAAAAATGACCAGTGATTCTCTTCTTGATATTAATTGCTTTACCAACGTAAATGACGTGTCCATGAGCATTATGGAAATAATACACGCCGGCAAGGAAGGGGAGTCGGTCAAATTCTTCCTTCGGCAGATTAGGAGGAAGTATGGTTTCGCCAGAGTTTCGTTTTAGTACTTTGAGTATATAGCGGTCGTGATCCCGCCGTAATAATTGATCAAATATTTTCGCAGTGGCTTCGGCATCGCCCCCAGCGCGATGTCGATTTACAATTTCAATTCCCAGACTCTCGGAAAGACTTCCTAGACTGTAAGATCGAAGACCCGGTATTATCTTGCGGCTCAACCTTACCGTGCAAAGCTTCTTAGATTGCCAATTGATTCCCACCTCTTCAAATTCCTTTTTTAGGAATGAATAATCAAAGTGTGCATTATGGGCGACAAATACTTTGCCTTCCAATCGTTTAAAAATATCGTCAGCCACCTCTTTGAATGAGGGTGCACTCATGACCATATCTGTAGTGATGCCTGTAAGGCCCGTGATATAATAAGGTATGTTTCTTTCCGGATTGATGAGGGTGCGAAATGAGTCCGTCACTCTGATGCCATCGTGCAGATAAATAGCAACCTCTGTGATGCGATGTTTCTCGGCATATCCTCCCGTTGTCTCGATGTCAACAATCGCATACATGGGTGTAATTTAAAATTTGACTTGTTCAGTTAAAAGAGGAAATTCAAGCAAATATTTAAATGATCAAAGAATGAATGGGTTGATACGATTTCTCCTTTCGGGACTGGCTGTAATGCTAACTGCTTACCTCCTACCGGGCGTGCATGTGGAACACTATGGGTATGCACTGCTTGCGGCCCTACTTATATCATTGGCAAACATCATTGTCAAGCCAATATTGGTAATTCTAACCATTCCGATCACAATTGTAACGCTTGGCCTTTTCCTTCTTGTCATTAACGCATTGATCATTCTGTTAGTTGAGTCTCTTGTGCCAGGATTTAATGTTGATGGGTTTTGGTGGGCGCTAGCGTTCAGTCTGATACTATCAATCTTCAATAGCATGTTTTCGGAGCTGACGACGCGAAAGGAGGATTGAGCCAGACCGTTCCCGGGCCGGAGGCCCGGGGGTACGGTTATTCAGAGTAATTGCCAACTATTCATTGTAAGACTATCTATGCAATGCTTAACGTGCGGAGCTTAACGTTATTCTTCTTGAGTCAAAAACCTGTGACCACAGGCAGGTCGGTGCCGCAAAATAATCGAAATGTTCGATCGAGAGGTAAGGAGCCCATCCAAACCAGATTTATTTTGAAGCACAACGGAATTTTCTTTTGCTAAGCACCGACGTAGTAACACCAACGGTATTTTCTGCCTGTGAATCACAAGAATTTTCATTCCCTAGTTATCGACAAGAATGCCCTAATAACTGTACATAATATCGCTGAACATTTTGACATTTTTCTTAAGTGCTGTTTTTCAAGGAAGTCTTTCGAAGTGGAAAAAAATGTAGATATGCGCACACAATTAAAATTCAACGGTATGGACAACGGTCGTTAGGAATTATGAATGAGTTTTTGAAGCAAAAAAATAGTACAATTATACTACTCGCGGTTTTCTGAATTAAACCACAATACCAGTTTCATATGCAAACTTTACCAGGCCAACAATATTGTTGACACCGACTTTTTCCATGATGTTCACACGGTGATTACGAACGGTGTTTTCACTCAGGAACAAGCGCTGGCCGATTTCCTTCATAGTGAGTTCCTGGCAAATAAGCAATAAGATCTCTCGTTCGCGGTCAGTGAGTTCTGCTGACTGGAAGGACGGCCGCTGCCCGGTCTTGCGCTCAATAACATTCTTGCGCAATACGGAGGCTACCAATTCATTGTGATAAAAATCCTTGTCGGCGACGGCATAAATAGCCTGTTCTAATTCGTCAGGTTCGGTGTTCTTTAGAAGAAATGCATGCACGCCCATGTCCATCATGTGAAGAATAAACTTGTTGCTATCGTGCATTGTAAGGATAATTATTTTTACGGCGGGGTATTTTTGCAGTATCTGAGTGCTGGCTTCAGCTCCATCCATCACTGGCATTTGTAAATCGACAACGACCACGTCAGGGATCTCATATTTGATAAGCGCTAACAGTTCTTTGCCGTTCTCTGCGTCCTTAACCTCAAGGATCCGTTCGAAACTGCGCATCAGGTTCACCATTGCTTTTCGAAAAAGGGTATGGTCGTCAGCGATGTAAACTTTCAGTTGCTTCATAGGGAACGATCAATTTTATACTGCTTCCTTGTTCACTCTGAGTGTCAAATTCCAATTTGGCATTTAGTAACCGCGCTCTATTCTCCATATTGTAGAGGCCCAGTCCTGACGATCCGGATGAGTGACTTAAAGTAGGGTTGAAACCTTTGCCATTGTCCTCAACAGTTATTTTGAGATAATCGCCTCCCGAGACCGTGACATTTATCTCGGTCGCCTGAGCATGTTTGATGGCATTGTTTATCAACTCCTGGACTATGCGGAAGATCTTTAATTCTCTACCCGTTGACATCGTTGGAATTTCACGCGGTTCCCGAAAATTGACAGTGATCAGCGAGGCACTTTGAAATCGTTCACAAATTTCCTTTAGTGCCGGCATTAGTCCAAATTTCTCCAGCGTTGAAGGCATTAAGTCCAGACTAATTCGTCTTACGGATGTTAATGTATCATCAAGCATTTGCTTCGACTGTTCGATCAGTTGAGGATCGGGGAGTTGCCTGGCGATTGTTGTCAGTCCAACCCGAATCGTTGACAGCATACCTCCAACGCTGTCGTGAAGATCTCCCGCCAACCTCCTTCGCTCATTCTCTTCTGATTCAAGGGTTGCCTCCATCATTTTCTGCTGAAAGTCCAATTCCAGTTGCTGCCGCTTCAATTGCTCCTGAATCATTTTTTTTTGATAATACACGACAAATAAAATAATGGAACCCGCAAGCACCAACATAGCGACAGTCGCCAGCGAAAAGATAAGCGTGAATTGAGAAACCCCATCTTCCATCCCGAAAATTAAAAAATGAAATCCATCTATCTGAGCTCCTACATAATTCTTTTGGGGGTAACCTTAAGTTTCCGATGTTCCCCGGATGTTGTTCGTATCACCCGGAAATCATAAATCAATCCCACCATAACTACAAAGTGCTCGATGATACTTAAGATATTATGGAAACTCCAATAAACAATCAGGCTATTTTTTAAAACGTTTACCAGGTAGGATTGAAAACAGAATAAGAAGAAGTTTCCAGCGAAATAAATCAAGAATGCAGAATTAAACCAAAACATCGGAAGTTGATGTACGTAAATCGAAGGCAGGTCGCGAAGTAACATGTGGAAATAAAATAGGCAACATGAAATTACGACTACAGACTGGAACACGACTGTATATGAATTGAAAGCCAGCTTTTGAATGAAAAAAAAATTGATCAATGAAAAAACAAGTAAAATGCCGGTTATTAGGATAAACCACTCTTTTTTCCCAAACAATATGACAAAATAGATGTACAACAAGCAGATCATGCTTATTATGAGATACACTTCTCCCGTTGCATTTTGATAACTTCGAAGCGTGGCCGATCGGATTAAAACGTAAGTGAACACGTTGGCCAAACAACCCACCAGGAACATTAGACCCACTAGCCTGACGGTTAAGCTCCTCGACTTGAATCCAATCCAGGAGAGAATGGTAATGAGTGCTGACAGGACAGTCTGTATAGCGGCTAAATAAAAGACGTGATCGAGTGTCATCGTCCTGCTGTAATCTTAACAATAAGGTGGACAGGGGAGTCCGACATCAAACGCAGCACCACTATCTCCTCCCCTAGCTAAACCATCTTCTGGCCAAATGAACGTTCCATCTTCCCGGGTAGGTATTAGCACAAGGTGAACTGTCTCTTTCTTTACCGCCTCATTATATTTTAAACCAAGAAAAAAGGTAATGCCGGCACTGCCCTCTTCACTTAAAATACGCAGCAAAATGTCTCGTCCGTAGAAAACCGATTTCGTGTCCTTTGATTTGTCCTTACGCATTTCCCTGTCGTACTTTTCAATCCATTCCATAGCTTCCTTTTTAGAAACTTTGCCTCCAACATTTGCTTTAAAATCATTTGCCATAGACTTGTGGGTTAGGTGTGAAACATACAGTGAAAGTATTGAAAAAAAATTTATGATATTTCACTATCAAGATTATTAGCGTTATCGTGGCCAGGCAAACGATTGGCACGCCGGTCAACATCTCCCCATCGACCCAGCACGAAATTCCAGATTCAAAAGAAAAGCAAATATTTTTAACTCGTGCGAAGAAAATCGGCTTACATTTAAGATAAATCTAATGGTATATGCGCGCTCCAACACCATTTTAATTGTCTTTTGGCCCTGGCAATCGAGGTCGTATTAATTCGTCTTAAAAAAATTGTCAGTCCCAACCACGCGTAGTATCTTTTCAACACAAATCTGCTGAAGGGATTTCAACAATATGTAAACGGGAACTGGTTTGTATGCCTTATCTTCTGTCACAAATGCTAAGTGAGGGCTGGAGTTAAAAAAAGAGATTCATTATGGCTGCGAAAGAAAAAAGTAGATGTCCGTGGTGCCTGAATTCTGATCAGTACATTGAATACCACGACAAAGAATGGGGCGTCCCGGTGCATAAGGACCAGACCCATTTTGAATTTTTAATATTGGAAGGTGCCCAGGCGGGCTTGAGCTGGTCAACAGTCTTGAAGAAACGGGAGGGCTACCGAAAGGCGTTTGCAAATTTTGACCCTGTCAAGGTAAGCAGGTTCACGGCTGCCCGCGTTGAAAAAATCCTTCAAGACCCAAGTATCATTCGTAATAAACTCAAAGTAAATTCAGCTGTTAATAACGCCAAAAGATTTATCGAGGTGCAAAAAGAATTTGGAAGTTTCGACAAATACATTTGGTCATTCGTGAACCATAAACCGATCATAAACAAATGGAAGAGTATTAGTGAAATTCCAGCTACTTCAAAGGAATCCGATGCCCTGAGTAAGGATTTAATCAAACGGGGCTTCAAGTTCGTTGGAAGCACCGTTATTTATGCTCACATGCAGGCGTGCGGGCTCGTGAATGATCACCTGGTGGACTGCTGGCGATACAAGAACTGAATTTCACTTCGAATTAACGGACAGGATCACGTCCTTTTTGGCCAGGTAAATATTCCATATACCCTCAACTTTTACTGCACCATCGGGTAAGGGCTTCACTTTCGGCCGGGTATAGAGCAGCGAATCGTATTCTTGACGGCCTTCTGCAACACCTATCTTTTGAATGTTATCTGGCACAGAGCCGGTTTCTGCAGCAACGACGTAAGCCTCGATAAGTTGATTTTCCACTTCCAGCGCATCGTCATCCCCAGGTGTAATCAGTTTGATTGTCACATGGTATTGCCTTGCTATAGAGTCGATTGCCGAAGATCGGAATTTTTCATCGGTCATTGCCTCGTATATGATCCTCCCACGCTCAAGGGAGGCACTAACAATTTCAGAATCGCTGAGTTTTACAATTTTTTGCTCAATCATTCCTTCATTTAGTTTTTTGCGTTGCTCATCAGACAGCGATCCACCACATCCGAGCGTTAACAAGGTCAAGAATAAAAAACCTGGTTTGTTCATGTTTCAAAGTTCATTGGCTGACTCTACAATTCCAAGCCGGGTGTTTGTAGAACGGCAAATACCAGGGACGTGGACTTTTTGTTAACTTTGTTGGTCATTTTTGATTATGATAGAAAAACTGGAAGAACTTAAGCTTCGATTCGAGGAAGTGGGCCAACTGCTGATGCAGCCGGAGACGGTTAAGGATATAAAAAAATTCTCACAGCTTAATAAGGAATATAAGGACCTCGAAAAGATCGTTACAAAATACAATCAGTTCAATGATACAAAGAATCATCTCCAGCAAGCAAAAGACGTCCTTCAAAAGGAAAAAGATGAGGAGATGCGGGAGATGGCAAAGACGGAAATTGATGAACTTGAACCCAAGGTCGAAAAGTTCGAATTCGAATTGAAGGAACTTTTGATTCCAAAGGATCCCAATGATGATAAGAATGTGATGCTTGAAATCCGGGCGGGAACCGGCGGAGACGAGGCTGCTATTTTTGCGGGCGACCTTTGGCGGATGTATCAACGATTCTGCGAACGAAGAGGGTTGAAAATGTCTGTGCTGGATGTTACAGAAGGTACTGCCGGAGGCTATAAGGAAGTTATATGCAGCGTTAGTGGGGAAGGTGCTTATGGCATGCTGAAATTTGAATCGGGTGTCCATCGCGTGCAGCGCGTTCCCGCGACAGAGCAAATGGGAAGAGTACATACCTCTGCTGCCTCGGTTGTTGTTATGCCCGAGGTAGAGGATGTAGCCATTGACATTAATCCAGCTGATCTGGAGTATCAGACTGCCAGGTCTAGTGGGGCAGGTGGCCAGAATGTAAACAAAGTCGAAACCAAGGTTCAGCTTACGCATAAGCCCACGGGTATTGTGATTACCTGTCAGGTCGAACGTTCCCAGCATGCAAACCGCGAACGTGCTTTGCAGATGTTAAAAACGAAACTGTACGAGATAGAACTTGAAAAGCAACAATCTGAAATAGGAGCGACCCGGAAATCTATTGTCCGGACCGGGGACAGGTCAGAAAAAATTAGAACATATAATTATCCCCAAAGCCGGGTAACCGACCACCGTATTGGTTATACTCAACACAACTTGCCGTCGATTATGAATGGCGATCTGGATAATTTTGTCGAACAGCTCAGGATTGCGGATAGCGCCGAACGAATGATGGAGGGAGTCTAAAGAGAAACGGATATAAACAGGTATATTGCAAAGAACCGTGTAGCTTAGCGGAACTAAATCCTGTATCTAAATTGTTGAAACTATCTAAAAAATCATACTATGGGAAAATGGATCGGAATTGGAGCACTTGTAGTACTTGTGCTTTGGATTTTCAGTTCTTATAATGGTTTGGTGAACAAGGAAGAAGCTGTAAACAGCCAATGGGGTACAGTAGAAAGTCAGTATCAACGAAGAATGGACTTGATTCCAAACCTTGTGAATACCGTTAAGGGATACGCCGAGTTTGAACAAGAGACTTTGACCAAGGTCATCGAAGCCAGATCTAATGCGACCTCTGTAAAAATTGATCCGTCAAACCTGACGCCTGAGAGTCTTGCACAATTTCAACAAGCCCAACAGGGGGTGACGTCTGCATTGTCACGTCTTCTGGTTGTGGTGGAGAGATATCCGGATCTTAAGGCCAACCAAAACTTTCTGGACTTGCAGTCCCAGCTTGAAGGCACTGAAAACAGGATTGCCGTCGAAAGAAAACGATTTAATGATGTAGTAAACGTTTATAACTCCGCAGTGAGGACTTTCCCCGGTGTCATCGTCGCCAAGATTTCCGGCTTTGAGCACAAAGGATATTTTGAGGCTGCGGAAGGGGCCGAGCAGGCGCCAACCGTCGACTTTGGAAGTTAACAACTCTCTGCTTGCACAGAGAAAAGCCCTGCCATTAGGCGGGGCTTTATTTTTCTAAAGTTTTATGCTTATTAAGCAGGAGTTATCACGGTGAGGCTACACAATATACCGTAACTGTCCGATAAGTAACTACAGCGTCCGTTTCACTTCGCGCTGTTCGTAACTTTCAATTACATCTCCGACCTTGATGTCGTTGAATCCGTCGATACCTATGCCGCAGTCAAATCCGGTCTTCACCTCACTTGCATCGTCCTTATGGCGCTTCAACGAGCCAAGCTTACCGGCATAAATTACAATTCCATCGCGGATCAGTCGGATCGGATTACCGCGCTTAATCGATCCATCAGTCACCATACAACCTGCGATTGTTCCGATCTTCGAGATCCTGAACACTTCCCGGACCTCCGCATTTCCAACAATCACCTCTTCAGTCTCAGGCGCCAACATGCCCTCCATAGCCGCCTTTACATCGTTGATGGCATCATAGATAATCGAATACAGACGAATTTCAATTTCCTCGTTTTCAGCAACACGCCTGGCGGGCCCGGATGGCCTTACCTGGAATCCCAGGATAATCGCGTCAGAAGCAGATGCCAACAGTACATCAGATTCTGATATCTGGCCAACTCCTTTATGGATTATCGCTACTTGAATTTCCTGTGTCGACAACTTAAGGAGCGAGTCAGTCAATGCTTCTACTGAACCGTCCACATCACCCTTTACAATAACGTTAAGCTGCTTAAAGTTACCAATCGCGAGTCGTCTGCCGATTTCATCGAGTGTGATGTGCTTCTTCGTTCGTATGCTTTGCTCGCGTAAAATCTGTCCACGTTTCGTTGCTATCTCGCGTGCTTCGCGATCGGTTTCAACAACCATTACCTTCTCACCCGCCTGCGGAGCTCCATCGAGTCCCAATACAACGACCGGGGTAGACGGTCCAGCCTCGTTTATCCTCTTTCCAGTATCGTCAAACATGGCCTTAACCCGTCCATAGTTCGCGCCAGCTAACAAAATGTCTCCGATTCGCAATGTGCCAGTCTGCACCATAATCGTTGATACATAGCCACGGCCCTTGTCCAGGGATGCCTCAATGACAGATCCCGTTGCATTGCGATGTGGGTTTGCTCTGAGATTTAATAGTTCTGCTTCCAACAAAACCTTTTCAAGCAAGTTGTCGATGCCCTGGCCTGTCTTTGCCGAGATTTCTTGACTCTGGTATTTCCCGCCCCATTCTTCCACTAGGATATTGATCTTCGACAGTGACTCGCGCACCTTTTCAGGATTTGCAGATGGCTTGTCAATTTTGTTGATAGCAATAACCAACGGTACGCCTGCCACCTGCGCGTGGTTGATGGCTTCTTTTGTTTGTGGCATTACATCGTCATCGGCGGCAACAACGATAATTGCAATATCAGTCAGTTTAGCTCCGCGAGCACGCATCGCCGTAAAAGCTTCGTGCCCAGGGGTATCTAAGAACGCTATTTTATGGCCGCTCTTCGTCATTACATCATACGCTCCGACGTGCTGCGTAATTCCCCCTGCTTCAGATGCTGTAACCTTGGTATTTCTAATGTAATCGAGAAGCGACGTTTTGCCATGATCAACGTGACCCATGATGGTAACGATAGGAGCACGCGGCAGCAAGTCTTCCTCGTCATCACTGTCCTCTTCCATATCCAGCTCCTCTTCGGCAGAGGTAAATTGGACGGCGTAGCCAAACTCATCCGCTATCACTGTGATTGCTTCAGCATCCAGACGTTGATTTATCGAGACAAACATTCCAAGGCTCAGACAAGTGGAGATCACATCGTTTACTGAAACGTTCATCATGGAAGCCAGGTCATTGGCGGAAATGAATTCTGTAACCTTCAAGGTCTTTGACGCTTCCTGGTCCTGGATTAGCTGCTGCTCCTGAGCGTCAACATTGGCTTGTCTCTTTTCTCTTCTATACTTCGCGCCCGTGCCCTTTTTGCTGCCCCCGCTTAGCTTGGCCAATGTGGCTCTTATCTGATCCTGAATTTCTTTTTCCGTAGGTTCCGCCTTCTGAATCCTGGGCGATTGTGGCGCCCGTCGCTGAGGTTGCTGCTGTGGCCTTGGGCCCTTATTGGGTCCACCCTGCTGTTGTGACTGTTGACCCTGCTGATTTTCAAACGACGAAATGCGTTTCCGCGGGCGTTTTGCTTTACTATCTTTTTGAGTATCCGAAGACGCAACTGGTGCGTCCTTCTTTTTTTCTTTTTCAACGGGAAGTTGAATTCTGTCAACTACTTTCAAGCCTTGAAGTTTGTCCGCCCGCCCCTTAATCAATTCCTGCTCCGGATGTTTTTCCAACGCAGCAGCCTGCTCAGTGACGGCGCTTTCCTGACGAACATCTTCTTTTTTCGGTTCTTCCTTTTTAGAAACCTCGGAAACAATCTCGACCGGCTTTTTTTCCGGTTTTATTTCGGTTTCCTCTCTTGAAGCAGGTTTTTTCTCGAGCTCAATTTTACCCAAGACTTTAATACCTTCCAACTTGGGTTTTTCACGTTCAACCTTTTCAAACTTGCTTTCTTCTTTTACCTTGAGATCTTTGGACCCGAGGTTTTTTATCATAATGCTGCTTTCCTCATCGTCAATCCTCTTCTTTAGCGCCTCTTTTTCCGTGTCAACGTGCGTCTCGACGTGCTTAACTCCAATTGATAGTCCGGAGGCTTCTAACTTTTCAGTTGCTGAGGAAGCAAATTCTTTCGACAAAAGTGCTATTTGTTCTGGCGTAAGCTTAGCATTAGGGTTGTTTTCCACTTCAAACCCTTTTTTCATTAAAAAGTCTAAAATGGTATTGTGGCCCACATTGAGCTTCCTCGCAGCCTGACTCAACCTGATCAATTTTTCTTCCGCCATACTCAAATATGCCTGTTTTTTAAAAACAATAAAACCCAAATCACGACTGATACAAAATATCACGCATTATACACGCGATTTGACAGTCTCCGCACTTCAAGTTTTATTCAAATTCCTTCCTTAAAATCCCCAAAACCCCTTCAATGGTCTCTTCCTCGAGGTCTGTTCTCCGAACCAACTCCTCTTTTGAGAGCGCCAATACGCTTTTGGCAGTATCAAGCCCAATTCGATTAAGTTCATCAATAACCCAACCTTCAATCTCATCAGAAAATTCATTCAGGTCGACATCTTCCTCGGCTTGACCTTCAGCCAGTTCGCGGAATACATCGATTTCGTATCCAACCAACCGGCTCGCTAATTTGATATTCAATCCTCCCTTACCAATCGCAAGTGATACTTGGTCGGGTTTGAGATAAACCGAAACTCGTCCGTTGTCTTTGTCGATCTTGATTGAACCTATCTTAGCAGGACTCAGAGCCCGCTGAATGTACAACTCCAGATTTTCCGTGTAATTGATCACATCGATATTTTCATTCTGCAATTCTCTCACAATCGCGTGAATACGGGATCCCTTCATACCTACACACGCACCAACCGGGTCAATGCGATCATCGTATGACTCAACAGCAACTTTCGCCCGTTCGCCTGGTTCCCGCACGACCTTCTTAATAGTAATTAAACCATCATAAACTTCAGGAACTTCTTGTTCGAAAAGTCTCTCAAGAAACACAGGAGAGGTTCTCGACAGAATGATCTTAGGATTTCCATTCACCATATCAACTTTGTGAACAATAGCCCTCACGTTTTCACCTTTGCGATATCGGTCCTTCGGGATTTGTTCATTCCTTGGTATAGACACTTCGTTGCCCTCTGCATCTGTTAAAAGTACCTCACGACTCAACACCTGGTAAACCTCTCCCGAAATAATTTCGCCAACGATATCCTTATATTTTTGGAACAGAATATCTTTTTCCAGATCCTTCACTTTTTGGATAAGCGTCTGCCTCGCCGTCGTTACTGCCCTTCTGCCAAAGTCGTCGATAAAAATCTGTTCTGATACCTCTTCGCCCACTTCAAAATCCGGTTCAATTTTATGCGCCTCAGACAAGCTGATCTTATCAAAATCCCAAATGTCTTCCGAGTCATCATCAACAATTTCCCTGAAGCGATAAATTTCCAGATCGCCTTTGTCGGAATTTACGATGATGTCAAATTTTTCGTCCGATCCAAACTTCTTCTTTATCATGTTCCTAAAAACATCCTCCAGGATCCGGATCATTGTTGGCCTGTCAATGTTTTTTTGTTTTGCGAATTCAGCAAATGACTGGATTAATTCATGTGCATCCATGGTTATATTCTATTTGAAACTTATTAACACGTACGTCTTCTGGATCTGCGAAAATGGTATCTCGGTAATTTTGAGTTCCTTGTGCTTGCTATTACCAATTTCCTGCTCGATCGTTACTATTTCATCCGTTACCCTTGTCAGTCTACCCTCGATTACCTGCTGCTCCCGCACTATTTTGACTGTACGGCCGATATTTTTATAATATTGACGCCTAAGCTTCAATGGCTGGTCCAATCCGGGTGTTGAAACTTCAAGCATATAGCTACCGGTAAATAATGGCGTCTCATCAAAAGCTTTGGAAAGCTCCCTGCTCAGATTAGCGCAGTCATCGATTGTAACGCCTTTATCGCTATCAATAACGACGAGGACTTTTTGCGGACCTTTTTGGCCCTTGACAATTACATCAACAAGAAACTGACTTGAATCAGTTAGTTTTGTCGTAATTATATTCGTTAAATCTTCAATAATCCCCATTTAAAAGTCCCATAAACAAAAAGGGGACTTGCCGCCCCCTGCATAGAATTATTCAGAAACTTTCGCAAAAGTATACCTTTTTTAGTTTTCCTCAAAAACGAAGCTGAAATTGTTGAGGTATTAAATGTACTTGGGCAGATTTTTGAGATAAACCCCATAACCGCTCTTTTCGAGCGGTTTTGCCAGGGTAAGGAGTTGGTCTTTAGAAATAAATCCCTTTCGGAAGGCAACTTCTTCAATACATCCAATCTTTAGACCTTGGCGGTGCTCAATCACTTGCACAAAATTCGCTGCATCCATAAGAGAATCGAATGTTCCTGTATCCAACCACGCGATACCCCTGCTCATCGGCGCAACTTTTAGTTTGCCACGCTTCAGGTATTCGATATTTACGGATGTTATCTCGAGTTCGCCCCGGGCGCTGGGCTTTAAATTCTTTGCTATGGACACAACGTCATTATCGTAAAAATATAGCCCAGGTACCGCATAATTGGATTTGGGCTGCTCGGGCTTCTCTTCGATTGATAGAACATTATTGTTGTCGTCAAATTCAACGACACCGTACCGTTCGGGATCTAAGACATGGTATGCGAATACAACGCCACCGTCAGGATCAATATTCGACAACAGTTTTTGCAGCCCTGAACCGTGAAAAATATTGTCGCCCAGGATAAGGGCCACTTTTTCTTTACCTATAAAATCTTCCCCAATGATGAATGCTTGGGCCAGACCTTCTGGCTTCGGCTGAATGGCATATTCAAATGAACAGCCAAGATTTTTTCCGTCGCCTAGCAATTTTTGGAACATCGGCATATCGTGAGGCGTGGATATGATAAGGATTTCGCGGATGCCAGCCATCATGAGTACAGACAACGGATAATAGATCATCGGCTTATCATATAACGGCATAAGCTGTTTGCTTACTGCCAATGTTAACGGGTAAAGACGGGTTCCTGAACCACCCGCGAGGATAATACCTTTCATAGTGCGACCTTATTTGCCGGATACGCTACCGGCCATGATACATGGAAGTATAATATTGAAGATAGGCTCCAGAGGTGACGTTTCTAAGCCAGTCTTGGTTCGCTAAGAACCAGTCAATAGTTTTTTCTAAACCAACTTCGAAGGTGACTTCGGGCCGCCAGCCGGTCTCACCAATTAGCTTAGAAGGGTCTATTGCGTATCGCAAATCATGCCCGGCTCGATCCTTCACGTACGTAATCAGCTTCGCCGAAGTGCCATCTTCCCTCCCCAACTTCTGATCCATGAGATGGCAGAGAAAATTCACCAAATCAATATTCTTCCATTCGTTGTTGCCGCCGATGTTATAAATCTCTCCCTTTTTCCCTTTATGAAATATCATATCGATGGCCCTGGCGTGGTCCTCTACATATAGCCAGTCACGGATATTTTCACCTTTGCCATAGACGGGGAGCGGCTTGTTATTCAGAATATTGTTTATCAAAAGCGGTATGAGTTTCTCAGGAAAATGGAACGGCCCATAATTATTTGAGCACCGGCTGATAATCGTTGGCGTTCCAAAACTGTTGCTAAACGCGTTGACGAAATGATCACTGCTGGCCTTTGAAGCTGAGTAGGGTGACCGTGGATCGATCGGCGTATTTTCAGTAAAAAATTCTCCATGCTCCGCCGTGCCGTACACTTCGTCGGTTGAGATATGGTAAAACAGTTTACCCTCATAGTTCTCGTGCCATAACGTGTGGGATACACGCAAAAGGTTCAGTGTCCCGATTATATTAGTCGCGGCAAATTCATTTGGATTATGAAGCGACCTGTCGACATGTGACTCCGCGGCCAGGTGTATTACCGAATCAATTTCATACTTCTTGAAAGTGTCGTATAAAAACTCCACGTCTAGGATATCGCCTTTTTCAAAGGTATAGTTCGGCTTATCCTCAATATCCCGGAGGTTTTCGAGATTTCCGGCATAAGTCAGTTTGTCAAAATTGACAATGGAGTATCCTGGATATTTGTTAACAAACAGGCGTACGACATGCGATCCGATGAACCCAGCACCACCTGTGATTAGAATTTTTCGCGTTGACATGGAATCAGGTTAACGAATGTATTTTTCAAAATTCTTGTGATCGCGCTGATAAAGTACCTCTCGCGGCAGAGATTTGAAATATTCGTATGTGATTCTCAGACCTTCCGATCTGGATACTTTCGGTTCCCATCCCAATATTTTCCTTGCTTTTTCGATATTAGGTTGTCGCTGCTTTGGATCGTCCTGGGGCAAAGGCTTGTAGACCACCTTTTGTTTCGTCCCTGTGAGTTTTACAATTTCCTCAGCGAAATCACCTATGGTTATTTCGTTTGGATTTCCAATGTTCATAGGCAGATGGTAGTCAGACATCAGTAACCTGTAGATTCCTTCAACTTCATCATCCACATAACAAAATGAACGTGTTTGTGTTCCATCGCCGAAAACAGTGAGGTCCTCGCCTCGCAGTGCCTGTCCGATAAATGCCGGCAATACGCGCCCATCGTTTAGTCGCATTCTCGGACCATAGGTATTGAATATTCTTATAATACGGGTCTCTAGCTTATGATAAGTATGATAAGCCATTGTGATTGCTTCCTGGAAACGTTTTGCCTCGTCATACACTCCGCGCGGTCCGATTGGATTTACGTTGCCGTAGTATTCCTCCACTTGGGGATGCACAAGTGGGTCGCCATAAACTTCTGACGTTGAGGCAACCAATATCCTTGCTTTTTTTGCTCTGGCCAGCCCCAATAAGTTATGAGTGCCAAGGGAGCTGACCTTCAGCGTCTGAATTGGAATCTTAAGATAATCAATCGGACTTGCAGGGGACGCGAAGTGAAGTATGTAATGCAGTTCACCAGGTATATGGACGTAAGTTGATACATCCTGATGATAGAATTCAAAATTCGGGTCCTTGAACAAATGTTCGATGTTACGAAGATCTCCTGTTATAAGATTATCCATCGCAATAACGTGAAAACCTTCGCTGATAAATCGATCGCAAAGATGAGATCCAAGGAAGCCTGCGCCCCCCGTGATGAGCACGCGTTTCTTAGCCATTGATGACCTCCCTTCCGATGCTGTAATACGAGTATCCCATTTCCTTCATGATCGTTAAGTCGTACAAGTTTCTTCCATCAAAAATCACCTTATTCTTCATAATTCCCGAAAGCCGGTCAAAGTCAGGGGTGCGGAACTCCGGCCATTCTGTAGCAATGAAAATTGCATCGGCATCTTGCGCGGCATCATATGGTGTTTCACAATACTGCACTTTATCTCCAATAACCCGTCTCACATTTTCCATCCCTTCAGGATCGTGGACCTTAAGAACGGCACCTTCATTTAATAGTACCTCGATGTTATATAGCGCAGGTGCCTCACGGATATCATCGGTGTGTGGTTTGAATGCCAATCCCCAGATCGCAATTGTCTTACCTCTTAGATTGCCATTGAAATATCGCTTGATTCTTGGGATAAGCCTTGTCTTTTGAGTGTTATTGACATCCATGACCGCATTAAGGATCTTGAAATCATACTTGGCATCTTGTGAAGACTTGGCAAGCGCTTGTACGTCCTTAGGGAAGCAACTTCCGCCGTAGCCGATTCCTGGAAACAAAAACCTTTTCCCTATTCGACTGTCGGTTCCAACCCCTTTCCTCACGGAATCAACATCTGCACCCAGCAATTCGCACAGATTGGCGATCTCATTCATGAAGGTAATCTTTGTTGCTAGAAAGGAATTGGCTGCATACTTCGTAAGTTCAGCCGATCTATCATCCATAAAAATTATCGGGTTGCCCTGACGAACAAAGGGCGCGTAGAGGGATTCCATCACTTTGCGGGCCTCTGGAGAATTTGTACCGATCACAACCCGGTCAGGCTTCATAAAATCTTCTACTGCCACCCCTTCCCTTAAAAATTCCGGGTTGGACACAACGTCAAAATCAACGGTAGCTTTCGCGGCGATTTTTGCCCTGACTTTTTCAGTCGTCCCGACGGGAACGGTACTCTTGTCAACTAAAACCGTATACTCTTTCAGTAAGGGCCCAAGATCTTCGGCTACTTTCAGAATATATTTTAGATCAGCTGAGCCATCTTCGCCCGGAGGTGTAGGCAAGGCCAGGAAAATTATCTTGGCATCTTTAATACCTTCTTCAAGGTTTGTTGTAAAAAAAAGTCTATGTTGTTTGACATTGCGTTCAAAAAGTTGCTCCAGTCCTGGTTCATAAATTGTAATGATACCCTGCTGAAGTTTTTTAATCTTTTCTTTATCAATGTCCACACAGGTGACAGTATTTCCAGTTTCCGCGAAACAAGTTCCCGTGACTAACCCAACGTACCCAGTACCGATAACCGCTATTTTCATGAAGCTAAATTTTTATTGAAGCGCCAAATTATAATTTTTCTTGTATCCTCAAACTGACCAAAAATGCGACTCAAAAAGATTTTCGTCATGCTAACATTCGTTTGTTAGTTCTTATAATGTTAATTTTGCCAATTCAAATCTTCCCAATGTTAAGCTTTCAAGAGACAGATAATCAAATAATGATCGCGCAAACGATAAAGGACTTTGGTGCGAAGGAGATGCGCCCATATATTATGGAGTGGGATGAAGCGCAGATATTTCCCATCGAGCTGTTTCGGAAAATGGGTGAATTAGGGCTGATGGGGATCATGGTTCCGGAAAAGTATAATGGATCAGGTTTTGGCTACCTGGAATACATCACTGCCCTAACTGAGATTTCTAAGATAGATGGATCTATAGGACTCTCAATGGCAGCCCATAATTCGTTGTGTACAAATCATATCTTGTTATTTGGAACGGATGAGCAGAAAGAGCATTATTTACCGAAACTCGCGACAGGTGAATGGATTGGTGCCTGGGGGCTTACAGAACCAAACACCGGTTCGGATTCTGCTAACATGCGTTCCACCGCCGTCCCAGACGGCGATCACTATGTGTTAAATGGTTCCAAGAATTTCATTACACATGGCAAATCCGGGCACGTGGCCGTAGTGATCGCCAGAACTGGCGAGTTAGGCGACTCCAAAGGCATGTCTGCATTTGTTGTAGAGAGAGGCACTGCTGGATTCTCGTCGGGCAAAAAGGAAAACAAGCTGGGAATGCGGGCGTCGGAAACTGCCGAGTTGATCTTCAACGACTGTCGCATACATAAATCTCAAATGCTCGGAAGCGTGGGCGATGGCTTTGTGCAGGCGATGAAGGTGCTCGAGGGAGGTCGCATCTCAATTGCATCATTAGGCTTGGGAATTGCAATCGGAGCCTACGAAGCAGCCTTGCAGTACTCCAAGGAGAGACATCAATTTAATCAACCCATTTCGAAATTCCAGGGTATCGCATTCAAGCTAGCTGACATGGCAACCAAAATTGAAGCCGCAAAGCTTCTTACGTTGCGAGCGGGAGATCTAAAGAATAAAGGATTCGATGTGAGGAAGGAATCAGCGATGGCTAAGCTCTATGCTTCCGAGATTGCTGTTGAAGTCGCCACGGAAGGGGTGCAGATATTTGGGGGCTATGGATACACGAAAGACTTCCCAGCGGAAAAATATTTTCGTGACTCGAAGCTTTGCACAATCGGCGAAGGCACGTCCGAGATCCAAAAGCTCGTTATCTCACGTGCAATTTTGAGATAAATTTTGGATTAATAGGCCAATTTAAGCTATATTTGCACCCCATAAATAATAAATATGTTAATTGTTAACGTAAAAGAGAACGAATCAATCGACAAAGCCCTGAAACGCTTTAAGAAGAAATTTGAAAAAACGGGAGTTTTGAAGGAACTGCGTGCACGGACGGCGTTCGAAAAGCCATCTGTTACCCGCAGAAGCGAGATCATCCGGGCAGCTTACCGTGAACAGCAAAAGCTGAAAGAAAACAACTCGTAATTCAGAACCTTCCCCGTGGATTGCCTGAGGAAAAGTTATCCACATGTTATACACATATCCCCTTTAGGCCTTTCTTAAAGGGGATATTTTTTTTACATTGCTATACGGACAGATGGCTTGCGTAGCATGATTGATTCCTTCCTGAGATATCTTGAATTTGAAAAACGCTTAAGCCGTCACACGGTACAGGCATACAAAACAGACCTTCAGCAATTCAGCAGTTATATTCTCGAAACATTTGCAGAATCCAGGCCCGAAGCTGCTGATTATGGCATAGTGAGGTCGTGGATAATCTACCTCGTAGAGTCAGGTAGGGATGCCTTATCTGTCAACCGTAAAATCGCATGCCTACGGTCGTTCTACAAATTTCTCGTTAAGCAGGAATGGATAGTAAAGGATCCAATGATGAAAATCAAAGTACTGAAAACGAAAAAGCCACTTCCAAGCTTTATTAAAGAACACGACATGGCGAGCTTGCTTGATAATGCTACGAGCGATGCCAGTTTTAAGTCTGTGAGAGACATGCTTGTGTTAGAGCTTTTTTATGCAACGGGGATTCGGTTGTCGGAGTTGTTAACCCTCAAGGAAGGAGACATAAATCTCAGAAATCAAACATTGAGAGTCTTGGGCAAGCGAAACAAGGAGCGGATTGTTCCTTTCACTAAAAGCCTTGTGGCCCTTATGAGGGACTATATCGTCAGAAGGAATCGAGAAGTTACCGTAGGGCAGCATGGTTTATTCTTTGTTACAGAGAACGGAGACCCATGCTATCCAATGCTTATCTATAGAACGATAAAAACCCATTTGAAAAACATACCAACTGAAAAACAAAGTCCACATGTTCTTCGTCACACTTATGCTACCCATTTATTGAACAACGGTGCTGAGATCAACGCTGTGAAAGACCTTCTTGGACACAGCAGTCTCGCGGCGACCCAGGTATACACACATAACTCTATAGAAAAATTAAAAAAAGTCTTTGACCAGGCCCATCCGAAAGCCTGAACGTGTTTTCAATCTAAACTTTTGCTGCATGACGAAATAACTACCCATTAGCACAACCAGCTGCCAAGTTTTTTATTTGTTTAACTTAAATTTTTACGATTATGAAGGTACAAGTGCATTCCATTCACTTTGATGCAGACACAAAACTGATTTCGTTTATTCAAAAGAAACTTGATAAACTTGAGACGTTTTACGATAGAATGGTTGACGGTGAAGTGTTCTTGCGGTTAAATAATGAAGGAATTGAAAATAAGACGGTAGAGATTAAAGTACGAGTACCTGGCAACCAGCTATTCGCCACCGAAAAGGCAAAGTCGTTCGAAGCGGCAACGGATCTTGCAGCAGACGCTCTGCGCATGCAGCTGAAAAAGTTCAAGACTAGGATACGAAACGGTAGGTCGTGACAATAACATCACTTTCAAGAAAAAGGGCTCCGAGAGAGCCCTTTTTTCTTAGCCTAGTTTGAAAGCTTTTTTAACCTGATCAACATAATCAAGCTTCTCCCACGGAAAGAGTTCAACCTTCAATTTCTTTTCATTCTTCTTCCCTTTGTTGAAGACCTTTTCCACCATTTTCGATTCTCGTCCCATGTGGCCATAGGCTGCAGTCTCAGAATAAATAGGCGTTCTCAGGCCGAAGCGTTGCTCTATAAAATACGGTCGCATATCAAAGAGCTTACCGATTCGTTTTGCGATCTCCCCATCGTTCTGATTCACTTTCGAGGTCCCATATGTGTTGACGTATAATCCGACAGGCTGAGCTACACCGATGGCATAGGCGACTTGCACAAGAACTTCATCACAAACTCCCGCAGCGACGAGGTTCTTTGCTATATGCCTGGTCGCATACGCAGCTGACCTGTCGACCTTCGACGGGTCCTTACCGGAAAAAGCACCTCCTCCATGCGCTCCCTTACCGCCATAGGTATCGACTATGATCTTGCGGCCCGTAAGTCCTGTATCGCCATGAGGTCCGCCAATCACAAATTTACCAGTAGGGTTCACGTGATATTTAATATCATTTCCGAAAAGCTTTTGTACACGCTTCGGGAGTTTCTTCTTGATCCTGGGAATTACGACGTCAATGACATCTTGTCTAATCTTGCCTAACATGACAGTATCTTTAGCAAAATCATCATGTTGTGTGGAAATTACAATAGTATCGATTCGCTGCGGTTTGTTATCATCACTATACTCGATAGTCACCTGTGACTTTGCATCAGGACGCAGGTATGTCATGAACTTTCCCTCTTTTCTCAGCTGAGAAAGCTCGCGAAGCAACAAGTGTGCGAGCTCGAGTGGCAATGGCATAAGGTTGTCTGTCTCATTCGTGGCGTACCCAAACATCATCCCTTGGTCACCGGCACCCTGATCCGCCTTCTTTCTTCTTTCAACGCCTTGATTAATGTCGGGCGATTGCTCATGTATTGCTGATATGATACCGCACGAATCTGCCTCAAACATATATTCACTCTTGGTGTATCCAATTCTCCGAATTACTTCGCGAGCTATGTCCTGAACGTCCAGATAGGCTTCGGACTTGACTTCTCCTGCCAAAACGACCTGCCCTGTGGTAACCAGCGTTTCGCAGGCTACTTTTGAATCGGGATCGTAGGCCAAAAAATAATCTATTAAAGCGTCAGAGATCTGGTCAGCTACTTTGTCGGGATGTCCTTCAGAAACGGACTCCGATGTGAATAAATAGGGCATAAAGATTTGATGATTTTATTTCTAATGATTGGTTAAAAAAAAACGGAACGCCAAATTTAGATTGATTTCCTTAAAACCAAAAGGCAGGCCAAAGTAACCCTCTTAAATATACAAAAACAGGAAAACTGCCGGCGTTTTTGGCAGCTGCAGATCTCGCGTTTTCCATTGCTTTACCGGCAACGTTTTAATTTTCTCCTCGGGCCCCGTTAGGTCCAATGCTATCGAAAGCATGGTTTCATTTTGAAGGTTGTTCACCAATAATTGTATGAGACGGTTGTTACGGTAAGGCGTTTCAATAAAAATCTGGGTTTGACTCTTTTGTCTGGACTCCTGTTCGAGATTCCGGATGGCCTTTGCGCATTCTTTCGCGGCGATCGGCAGGTAACCATGGAAGGCAAATTGTTGCCCATTCAATCCTGAGGCCATTAGGGCTAACAACAGTGACGAGGGTCCGACCAAGGGCACTACCTGAATATCATTTGTGTGGGCAAAGTTTACAGCAATTGAGCCAGGATCGGCAACACCAGGCACGCCTGCTTCTGAAATTATGCCGATATTTATCCCCTTGAATACCGGGGCAAATAAACGCGTCAGACTTTCAGTTCCAGTGTCTTTATTGAGAAGTTGAAAATCCAGGGATTCGATTGACTGATATATTTTTAGATTGCCGAGGTACCTTCGGGCATTGCGTATATCCTCCACCAAGAAATGTTGAATGGTTGGTAAGATTGCATAGACCTGTGGAGTGATTACAAGTTGCTGCGTACCCTCTGCAATGACATTTGGAATGAGATACAACTTTCCTTTGTTCATTCACAGGAAGACTTAAGTTTAATATTATTCTGAGAATCACGCATGGGCAAATTTCTTATTATCATCGGAATTATCTGTATCGCCGCCGGGCTTTTAATTACCTACTTCCCAAAAATTCCATTTCTTGGGAAACTCCCTGGTGATATAACCGTTGAACGTGAAAATTTCAAATTCTACTTTCCACTCATGACTAGTATTATTATCAGCATTATACTTTCTCTTCTCATATTCCTCTACAACAAGTTCAAAAACTAGTTAGTCTCTCCGACTTTCTCCTTGATGTCTCAAAACAAATCCTACTCATACTTCATTACAGGGGTAATCTTATCCCTGTTAGGAGCCATTTGCTTCTCAACGAAAGCGATCTTTGTAAAGTTAGCCTACCGGGAAACCGACGTCGACGCAGTTACATTGCTTGCCTTACGGATGATTTTTTCGTTGCCATTTTTTGCCGTGTCCGCCTGGTGGGCAACTTCGAAAAGCAGTAATGTTAAATTTACAGCGAAGCAGTGGGTAGCAGTCGCTCTTATTGGTTGTCTGGGGTATTATATAAGCAGCTTGTTGGATTTCATAGGTTTGCAGTATGTTACGGCCGGCATTGAGCGGTTAATACTTTTCGTGTATCCAACAATGGTTTTGCTCATGTCTGCATTAATATTTAAAGTTAATATCAACCGTGCTCAATGGATTGCGCTTGTCATCACCTATGTGGGATTACTGGTAGCGTTTTGGGGAGAGGTTAGTTTTGTGGGCAAGTCAACTCAATTCTATTTAGGCGCTGGATCCATATTCATTTGCGCCATTACATATGCGATGTATATCGTGGGAAGCGGTAAGATAATCCCTTCGGTCGGCGCTACGAAGTTCAATAGCTATGCCATGAGCTTCGCAGCGTTAGCCGTCATTATCCATTTTTTTATCGCAAATGACAATTCGCTACTGTCTTTAGACTTTGAGATTTATGTCTACAGTTTCCTCATGGCTATTATTGGAACAGTAATTCCCTCGTATCTGGTGACTCAGGGCATCAACAGAGTAGGCTCGGATAACGCGGCTATCATTGGCAGTGTAGGGCCAGTTTCGACGATTGTACAGGCATATTTTTTTCTAAACGAACCCATCCACATGATGCAGATGTCGGGTACCGCTTTGATCCTAACAGGCATCTTGATAATTAGTAGAAAATAGGGCGTTTGAATGCCAGATTATTCCTATTTGGCCTCAAACTCTTCCGGAACGCACCATTCCACCCAGTATAATTTTACCGACTTCGGAAATCGTCATACCTTCAACACATTAATCGTGAAGCTATGCGTATTTTAGCATTGATATTAGTCCTCTTTGCCATTCATACAGCTCATGGACAACCCAAGAGGTACACGTTCGTTTTCCTTCATCACAAGCCGTCTGCTGAAAAATTACCTAAAGACCAAATTGAAACCTTAATGGAGGGACACCTTGCTAATATTGAGCGACTCGCTAAGGAAGGTAAGCTCATCGTGGCTGGACCATTTGAAGGAGGCGGAGGTATTTTTATCCTCAACACTACTTCAAAAGAAGAAGCGCAAGAATGGTTGAGTTCGGATCCAGGTATACGGTCAAAACGTTGGAATGTTGAAATGTTGCCGTTTTCGACCAGAATTGGTTCTTTGTGCCTTGCTAAAGAGCCTTATGAGATGGTCACATATGGCTTTATTCGTTTGGCCCAGTCGCAAACTGCACCTGCCGA
The DNA here is from genome assembly GCA_025923195.1 of Chryseolinea sp. Classification (GTDB taxonomy): domain Bacteria; phylum Bacteroidota; class Bacteroidia; order Cytophagales; family Cyclobacteriaceae; genus Chryseolinea. Next base: position 30,927 of record JAICGJ010000010.1, read on the forward strand.
GCAAGTCGCAGAAGCTTTGAAAAGGCATCAGGCTTTTGTATCCGAGCAGGCAGAAAACGGAAATCTGATTTCGGAAGGAGTCTTTGAACCCAGTGGGAATATCTTGATTCTGAGAGACACGACTTCGAACACCCTTGCATCGGATCCTGCGATTAAGCAAGGATTTTTGTCCGCCGAAACAAAGAAACTCTGGATCGCAAAAGGATCATTTTGCGAAAAATAAGCCTTATTCAAAAAGATTATTCAGCTCATAATCCACTTTGTTGACTATCAAACTGAAGTCGTCGATGTTCTCAACAAAGTCAAGCCGGTCTACATCTATCGTTAATAGCTTCCCGTCGCGATAATTTGAAATCCAGGTTTCGTATTGCTTGTTCAATTGTCTCAGGTAATCAAGCCTGATTGAATACTCAAAGTCCCTGCCTCTCTTTTCAATCTGCCTGACCAATTTGGGAACACTTGCCTTTAAATAGATCAAAAGATCCGGAGGTTTAACGAATGTAATCATGGACTGAAATATTTCCATGTAGTTCATGTAATCGCGATCCGTCATGTAGCCGCTTTGATGCAGGTTCGCAGCAAAAATATATGCGTCTTCATATATGGTTCGATCCTGGATCGTAGGTTTTGGATTACCGTGAATTTCATTAACCTGTCTGAAGCGACTGTTTAAAAAAAATATCTGCACATGGAACGCCCACTTGCTCATATCCTGGTAGAAGTCGCGCAAGTAGGGATTGTTATCTACTGATTCGTACAGGGGGTTCCATCCGTAGTGTTTAGCAAGCTTTTCAGTAAGTGAAGTCTTTCCAGAACCTATATTTCCGCAAACCGCGATGTGCTTCAACCTAGTCATGGAGAAAGAGACACTTAGACTGCTTGGAAAAACCAGGGATCATAGCCACTTCTTCCGTTTGAAGTACCATAAAAAAATCATCGATGAAAAAACCATGAGCGCAATGGCGAAAGGATATCCCGAGGCCCATTGTAGCTCGGGCATAAATTGAAAGTTCATTCCATAGATGCTCGCAATCAATGTTGGAGGCATAAAAATTACAGTAACTACCGTGAAGATCTTTATCACCTGGTTTTGCTCAATGTTGACCAGACCCAGGAAAGTATTTTGCATATATTCCAGCCGCTCGGAACTAAACTGCGAATGTTGGAGAAGCGATGCAATATCTTTCATGATGATCTTTAGCCTTTCATTTTCAATTTTATTAAACTCAGGTATTCTGATCAACGAGCTGACAACACGTTGCTTTTCAGTGGTCGTTTCATGCAGTAACATGACGTTCTCTTGTAGTTGAGCAATGCCTAACAGCAGATCTTCTTTCAGTGAGCGCTTGGCAATCATTTCTTTGCTGATAAGATTAACCTTCCTGTTGATGCCTTCAATTAAATCGGCATCGCTATCAATATGTGTTTCTAATATCGAAAGGAAAACATCAAGTCCGTGTTCTTTCAACTCCGTAGATGCAGGCTTCAGTTTCCGGACCGTTTCGGCAAAAATCCTAAGATCACCCTGGCGGTAGGTAAAAAGTATGTTGCCTTTCAGGATGAATGTTGTATTCTGCACTGTTAGTTCTCCATCGCTGGAAACTACACCCAAATTGATTTCAATGGTTTCCTCCGTTTCCAAAAACCTGGAGCTGCTTTCGATTTCCTGAAGTTCAAGGGATGTAAAAAATTCTATTTTAAATTTCTTTTCAATAAAGTCTTTTTCTTCCTGTGTGGGATTTTGGAGGTCGATCCAGATGATATTGTCAGTATTATTAATCTCATCGAAGGAAATATTTTTGTACTGAGTAATTCTCCCATGGACTGACGTGTAGACCCTTATCATAATCTCATTTAGTTGCTACCAAGTTATGACCAATATTTTAATTGACATGAGGTATTGCATGTTAAAGAAAAAGACCTGCCAGGTTAAAACCCAACAGGTCCAATTCAACCTGTAAAAGAATCTTTACTATGTCTCATCATCCTTGTCCGCCTCGTCCGCTTTCTTAATTTCCTCATCGATAATCTTTTCTATGACTTCACGCTGGCGTTCATCGATCGTGTTATCGACCTTTGCCTGTTTCTTCATGAAGCGTAGCATTGCATTCTTCTTTATTTCATAAGCGATGAACACTGTATATTCTTTCGTTTTCTCGTTGTAATATTTTTCTTCTCCCATTTTACGAAGATCCGCCAAGTTAGTATTCATAACTTGTCTGACAAGACTTTGAAACTTGTCGGCAACATCGGCTCCTTTTTCATTTTCTGTTTGTCCCAAATACTGGTCAGCAACCTGCTTCATTGTTGTGTTAACCTGGCCAGCAAGTTGCGCTTTGGCATCAATATCTGCTTTACCTCTTGCAATATTATCCTGAGAACTCACGCCCTTGCCTGAGGCTCGAAAAAACCTGTTGTTTGACTCATATGCATTGCCTCTAAATGGCTCTTTAACTTTTTTTCCCAATGGGCCGGGTGAGCAACCCGTCCAGAACACCACACAAAAACCTATGGCAAGTGCGTTTACAGACTTCATAAGGAGCGCAAGTGAATTTGTGACTAAAGTACGAAAAATTGTGCCAGACAAATAGCATGAAATGCCCTCAAAAGCCCCTGGAAGGCACTCTGGCAATGACCTGCCATCTAAAGGCCCATTTCCACTGAATCGTAAAATCCCAGGTCTGAGATGCCTGAAGAATTTTTTCCAATTCCGATTTCTTAAAAGCGCGAAGTACCGAAAGTGGTGCATCGTATTTAACCATCGAGGATTTTGAAAAAAATTGTGTTAGTAACTTGATGGAATAGTAAGCTAGCCAATGGCGGTGTATATCGTTTATTACATATCCTAACGAAACTTGCTGCCTCAGCCGGCTGAAAAATTCAGTGAGCTGGTCATCGGCAAAGTGGTGATAGAAAAGTGTTCCGATCACTATATCGTATTCCTGATCGTGAAATTCTTTGCTGAAAATGTTAAGCGTTCGCAGATGAATATTTGGGCAATCGCTTAGGTTTTTTTTGGCGATTGCAATAATGTTTGGATTTGCGTCAATTCCGACAAGATTGAGGTTGAGTCCCTTCTGCCTTCCCCACAAATCAATGTTCCGTAGCATTTCCCCACTGCCGCACCCCAGGTCTGCGATGGTTATTGTACTGTCCGGAAATGATTTTATCAATTGGCCAATAGCCCCCAATGTAATCTTGTTTCCTCCAAGCCACTTGTTAATGAATTCCAATTCGCGCAAGGTTTGTTCGAGAACATCGCCGGAACATTCCAGATCGTCCATGACTTCAACTTCGGCTGACCTGTTCAAAAAATCTGGCATAGACTAGTTCATTTCTATTTTCAATACCATGCTTTCTATGGTTAGCCCAGGTCCGAAAGCACAACTTAAGATATACTCTCCGTCGTCTTCCTGACGAAGTCGGCTGCGTATTGCGTGAAGTACAAAGAGAATTGTTGGAGAAGACATGTTGCCATAATTGCGTAAGACACAATAGGCGGCCCGGTTTTTTTCTTTAGGCAAGTCCAATGCTTGTTCAATGTTTTCAAGAATTTTTTTCCCGCCCGGATGGATCGCAAAAAAACGGATGTCTTGTATCTTCTTGGAAATTTTATTAAGAAGGGTCTCAGTCAGCCCAGAGATACCACTTTTGATGATAGAGGGCACGTAGGTGGAAAGTCTCATCTCGAAACCGAGGTCACCAATGGTCCATGCCATGTCCTGATCGCTTTTCGCCATCAGCGCACTATGAAAACTCTCCGGCATGAGGCGTATCCCTTGGCTAGTTCGGGACTCTATCAGCAAAGCCGCTGAACCGTCTGCGAATAATGCATTCGCCAATAGGTTGTCTTCAGTTGGTTTTTTTTGAAAGTGGAGACTGCAAAGTTCAGTGCAAACGATCAGTACCTTGGCTTTGTTATCTTGATGGCAAAATGCGTCTGCCACTTTTATCGCATTGAATGCTGCATAACATCCCATGAAATTAATACCGGTGCGATGAACAGAAGTCGAAAGGTTGTACTTCTTAACCAAATCAATATCGAGTCCAGGCGCATACATGCCCGTACAGCAGACCACTATAAGGTGCGTCACATCCCCAATATTGAATGACGGAATGGTCTGCAACATGTTATCAATGGCGTGCGAGCTTAGGTTGACGACATGCTCCCGAAAAAAGGCCAGTCTTTTTTCAGTTGTAGGAAACGGCTCAAAATCGGGTGAATTGGAATAGAAAGTAAAATCGTTCACCTTGCCGTAATCCTGCAAGACCGAGTGTCGGTAATCTATTCCGCTCGCTCTAAAGATCGTATGGAGCAATCTGCTTTCATTGTGGCTGAGCTGCATAGCTTTCACCATAAAATCCGCAATTTCGGACTGACTAAATCTGTTAGGTGGGTTAGCAATCCCAATCGCGGTGATGTAGCTCATTTATTTAATATATTCAAAAAACTATAATTTACGGATAGCTGTTCAAACAGCACTGTCAAAAATTTCGCACCATGTTTTCGTCTTCTTCCTGGCTTCACCTGCGCATCCCCTTTTCTTACTTCCTGCTACCCGTATTTCTCTTTAGCCTGGCGACCTCACCTAACTTCAATGGGAAACTTTTGCTTTGGACTTTTGTTATCGTTCACTTCTTCCTTTACCCCGCCAGCAATGGCTATAATAGTTATTTTGATAAAGATGAAAAAAGCATTGGCGGGTTACAAAACCCACCGCCTGTTGATAAAGGTTTGTACTACTTATCACTCATTTTTGACGGTATCGCGATCGCATTGGGCCTTATTTTTATAAATGTGACCTTTGCAGCCATGCTGTTTGTATACGGCTTGGTCTCTAAAGCGTATAGTCATCCCTGGGTTAGGCTCAAAAAATATCCTATACTGGGCTGGCTAGTCGCAGGTCTATTCCAGGGTTTGTTCACGTTTGTAATGTGCTATACCGGTATCAATAACTATGGTTTGGAAAATGCCTTAAGCCCTTTTGTGTTAATACCGGGGATCTTATGCACCATCATGCTTTGGGCAAATTATCCGATGACTCAAATCTATCAGCACGAGGAGGATGCCAAACGAGGCGATGTGACGATCAGCAGATTGTTGGGTATCCGTGGTACGTTCTATTTTGTGAGCGCAACATTTAGTGTCGTAACTATTGGCTTTGCACTGTATTTGCAGAACTTGGAGTCTAAATATGCATGGTTGTTCCTTATCGCTTTGTTCCCTGTCGTTGCATATTTCTTTTTCTGGTTCTTCCAGACCTATCAGGATGAGACCAAAGCCGACTACAAACATACAATGTGGATGAATTTCATTTCGGCAACCTGCTTAAATGCATTCTTCCTCTACTTGTTTCTGGATAGAACTCACGTTGCTCAAACATTTTGAATGACCGTGGGTCTACCTGCCTCGCTTTTTTGCGGTTTTCCTTCTAGTCGTACCTGACGTTTTCCTACCGGATTTTTTCGCTGCCTTCTTGGGAACTTTAGCGCCTCTTTTTCTAGCCTCCGACAGACCGATAGCAATAGCTTGTTTGCGGCTCGTAACTTTTTTTCCGCTCCTACCGCTTCGCAATGTGCCACGCTTTTTTTCGTGCATAGCCTCCTCCACTTTCCTTTGTGCTCCCTTTGAATATTTTGCCATAGTTTTATTTTTTAACTGGTCTAGGCAAAATATGTACCCATTGTTTAATGACGCAAACTGTGAGTTTTCTAATATTCTTCATCCAATTATTCAGAAATGTGTCATCATTGTTGTAGAGTTTAGTCAACATGGTGCAGCTAGCCAAAAGGCTCCCCATGCGTACCCCGAATGATGAGATTGGCAACCGGCCGCACATGTATCGCTAAGTTAACGGCGATGTTAGAGGCCCAGTGATTTCCAAATAATTTCTGCACTTGTCTTCCGAACCACAATCTGCTTTTGAAAAGTCTATTCCACGCCTCGGCGTACTCGCGCTCCAATTCCGCTCTTGATGTATTGTTTCTGATATGTCTGATCAGCTTCTCGCTTAGTACCTTGGATGAACGAATTGCCATAGCCATTCCGTTACCACAAAGTGGTGTTATCATGCCCGCGGCGTCTCCCGCCATGAGCATATGATGGTCAACTGGGGACTTCGTCTCAAAAGAAATTTCGTTGATGGTTTCCGGCTTGTCCCAAATAAATTTCGAATTCAAGAATATTTCCTTCAGCAATGGATTCTGGTGAAGTATTTGTCTCTCCATTTCACTTACATTCTTGTACTCCCGGATTTGTTCACGGTGTGTGAGATAACATAGATTTGTCTTTCCATTCTCAACATTGCTGATCCCGCAGTATCCTCCCTTGAAATTGTGCAGGGCAATTAAATCATCAGGGTGGTCTGTATGGATGTGATACTTAACTCCGACATAAGGAGACCTCTTTTGAGTGAAGGACCGCTTGAGAAAAATATCCAGCTTAGATCTCTTTCCAAACGCTCCGATCGTGATATCCGAATTCAACTCTCTTAATGGTGTACGGATGAGAAACTTCTCGCCTGTGAACTGAATTTTGTCAACTTCCTCTTGCAAATAAAAAAGCACGCCGGCGTTCCTCGCTTTTTCGTACAACAAATAGTCAAACGTATAGCGACTAATTCCAAATCCACCAAGGTCGAGCGGTAGAATTTCATTTCTGCCTGTTACTGACGACAATTGTAATCGCTGAATTTTGGGAGGGTTATATTCGTCGGGAAACAGGCCAAGAGATTTAAGAAAAGGCACTGCCTCGTTCGAAATATATTCACCGCAAACCCTGTGAAACGGATATTTTTTTTTCGATTACCGTGACCGGGATATCCGCATTAATCAGTTGGATTGAGGTTAGCAGTCCCGAGATTCCTCCGCCGATTATGACTACGTTCTTCAAGAATGGTAATTTTTTCTATAATTGAGAATGATCAGATAAGGAAATGCCCAAGAAAGAACAAAATTTCGACCGGAACAGATCTTGATGGGTAACCTTTTACGTTAATATACAGTATAAATCCCGGTTGGCTTATGAAATCAAACACGCAAAATTCGGATTCCTTGAACGTATTGTTGATTGGGAATAATCCCATGGAACTAGGAACTGTCTTAGATCAGCTTAAACAGGTCCGTGCTCAAAAGATTATTACGGAGATTGCCTTTGACCTGAAGGGAATTGTAGACCGTTTGATCATGTTCAATCCTAATTTTATCTTCATTGATGATAACATTGGACGGACCGAATTAAGGGAGACTGTCAAACAACTTTCCGCAAACCGCAAGACAAAAGATATTCCGATCACTGTTCTAAAGAGCTCGAATTATCATGAAGCCCTGGGCTCCGGTAGCATTTTAGATTATTTGCTGAAACAGAATCTGTCAACTGAGGCGTTGTATAATACGGTAAGAAATTCATTGCGCTTCCGAAAAACGCAACGCTATCTTCAGAAGATCTATCAAAAGAGAAAGACGGAACGCCTATTAAATTTGGTCCTGGAGTAGAAACTCCTTTTTTATTCTTTCGCCCTTTCGTGAAATTTCAAGCCGGATCTTTCGGCCTGGTTTGCTATTGAAAAATCCATTAACGCTATTCAAGTCCAAATTCTTTGCGGCGATTCCATTGACACTAAGAATTTGATCCCCGGGTAGTATTCCCCCTTTCTGTGATGCTGATTCCTCTCGGACCTCTGTCACTTCAAATATATTGAGTGCGGAGCCCTTAGCCTTTATCGTTATACCGCTAAGATTGTAGTAGAAGCTATTGTTAAAACTTGAATTCTTTCTAAAATATAACCGCTCCTTGGGAAAATTGAACACGATCGTGAAACGACTCATCACTTCACCGCCAATTGCACCGTTTCTGAAAATATTACCAATCTTAATACTATCGGTATAGCTGTTTGGATCTGGGAAATTGGCGATCACATTTTCGAGGATGTTCGTACCCAGCGTTAGTGATTTTATTCGCCCCACCTTTCCGTAGATATCGCCACCCAGGCCTCTGCCCAAAAGACTGCTAACAGTTTTCTCCGGGACTTTTATTCGTTTGTCGGAGGTTGTTTCCAGCATCAGTCCATGGCTGGCGCCGGAATCCATAAGAAGTTTGGCCTCCATTGTTGTTCCATCCTTCAGGACGAGCGGCACAAACACATAGGGCTTTGTGTCTTCAATGATCATGGGAATCATCTGAAATTTAGCTCGCTTCCGGAATCGATCCGGCGTCATCAACGTTAGAAGTTTCTTCTGATAATCAATTTCTACGATAAAGCGGCTAAATAACTCATACCCTAAAATCCCATGCACATCCGTTCCCAAATAATTTCTTAGTTCCAGATAATCTTCAGCTAACACGAGCATTGCGTGACCTCGTCCGTTTACCCCCGGTAAATCTATAGTTACATTGTTTGTCACATAGGCATCCACCAGTTTGTTGCCCCCCGGCCCTGATATGGTATACCTGCGCGAATATGTTAGGTTAAGGATATCGGAAAATGTTTTTTGAGTTAGTATGGCAGTTCGCACCCCTGTGTCCAAAATAAATTTTAGTGGCAGGGCATCGTTAAGCACGACCGGAACGATGACAAGATTGTTATATACTTCAATTGGAATTTGGACTCGCTTTTTTCCGTTGGTTAACCTGAAACCCAGGTGTTGGCCGTGAAGATTTATGGCACCAAAAAAATAGAAAATGAATACCAGGCTTCTCCAGACCATAGTCTAAACGCACATGTTCAATAAAAATTAAATTTCCGAGAGCACTGAGTATTATCCGTTCTTCCAGACTATTGTCAATCCAGACAAATTATCAATAATCCAAAAGGATACATTGGAAAATACTGCTGATTTAAAGCCCGACTGTGCAACGTTATCGGCCGCACTTTACGTAAATATAACACAGTAATGATTCCTAGTAGCTTACCAAGATCATGATTATTACGACGGATCAAAGACGCTACTGTTGAGCAGGGAATCTTAAAACTTATTATCGTGTTTATTCTTGCTAACCATTTTGTTCGGAAATATCCATGGGGCGACTATAGCTAGGATAAACAGAGCAATGACTACAAAAAACGGCCACCAAGATGCTACGTCCATAAGCTGAATTTTAAAATCCAAAAATAGGCCATTCTCAATAATTTTAAACAAAGATTCCAAAATTGTTTTTAGCTTGAAAACCTGTGACTTTAAAGCCCAAATTGGGCCTGCATCATGAAAAGATTCCTAATTGTGGCTGGCGTCGCCGTTGCTCTATTGATCACTTTGGGCTTTGTTGCAAAATTTTTTGTTAAGCAACACGATAAATCCTTTAGCCCCGAAGAAGAGGTGACGTATACGTCGGAGGACTTGCTCATTAAAGTATTCTACAACAGGCCTTATAAAAAGGGACGAGTGATTTTCGGAGGATTAGTGCCATACGATAAGGTCTGGCGCACGGGAGCAAACGAAGCCACGACATTCGAAACCAATAAAGACTTATTGGTCGAAGGTAAGACGCTGAAAAAGGGTAAATACACACTTTGGACAATACCAGGTGAAAAGGCATGGAAGATCATATTCAATTCTGAACATGGTCAATGGGGTATAGGCTCCGATGGAGAAGCTAATCGGAATCCTGCCAAGGACGTGATCACAATTGACGCATACGCCGTGCAACAGGAGCGAGAATTTGAGCAATTTACGATCTCGTTTGAAAAAGTCGGCGAGGATGCAGAAATGGTTTTAATTTGGGACAAAACACTGGTAGCAGTTCCCTTTTCTTACTGACTCGTTTTTGATTTCGCCAATGCCTTGATGGTTAGCTTCTTATTTTCCGGAAGCAGAGCGGGTATAGCATTCGTTAATGTGTTCAGACTGTCGGGGTTGATTCCAAGCCTGACTAGATAATCCACTAATGCCTTGGCTTGCAACTGCGTCCGGTCATTGTGATAAGTTGTCTTTGCAATCACGGTGTCCCGTTTGAAAATTTGACCCAAGGAGTCAGTCTCATCTACTTGGGTACGGATGGAATCCACAGACACTTCAGTCAAATCAGGTGAAGAACGCAGTGAATCTTCTTCGTAACCATTCAACATCACCTGTATTTCGAACGTAAGTTGCGGATTCGCCTTCACGAGCCTGGCAAACTTTTTCAATTCTGCTTCAGAAGAGGATTCGAGGTCATACGTCAATGGCTTGAATTGAACGGTCTCTAAATTCAATTCAGCTCCATTGACAGGTTGCGCCAATACTACATTTATTTTCTCCCGTTGAGGAATCTTCTCGGAGGTAAGGTCGAATTGCTTTGTAAAGTATCGAATCTTGCTTTGTTCGGGATCAACGGAAAATTCATATTTTGATCCTTCGCGAATATATAAGTAATAAGAACCATCGCTGGCAGGCCTACTACTAAAGACACGCTTGTTATTGGTCAAATCCGTAACTGTTATATAGGCTGGCACAGAGGCACCATTCTCATCCAAGATGGTTCCTTCAACTTTCATCATTCCCTTCGGGCGGAGTTCTTCAGGAATAAGGAATTCAACTAATTCGCTATTTTTTCGTGCACCCGTGGTCTCTTTAATAAGATACCTGCCCAAAGCAGTCACACCTACGAACTGGTCATCTTTTTCAGTATTCACGAAATCCAATGGCACTGGATCGGTCCAATGACCATTTTCAAATCTGGTTAAATAAAGATCCATTCCCCCCTTGTTGGAGCCCATCTTGTCGGAGGAAAAAATTAACGTTTCACTATCTGCCATGATGCGCGGTGCCTGTGAGTTGCCTGTATTGATATTGCTTGGTAGCGCGACGGGTTCATCCCATTGCCCATTCGTTTTTTTGTCAGCCCGGAAGAGTCTGCACCCGTTCGCCGTGCGCTGGTCCATTTTGTCGCATCGCATGAAATAAAGCGTGTTTCCATCTGCGGATATCGAAGGGCAACCATCATTCGTTTTTGAATTGATCGGCAGCATTAGATTCTGGGCCTCCGACCAGACTTTACCTCTTAGCTCACTGGTCATGATATCAAAACCTCCCACAACGGGTGATTTGGATGAAGTAAAGAATAGTTTTTTTCCGTCGGCACTCAATGAAAAGCCTTTCAGAAAAGTGGACCGGCTATTCACATGCTTAGGCAATTCAACAGGCTCGGCCCAATCACTTTCGCGGGAAGTGTAAGCGACGGTGAGAGCCCCGTCTTCACCGATGTCAGTAACAAACAAAAGCGCATTACCATCGTGACTTATATATGGCGCATAAGTGTTCAACGATGGATGATTGATGATGCCAGGGAGCCTGCGGGTTTTTGCCTGGCCGAAAACCAAAGTGATAGAAACATGAAGAAAAAATAACAGGCAAAAAAATCTGCTCATGATGTTAATGTCTTATGCTAAAATAGATTTAAAAAATGCCATTGCACGCTATTCATGTTAACGAAACGCCATAATTTCATATTTCCTTGTAACTTGTCCAGACTTAAAGTTGACTTATTTCGCGTTTAAATGATCCAGGTAATTCCATCAATCGCCATAAGAAAAGGCAAAGTGATAAAAATGCGGAAGGGTGATCCATCCAGCGAGAAGGCATACGATGAGAATCCGCTCGACCTGGCACGCCGCTTTGAGGACCATGGTATAGAAGTCGTCCATCTTGTAGACCTGGACGGTGCCGAAAAGGGCAGTCCCGTCAATTGGCACGTTTTGGAGGCAATTTCTGGATACACAACCCTGAAGGTTGATTTCACGGGCGGGATATCAACTGACGGAGACATTAGCAAAGCTTATGAATTTGGAGCCGCCTATATTACCGCTGCAAGTATAGCCGTTACTGATCCAGAACTTTTTGCTTCATGGATTGTATCCTACGGACGCGAAAAAATGACGCTAGGGGCCGATGTTACCGACATCAATACAAAGGAACTTTTATATCGCGGCTGGCGACATAAGACAAAGCTGACGCTTTTTGAGCATTTGGAATACTTTTATTCGAGAGGGTTGAAGTATGTCAAATCAACAGACGTATCGAGAGATGGTGTTTTGGAGGGACCCGCTTTCAACTTTTATCAGGAAATACGTGACGCTTTCCCGGAAATTTGTGTTCTGGCGAGCGGAGGGGTTCGCGGCGTAGATGATATTAAGAGATTGGATGAGATGGGCATCTTCGCTGTCATCTTTGGCAAAGCCTACTATGAAGGAGTATTGGATTTAAAAGATCTTGAGCAATTCCTTATCAAAAAACAGGTCTGATCAGTCCACTACTTCCTGCATTTTATATTTTTGGAATATGTAATACAGAAAGTTGAAAGAGAGGATGGAGTCATCTTCCTCTGACGGACGCTTTACAGGAACTTTTGAAGAATCCGGAGTCTGAACCTTATTTGTTCGGATCGGCGCTTTTACTGCAATTGAGTCTTTAATGATCGGCGTAGCACCCCTCTGTGACTTCTTAAACGCCGGATCAAGTTCACCAGGCGTGTACATCATCTTCTCGTTTTCCTTGTCCACCCCCAGGTCATCGACCTCTGTACCTGGAAAACTGGAATCCTGAGCTTGAATCAAAAAAACACCGCAGGGTGATACTGTGCTTAATACCAAGGCAAGCAGGATATCATACAGTTTCGTCCTCATATACAGGCCAGTTCAGGCACAATTTTATTCTTCGTATCAGAAAAGTACAAAATTAAACTCGTATTACTACTTCCAATATCCCCCCGACATGCTGATTTTTGCTGATATAGGCAATTTTTTAGATCGTCTCAGGATTTCTATGGATAAACACCCAATTTCAGGCACTATACAGTTTTCAGACTTTCAAAGGGTTGATCTTCGCGCAGGGACTATTGTAAGGGCTGAAAAGTTTCCAGAAGCCCGAAAACCCGCGTACAAGTTGTGGGTTGATCTGGGTCCCTTGGGCATTAAGACGTCAAGCGCGCAAATCACCGCACATTACAATCCTGACATCCTGATTGGCCGGCAGGTTTTGTGCGTCGTAAATTTTGAACCCCGCAAGATTGCTAATTTTCGTTCAGAAGTCCTGATTACTGGGTTCCCCGACGAAAAGAATAATGTCGTGCTCTGTGGAATTGATAAAAGCGTTCCAAATGGTGCCCGGCTCTTCTGACATGATTTTTTTTTCACAATTACCGGAAATTACAGGCGGCAAATTGCTCCAACTGCGCAGTGATTCTCAAATCGAGTATCTGTCAATCGATAGCCGCAAGGCGGCTACCCAGAAGGGAACGCTTTTTTTTGCAATAAAAGGTGAGCGTCACGACGGCCATCAATATATTTCAGACCTCTACCGAATGGGCACACGCCAATTTGTGATTGAGCAGCCCACCGAACATTTAATTGATTTTCCAGAGGCCAATTTTGTGCTGGTATCTTCCACCGTTTCGGCGCTGCAACGCGTCGCTGCGTTTCATCGGAAACGTTTTTCGTTCCCGGTTGTTGGCATAACGGGCAGCAATGGAAAAACAATTATCAAGGAATGGCTCTACCAGATACTGTCTAAAGACCAAAGTGCAGTAAAAAACCCCGGAAGCTACAATTCACAGGTAGGCGTACCGTTGTCAGTTTGGCAAATAAAACCTCACCATCAGATTGGCTTATTTGAAGCCGGCATTTCCCGACCAGGTGAAATGGAGCGACTGGAAGGCGTGATCCGTCCCACGATTGGTATACTGACAAACATTGGAACCGCTCATGACGAAGGCTTCCGTGACCAGGAGCAAAAAATTGAGGAAAAATTGAAGCTATTCAAGAATTCCCAAGTCCTCATTTATTGTGCGGACCATACCCATGTGAAACGGGTCATTCAAAAAATGGGAATCAGGACATATTCCTGGGGCCGGGATCAAGGTGTGGATCTATTGGTTTCATTTCAACATCATGCCTGCCAAATATCACACGCTGGACAAACACACACCATTGAAATGCCCTTTGCAGACAAAGCCTCTATAGAAAACTGCTTACACTGTGTGGCATTGCTAACATACCTTGGCTTTAATTACAAGAAGGTTCAGAAGTCGATCAATAGCCTGAGATCTGTTCCTATGCGAATGGAAATGAAGGAGGGCATTAACCAATCATACCTTATAGACGATACGTATAACAATGACCTCGGCGGATTAGAATTGAGTCTTCAGTTTCTCACTCATCAAAACCAAAAAAAGAAAAAGAGGCTGATCCTTTCAGACATCTTAGAGTCAGGGTTGTCCGGGGAGTTGCTGGCAAAACAAATCCTTGTTCTTCTTGAAAAATATCCTGTTCAGAATTTTGTAGGTATCGGGCCTATGCTCACGGGTGAGCAAAGATTCTTTTCGGAGAACTCGTTATTTTACCCGACTACGCAGGCCTTTCTAGACAATTTTGATTTTGGATCAATCCATGAAGAGGTGATTCTCGTAAAGGGCGCTCGCACGTTCACCTTTGAGAAAATTGCTAATAGATTGCAGCGCAAGCTACATGGAACGGTAATGGAGGTAGACTTAAGCGCGTTGGTACATAACCTCAATGTATTCAGGTCATTGTTAAGACCTGAAACAAAAATAATGGTTATGGTGAAGGCTTTCGCATATGGAAGCGGTAGCCCTGAAGTTGCAAATGTACTCCAGTATCACAAGGTGGATTACCTTGGCGTGGCATATGTCGACGAGGGTGTCGATTTGCGAAAAAATAACATCGTCATTCCTATCATGGTGATGAATCCTTCCGAGGACAGTTTCGATTCCCTTATTAACTATAACCTTGAACCCGAGATCTATAGCTTCAGGATTTTTCACTCTTTGCTAGAATATTTAGGTGGAAGACCGTGCTCAATACATCTTAAGCTAGATACAGGTATGCATCGGCTGGGATTTGCAAAGGAAGAGTTATCTGAGCTTATTCAACTACTAGGTCAAAATCGCAATATAATTGTTGCGTCAATATTCACTCACCTCGCAGCAGCCGATGAAAGCGGTCAGGACGAATTCTCGAATTATCAGGCATCAGTATTTACGGAAGCAGCTGAATCAATTAGCACGTTCTTGGGCTATCGGCCTTTATACCATATCCTGAATTCATCGGGCATATTGAGACTGCCACATCTTCAACATGATATGGTCAGGTTGGGGATAGGTTTATATGGGGTCGATCCCTCACATCCTGATTCCAAGGAGCTCAAGCCGGTTGCCGCGTTGAAAACCGTCATTTCGCAAATCAAGAGCATCAAGAAAGGTGAGACTGTTGGTTACGGTCGAAAGGGAATTGCAAGGAATGACTTAAGGGTAGCCACAATAGCGATTGGATACGCTGATGGGTTTAGCAGAAGGCTCAGCCAGGGTGTCGGTGAGGTCCTAATAGCAGGCAAAAGGGCACCTGTCATTGGAAATGTCTGCATGGATATGACTATGGTGGATGTCACGGCAATAGATGCCAAGGAGGGCGACGAGGTTGTGATTTTCGGTGCGGAATTGCCGATCCAGGAAATGGCCAACAAAATTCAAACGATCCCGTATGAACTGCTAACAAGCGTCAGCGAACGAGTTAAGCGGATATTCGTGTCTGATGGAATCTAGAATCATCCACAACCCAGATTCTTTTTAAGATCCCGGTTCGGCAGTCCACCATAAGTAGAGTGTTCTTCATCTCGTGGTCTCGCTTCCTCGTTGGGTGGCTTTGCAGGCCCGCGGCTACCACCTGACACCCTCTTTTTTGATTTTCTTTTCTTAATCATCGTCTTGGGCAAATTATTCAAAACTTCTCATTTGATTGGAGGTGAACCACTTTTATATTTGCCTTGTTTAAAATTAATCTAAATAAATGTCAGGGCGGATGAAAAATGTCGCAGAAATGCGTCCAGGGGAACAAGGCATAATCTCAGGCTTCACTGATGATCAATTATCGGTCAAACTTATGGAAATGGGTTGTCTGCCTGGATCGGCTATCAGGTTTAATTTTACAGCGGCGTTTGGTGATCCTGTTTGCATAAGTGTTTCCGGATATGAGCTCTCGCTCCGGCTGGAAGAAGCCGCAACCATTTCCATTATCAATTAATTAATGGTTACTCCCAGGAAGCTCAAGGTTGCGTTGGCGGGTAATCCCAATTCCGGCAAATCGTCGTTATTCAATTATTTAACGGGGCTCAATCAGAAGATAGGGAATTTCCCTGGTGTTACCGTTGAAAAGAGATCGGGCTTCTGCCTGATGGCTGGCAATGTATCTGCAGAAATTATTGATTTACCTGGCGCCTACAGCATATATCCGAGGAGTCTGGACGAGCAAATTGTAGCAGAGGTATTGCTGGACCATCACGCACCAACAACGCCCGATAAAGTTGTTGTCATCGTGGATGCCACAAACGTCAAGAGAGGATTCCTTTTGTTGAGCCAAATCATCGACCTCGGGCTGCCCACAATCCTCGCCTTGAATATGATGGACCTGGCGGCAAAGGCTGGAATAAGTTATGATCTCAATTCATTATCAAAAAAGCTAGGAGTGCCGGTCGTTCCTATCAATGCCCGGAATGGAACAGGGCTGGAGGAGTTAAAGAAAATAATGTGTGAGCCTCCAAACCCACCAGATCGTCAAATCAATGCAATTTGGAAGGAGGCGAAGGAAGCTGTTAAGGAATTGCGAGATCGCCTTGGTGTTGACAATGACTATGAAGCTTATCAATTCCTGGAACAACCAAAGTCGTTAAAGTTTTTAGGTGATGAGCGACAACGGGTAGTTGATGATATCAGAAAGAGGTACGAATTTTTTCCAGGCAAATTTCAGGGTGCTGAAACAATACAACGGTACAGCTACATACAAGATTTATTGAACGAGGTTTC
This sequence comes from Chryseolinea sp., assembly GCA_025923195.1. Taxonomy (GTDB): domain Bacteria; phylum Bacteroidota; class Bacteroidia; order Cytophagales; family Cyclobacteriaceae; genus Chryseolinea. Next base: position 47,716 of record JAICGJ010000010.1, read on the forward strand.
GCTGAATACTTCGGACACGGCCTGGAAGAAAAACTCCGTTCGCCTGGATAGCATATTGCTGCACAAGGCGTGGGGATATATTATCTTCTTTACCATACTATTCCTGATCTTTCAATCAATTTTTGCATGGGCGCAGGTGCCAATGGATTTTATTGATAGTCAATTCGCCCGGCTCAGCAGCTATTTGATTTCCGTGCTACCTCCGGGACCATTGAGCAGCCTCTTAGCTGAGGGTGTCGTTCCTGGAATCGGGGGCATAATGATCTTCATCCCTCAGATCGCTATTTTGTTTGCCTTTATTTCAATACTTGAGGAGTCGGGATATATGGCCCGGGTTGTTTTTATGATGGACAAGGTGATGCGGAAGTTTGGCTTGAATGGCAAAAGTGTTGTTCCGTTGATGTCCGGCGTCGCCTGTGCCATTCCTGCAATTATGGCGACACGCACAATTGACAATTGGAAAGAGCGAACCATTACTATCCTGGTTACTCCATTAATGAGTTGCTCGGCCAGACTTCCTGTCTTCACCATACTCATCGCACTCGTAGTTCCAAATCAAAAAGCACTCGGCTTTTTTAACCTCCAGGGTCTTGCCCTGATGGGTATGTATTTACTTGGATTCTTCGCGGCAATAGGGTCGGCATGGCTCATGAAGCTATTGATACGCGTCAAAGAACGAAGCTTCCTTATCATGGAGTTACCTACCTATCGCTTACCGAAATGGTCGAACGTAGGCTACACGATTGTCGAAAAAACCAAAGCATTTGTATTTGAGGCAGGAAAAATCATACTGGCAATATCTGTGATACTCTGGGTTCTCGCCAGTTATGGACCTGGAGATTCATTGCACAGTGCTGAGGCTGTCGTGCTGGAGGAATCAAAGAATCTTCGCTTGACTGAAGATGGTCTTGCGGACCGTATAGCGGCATATAAGTTAGAGCATTCTTATGCAGGGATCATCGGCAAAGCGATTGAGCCTGTAATCAGACCGTTGGGATATGATTGGAAAATCGGAATTGCGCTGATCACTTCATTTGCTGCTCGAGAAGTTTTCGTCGGCACCATAGCGACGATTTACAGCATAGGAAGTGTGAGTGATTCAGACACTTCCACCATACAACAAAGGCTGAAGTCGGAAATCAATCCGGAAACTGGTGGACCTAGGTTCACACCTGCCGTCGGGTTTTCGCTGCTTGTGTTTTACACCTTTGCCATGCAGTGTATGAGCACCATCGCCGTAGTTTATCGTGAAACTAAAGGCTGGAAATGGCCCCTCATTCAACTCGCTTATATGACAGGACTAGCCTACATTTCCGCATTGCTTGTATTTCAAATTCTTTCATGATCATTCACGGGGTTTTTTATCTTTAGGGCTGGGCAGATATCTGCATGCTATGAAGTACCGTGTAATAACTTTCTTCGTTTCCCTTACATTTTTTTCTTGCCAAGAAAAACACCGCCCCTTAAATAAATTTCATGACCCTGATATTACTGCTATTGCAGACCTTCAGGACCGCAGGTCAGGTGATAGCCTACTAACATACTTGAATCATTCCAATCCTGCGTACCGACAGGCAGCTGCGCTCGCTTTCGGCTCTATTCAGGATTCTAATTATATTGAGCCTCTACGAAATCTATTGCTAGAGGATGAAGACAGGCTCGTGCGAAAGGCGGCAGCCTATGCTATTGGACAGACCTATTCCTCAAGAAGTGAGCAAGCATTGCTCGGCGCTTCGGTAAAGGAAAAAAACAAACAAGTACTCGCTGAAATAATTCAGAGCTACGGCAAAGTAGCCAGAGCGTGGAAGTTAAACGTAATGTCAGATGATTCTGTAATAGCTGTAGCAATGGCATGGTCTTATTATAGAATGGCTTTTAGGGGAGTGGCAGGCGATGATCTTAATATCAGATCTGCAGGACTTTTGAATTCAAGTGACCCAAAGATACGTCTTGCGGCGGCTCACTACTTTGCCAGAGGAGCAAAGGACTTCGATCGCTACGAACGCGTGTTGAGAAACGTGGTCCTAAGGGATAAATCCGAGGATGTGAGAATGGCTGCCGCCCTTGCGCTTGGCAAAATCAAGTCTGATTCAGCATTGTATTCAGCAATGTCGGCAGCACAGAACGATCCAGACGACAGGGTGAGAACAAACGCCATTCGGGCTCTTCAGAATTTCCAGCTTGAGAGGACGAAAGGGCTTTTAGCCCATGCGCTTGCCGATAAAAATGCTAATGTTTCCATTGCAGCCTCTGAAGCAATCAAGGCTGCAATAACGAAGGAACACTACCAGGAATTTTATGCATTGGCCCAGATAACAAAAAACTGGAGGTCGCAGGCAAATCTTTATGAAGCAGTGCTCGCTGTATCAAGTACCGAATTGCTTTTGGAGGAAATTAAATCGCTCTACAATGCATCAACAAATGCATACCAGAAGGCTGCACTGCTTACCGCCCTTCAGCACTCGCCAACGTCTTATGCCTTTCTGCAGGAGCAATTACTGCAACGTGAAGAACCTGTCATAAAATCGTCCGCGGCCTCCGCGCTCGTGGCGATGAATTATCACAAAAATTTTGACATAGCGATGGCCGCATCCTTCGCAAACATATATGAACAAGCGATTCAGAATGGCGATGCAGCCGTCATTGGAATTATTTCAGGCGCTCTGGCAGACTCCGCCTTAAATTATAGGGCAACAATCACAAATTTTGATTTTCTAAAGGAAGCTCGAAAAAAATTGGTTTTGCCAAAGGACTACGAATCTGTTGTTCCCCTTGAGGCTGCTATTGCCCATTTCGAGCGCAGAAGTTTCAAGTCATCCATTACGAATAGTTTCAATCATCCTGTTGACTGGAGTGTAGTCAGACGAATACCCTCGGATCAGAAGGCCGTTATCAAAACATCGAAGGGCGATATCGCTATCCGTTTACTGATTGAGGAAGCACCGGGTTCTGTTCTTAATTTCGTTTTGCTTGCTAGCAAGAAATATTATGACGATAGGTTCATTCACAGGGTCGTGCCGAACTTCGTTGTTCAGGACGGCTGTCCCCGCGGAGACGGTTGGGGCGGTGAGGCCTACTCTATCAGATCCGAATTCTTACCTCATCGATTCAGCACCGGGAGTGTTGGCATGGCATCCGCTGGGAAAGACACGGAGGGAACCCAATGGTTTATCACCCATTCGCCCACACCTCATCTGGAAGGCCGCTACACCTTGTTCGCCGTGGTAGAAAGCGGGATGGATATTGTGCAATCACTTGAGGTTGGCGACAGAATTAGTAGCGTCGAGATAATCGATTTCGCGCCTCTTTGAGATTTACTCACATCCGCTAACTTGCGGGCTAAATATCTGGAGCTTGGCATACGCTAGTGAAAAAAATTTTAAAGTCGGTATTTTAGGAGGTGGTCAGCTAGGGAGAATGCTTATCCAGTCTGGAATAGATTTCAATATTCCTTTTGTTGTACTGGATCCAGACCCTCAGGCTCCTTGTTCCGGTTTGTCCCATTTTATGAATGGGAAGCTCACAGATTTTGACATGGTGATGAAACTGGGAGAATCCTGTGAAGTCATAACGATTGAAATTGAAAATGTAAATACAACTGCGCTAAAGGAGCTAGTCAAGCGAGGGAAAAAAGTGTACCCACAACCAGAGGTCATCGAGCTGATTCAGGATAAGAGAACACAAAAAAGATTTTACCTGGAACATGATATCCCTACTGCTGAATTTGTGTTAGTTGAAAACGCAGCTGATGTTGGCACAAAAATATCCTTCCTTCCAGCTGTGCAAAAGCTTGGCCGTGAGGGATACGACGGCCGTGGTGTTCAAATCATCCAAAGCCAGCAAGACCTTACAAAAGCTTTTGACGCTCCCGGCGTATTGGAAAAGTTAATTCCTTTCGAAAAAGAAATCGCCGTGATCGTAGCGCGCAACGTCTCCGGTGAGGTAAAAACCTTTCCTGCAGTCGAGATGGTTTTTCATCCTATTCAAAATCTCGTCGAATATCTTTATGCGCCGGCCGGATCCTCTGAAAAAATTCTTTCAGAAGCCTATGCCATTGCCACAAGGGTCATTGAAAAACTCAACATGGTTGGCGTCTTGGCCGTTGAAATGTTTGTTACGCGTGAAGGGAATGTGCTTGTGAACGAAATTGCCCCACGCCCACATAATAGCGGGCATCAGACGATCGAGGCAAATGCGACATCGCAATATGAGCAACACCTGCGCGCTATTCTCAATTGGCCGTTGGGTGATACAACACAGATTTTACCCAGCGCTATGGTTAATTTATTAGGCGAGCCTGGATTCGAGGGTGATGCGAGATATAAGGGGATGGAAGAAATAATGAAAGTTCCCGGGGCGCATATCCACCTTTACGGCAAGCGTACTACTAAGCCCTTCAGAAAGATGGGTCATGTAACTATCGTTGATACAGATACAGAACGATTAAAGACGAAAGTCGCTTTTGTGAAAAACACTTTAAAAGTAATAGCCTGATATGAGTAAACCATTGATCGGTATAATTATGGGCAGTCAGTCAGATCTTAGGATAATGAAAGATGCCGCTGAAGCATTGGAAGAATTGGGCGTCGTCTACGAGCTCACCATTGTTTCTGCTCATCGCACACCACAACGTCTTATGGAATATGCGAGTACCGCGCGTTCACGTGGATTAAAAGTAATTGTTGCTGGTGCAGGCGGTGCGGCACATCTACCCGGCATGGTGGCTTCCGTCACAAGCTTGCCTGTAATAGGTGTCCCGATCAAATCATCAAACTCCATTGATGGATGGGATTCCACCCTGTCGATTCTCCAAATGCCCGCCGGTGTACCGGTGGCCACCGTCGCGCTTGATGGCGCACGTAATGCAGGTATTTTAGCGGCACAAATAATAGGCACATGGGATAAGGCGCTATCAAAGCGCCTCGATAAGTTTAAGAAAGCCCTCAAGATTAAGGTGGAAGCCGCTGCAAAGAAAATCGAGATTGAAGGTTGGAAAGGGGCTTTATGAAAAATCGATATCTTTTGTTATAAAATCCGTATTTTCATTCCTGAATACCGCTTTTATGAGACCTAATGACAAAGGCTGGTTCAAAGACTATTTAGAATTGCGTAAAAGTGCCCTTATGAATTTGTCGAATCCTGAGATTCGCCGGGCGGCACACCCAGAGTATACTCTTTATCGCGTTCTCCAACCCACGGGCTTAATGTATGGTCAATCCGTTGCATCCATGGGCATACCTAACATTGATCACTGGGATGAAAAAGAAAAACTCAAGATCCTGCTGACGGAAAGTTTGATCAGCAGCTCACTTCTTTTCTACGAGAAGCCCTTGAACACTGAGGAAGATCTCACCAGGGCGATTTTCAAGACCATTGAGAATATAGGCAACTTCTACAACAGCATTTTTCCGGAGTTAGCAACGTCAACCAAAACTATTTTCGGTCGACGGAAATCCCCGCTCGAACTGGCAGAAAGGGTGCTTGACAAGCGAATAGAACATGCCAGCAACTTTGGAGGAAACTTCTGGATCTATTTCTTCCATAATAGTCTGCTGTTTCTGGATGTCTTCATCTTTGGTCAATGGATCCACACGAACGCGGATCGTATTGTCGCAGACTTCTTCAGATACGAGCGCGAGGAACTCCGTTTCTCCGTAGTGAAGGTCATTGCTGCAGCTTCTCATGCCAATAAAGAAGTGGCCCTTGAAGAACGAAGGTTATATGAATATTTTGTAGAGAGCACTGACTTGTCTGTAGAGCGAAGGAAGGAGGCACTGAAGATTTTTGAAGAGGGTTTTTCCATCGAAGACATAAATCTTCCGTCTGAAAACTCCTGGATTCTAAAACGGTTCTTCCTGGAAGTGGCCATCCTCACCATCTGGGCTGACAAGAAAGTAGAACAGGTTGAACTTGACTTCCTGAAACAGTTCTGCCATTACCTGAGCTTCTCAGACGAAGATTTGGAGAACAGTATGATTTCCATAGAGGGATTTATGCTTGAACATTGGGGAGAATTAGAATATCTTCAGGATAAGCAAGACTATCAGCAGGTAAGCGAACAGTTCATAAAGCGCGTAGGAAAACTTGCAGAAAAAAATAAAACCCGGTTAATAAAAAAAATTCAGGAAAACGAGGAGGCTGCACTGCTGATGAAGAAAGCCAGTTCTAATGAACTTACGCTGGAGGAAAAAGAGAAGGTGAGACACCAGCTCATATCAGTCCTAAAATCCATTCCAACGTTTGGCTTGCTCGCTTTGCCACAACAATTCCTCACTTTGCCTATCCTGCTGAAAATTCTGCCTAAGAACCTGTTCGCAGAGGGAATAAAGGAATGATCTATATTTCCTGCTTATCGCCCTTGCGTGGCACGATCAAAGAAAAAATAATGGAAAGTGTAAGGGTTGCAATAATCACGGAAAATGAAGTGTAAACACCAACGTTAACGTCGAATATCTCCAATAACATTTTGGCACCTATAAAAAACAGGATTATCGATAATCCCTTTTGCAAGAGGTAGAACTTATCTATGATTCCGGCTAGAAGAAAAAACATCGCGCGTAGGCCCATTACCGCAAAGATATTTGAAGTGTATACTAAAAATTCGTTTTGAGTAATGGCAAAAGCTGCCGGTATCGAATCTACAGCAAACAGCAGGTCCGTGGTTTCAATTAAAACGATGACCAGAAACAATGGAGTAAACATAAGTTTACCTTGCTGCCGGACAACAAATTTTCCACCGAAATCACCTTCCGTGATGGGTAAGTATTTTCTACAGAATCTCATGACTGGATTCTTCTCCGGATCGATTTTCTGATCGCCATCCTCGAAATAAATACGAATGCCTGAGTAGATTAGAAGTACTCCAAACCCGTACAATAACCAGTGAAATTCATGAATCAGGAGTCCGCCGACAAAAATGAAAATCCCGCGAAACACAATCGCACCAAGAATTCCCCAGAAGAGCGTTTTGTGATAGTATTCCTCCTTAACCTGAAAGTATTTTAGTATTAGAAGAATAACAAAAATATTGTCCACCGAGAGCGCGTATTCGGTGAGATATGCGGAAAAATACTCCACCGCCCCCGTTGCTCCGCTTTCGTCATACTTATAAATAAAAAAACCGAACAAAGTGGAAATGGAAACCCAAAAAATAGATTGGTACAACGCGGATTTGGTGGAAGTCTTATGAGCTCGCTTATTGAGTATACCCAGGTCGAGAACAAGGAACAGAACGATGATGAAAGCAAAGATCGCAAATAAAATGGTCTCCCTTTCACTATCTCTGAAAAGGGAAAATAAGGGTATGTTCACCAATGATAGCAAGGAGATTATTTGCGGTTATTCAAGCCTAAAACATTAAAAAATACAATCCTCGAAGCTCTGCGGATTTCAAAACTACAAATATAATCCAAACGCAGAAACTTGAACGTATTTATCCATAAGGACTCCAAAAAGAAACCAGGTACCAAAAGACTCTTAATTGCACCTCTCACAAGTTCCCTGGATCAACAAATTAACCTCCTTCGCTTGGTAGCCTTTTGGTAGCCTAATGCTTGGTACTTCAATGTTAAGACAACTGGTATGACCGCACTTATCACACTTAAAATGTACATGATCGTGGTGGTGTTCAGCTACATTACAGGCTTCCTTGCATAGCGCGTATTTCAAACTCCCCTCATCATCCAAAACTTTATGTATAAGCCCTTTGTCAAGAAAGGTCTTCAGTGTCCTATAAACAGTTACACGATCGAGATCATTGTTAATTTCCTTCTCAATATCGCCGTGGGACAAAGCATAATTTCTTAACAAGAAAAGATGCAAAATCTCCTCGCGATTGGGAGTCGGGCGCAGGTTAAAGTTCTTTAGCAAAGTTTCTGATACAGCGCTCATTTCAATACCGGAAGTTGTTTCCGTAAATTTTCAGTTACTGCAATTGCAGCGTAAGCAAGTTACGATAAATACCATTATCTAGCGTACTGAGTTCATGATGCGAACCCATCTCTGCCAATCGACCTTTCTGGATAACAAAAATCCTGTCTACTTTTTTGATAGTACTCAACCGGTGTGCAATAACAATGGTAGTTCGGCCTTCCATTAGTTTTTCCAGCGCCTGCTGAACCAAAACTTCTGACTGTGCATCCAGTGAACTCGTAGCCTCGTCCAATACCAGAATTGTCGGATTTTTCAAAATTGCTCGAGCGATGGCTATACGCTGACGTTGTCCCCCCGAAAGTTTGACACCCCTTTCTCCCACAACCGTATCAAAGCCTTCCGGGAAACTATCAATAAACTCAAGAGCGTTGGCCTGCCGCGCAGCCATGTGAATCTCTTCAAAAGTTGCGCCTGGCTTCCCGTAAGCAATGTTCTCACAAATGGTTCCCCCAAACAAAATCACCTCCTGCGGAACAATGCCCAGGTTTCTTCTGTAGGCCGTCAGGTCAAAGTCATGAATTGGCTTGTCATCAACAGTGATTGCTCCGTATTCGACAGGGTAAAATCTGAGAAGCAAATTAACGATCGTCGATTTTCCTGAGCCACTTTGACCAACCAAAGCAACTTTCTCCCCGGGCTCAATTCTAAAATTAAGATCTTTAAGCACTTCAAATTCCTTTCGGGACGGATAGACGAAGGATACATTACAGAATTCGATCCGTCCCTTCAACTTAAGGAACGGAGTGGTCTTGCTCTCCGATTCATCAGACTCCTTCAGGATCTCAAGCAAACGTTCAGATGCCCCGATAGATCGTTGTAGCTGCGTGTAAATATCGCCCAACCCAGCGATGGAACCGCCGATAAATGAAGTATAAATAACAAAGGCGAATAAATCGCCGGTAGAAATTTCGCCGGATTGTACGAGTGTCGCTCCGTACCACCCTACGGCTACTATGCCTCCAAAAAGGGCGAAGATTACAAAGGAAATAAATAGTCCTCGAAAGCCTGCAGTTCTGATGGCGACACTTACCACCTCCTTAAGGGAATTTGAGTACCGCTTGATTTCGAAATATTCGTTTGTAAATGCCTTTACGACAGAAATGGATTGAAGCGACTCTTCAACGATGACATTAGCATTAGCTAGACTATCCTGAGTTTTTTTTGAAAGCTTTCTGATATACTTCCCAAATAGGAGCGCCAGTATTACCAGAACAGGAAACGTCAACAGCATGAAGCCTGTTAACTTTGGGGCGAGTAAAAAAATGACAACGGTCCCTAGTATAAGCGTAAGAACTTGCCGAAGCAGCTCAGCAAGAGTAAAAGAAAACATGTCAGTCAACGTGCTAACGTCTGAGCTTATACGACTCATCAACTCTCCCACTCGGCGGTTATCAAAAAAACTCAATGGAAGCCACACAATCTTTTCGAATACAGCTTTTCGTAGATCGGCCAAAGAGCGTTCGCTGACCACTGAAAAAGTATAAACCCGGGTGAATGAAAATATACCCTGAACAAACAAAATCGCCAGCAGCCCCAGGGTAATTTGGTTTATGGTGCGAAAGTATGGAACGGCCTTTCCGCTTGCGACGTCCAGAAGCTTTCCGGCGAGATATGGAAATGAAAGAATGGTAGCACTGGATAAAATCAACGAAACAAATCCAACCAGAAACCAGCCCTTGTAAGGAAAGGTAAATTTAAAGATGTCATATAACTGTTTTAAACTTCTGGAGTTTATTCGTCTCTTTTCCGATTCCTTTAATGCTTCCTTGCCGCCCTGCTTTGACATGTCTTATTTTTTTTTGACAATACTCGCATCAATTGTATACTCAACCGAATCATCTAGAAACATTTTTTGACCACCGTCGACAGAATAAGAAGTTAACAACGTTATATCAGAAGCATTTTCAAACTCCAAAGTCAAAAACCTCGAACTGGCATATAAGGAATTAGACTCATCATATTGGGCTTCGATTTTTCGCACTTGGCCCGCGGACCGGTAATAATAAACCCTAAGAAACCTTACCGGTAGGTCTTCCGTTGTCGTATATGATTTTATCCTTAGATTGCTTTCCTTGTCGGCAAGGTCCTCCACCTTGTATTTTTCCTTATAGATTGGTTTATTGATGACATCTAAATCCATAAAGACCGCGAGTTCTTCACTCCAGTCCAACGAATCTTTGGGAGATACAATCGTAATTTTTTCCTGACCATTTAGCACGGCCTTCTTCCTGATCTCGGCACCATTGTTCTTTAAATAAAAGATTTGCGTACTGATTAAGCTGTCAATATTATAAAGGCCAGGTGAGCCCACGTTTTCATTTGAACATCGCACGAACAACAGGCTGAACAATACAAGTACAGCAAGAGATAACTGACGTCTCAAGCCCGATTTCTGCATGCGTGTTTCAAGTTGTCAAAACCTTGGTTAAGTATTAATTTTCGAGCAACACAGTCCCGGTCATTCGGTCAGGTATTGAGATATTCATCAGCGTAAGAATCGTTGGCGCTAGGTCCCCAAGTTTGCCATTCTTCAATTTTCCCTTGTACTGATTATCCACTAGAATGCATGGAACAAGGTTCGTTGTATGGGCTGTATTAGGAGATCCATCCTCGTTAATCATCATGTCTGCGTTGCCATGATCTGCAATAATAAGGGTGGAATAACCATTTCTCACAGCCGCTTCTGTCACTAGTTTGGCGCACTCATCAACCGTCTCGCAAGCCTTGACGGCAGCTTCGAATACGCCCGTATGCCCAACCATATCTGGATTAGCAAAATTCAAACAAACAAAATCTGATTCTCTCTTATCGAGTTCCACGATAATCTTATCCTTGATCTCACGTGCACTCATCTCTGGGGCCAAGTCGTACGTAGCAACCTTCGGAGAAGGGCATAGTATTCTGGATTCCCCGGGAAAAGGCTCTTCCCTGCCACCTGAAAAAAAGAAAGTGACATGCGGATACTTTTCTGTTTCTGCAATTCGTATTTGCTTGAGTCCCAAATTTGAAATCACCTCCCCCAAAGTATTCTCCAAATTATCTTTGTCGAAAATCACTTTTACATTATTAAAGGAGTCATCATAGTTAGTGAGCGTAATGTAATAGAGTGAGAGTTTTTTCATCCCCTGTTCGGGAAAATCCTGTTGTGTTAAGGCTTCGGTGATTTCCCTTCCACGGTCAGTCCGGAAATTGAAACACAACACAACATCGCCTTCGTGGATCGTACCTATTGTTTGATTCATATCATTGACCACAACGATGGGTTGTATGAATTCGTCAGTTACACCATTATCATACGAATTCTTCACTGCAGCCAGGGCATCAGAGGTCTTTTCACCAATTCCGTTGACCAGAAGGTTGTAGGCGAGTTTAACGCGCTCCCATCGCTTATCCCTGTCCATCGCATAATATCTACCGATAATGCTGGCTAATTGCCCTCCAGTTTTTTGCAAATGGCTTGTCAGGTCCTTCAGATAATCGATCCCGGATTTGGGGTCGGTATCCCTTCCATCTGTAAAAGCGTGAACAAAGAGTTTTTTCACTCCGTTGTTGGCTGCGATTGTAATCAGACCTTTTAGGTGGTTCACATGTGAATGAACGCCGCCGTCAGAAACCAGGCCCATGAAATGTACATTCTTGTCGTTTTTTTTGGCGTAAGCGAAAGCATCTACCAATACCTGATTCTTGTCCAGCTCTTTTTCTTCTACCGCTTTATTAATTCTTACAAGATCCTGGTATACTACTCGACCGGCCCCTATATTCATGTGCCCGACCTCTGAATTACCCATCTGCCCTAACGGCAACCCGACGGCTAATCCAGATGCCTCAAGTTTACTATGCGCGTATTTGTTGTATAAAGACGAGATAAAAGGTGTCTTAGCCTGGTCAATTGCTGATACTGCCTTGTTAGTTGCGATGCCCCAGCCATCCAGAATCATCAATAAAACTTTTTTATTCATGGATATAATATTTCTTCGGACACAAAAGAGCGCAAATATAACGAGTATTAAAGGAATATCAGGTACCAAGAGTTCATTTGGCAAACCTCAAAAGTCCGTCGAACATGCAGAATCACATATTTTATTATCTTTCGATAATGGCATAGTTTTCGCAAACTTATTCACCATGAATATGAGAAGATATTTACCAGTGTTTGTGTTATTGTTCTTAACATCCGTTAGCATTAAGACCTTTGCTCAGGGTGACGTCATCGACCAGGTAAAGGAAACGATCAAGGCTGGTAGTGCCAAGGAGCTTTCAAAATACCTGAATCAAACGGTTGATGTAACCATCGAGGGGAACGTCCAGTCCTATAGTAAGGCACAGGCGGAATTCGTTTTCCGCGATTTTTTTAAACAACACCCGCCGTCAGAATTTAGCATCATTCATCAGGGTTCGTCAAAAGGCGGCCAGCCATTTGCAATCGGCCAGTTCAAGAGCGGTGGTGAAACCTATCGCGTCTTTATGAAGATAAAGGCGATCAACAGCCAGCAACTGGTTCATGAGATTTCTTTTGCCAAGGAATAAAAGTTGATCTTTAGATCTGATTCTGGGCCTCCGCATCTATTTTTGCGCGATGCGTCCCGAATATATTACGGATCCGTTTCTTCAACAATTCATCCGATCTGCGCTGGCAGAAGATATCGGGGATGGTGATCATACTACGCTTGCATCTATTCCGCCAAATCTTATCAAAAAAGCCAGGTTATTGATCAAGGATGACGGCATTCTGGCGGGCGTTGAATTGGCTCAAAATATCTTCCGTAGTTTCGACGCGAACTTAAAGTTGGACATCTTCTTAAAGGATGGATCTCCAGTGGGAAAGGGTGCAGTTGCATTCACTGTCGAAGGTTCCGCTCAATCCATACTCACTACCGAGAGGCTGGTTCTTAATTGCATGCAGCGTATGAGCGCTATTGCAACGAAAACTCATAAGCTCAGGACGCTTATTGATGGAACAAAGGCAAAGTTACTTGATACCCGGAAAACCACACCAAACTTCAGGCTTGTTGAAAAATGGGCAGTATTAATAGGCGGAGGATTAAATCATCGCATCGGTCTTTATGATATGATAATGTTGAAGGACAATCATATTGACATGGCAGGCGGAATTGAGAACGCAATCAATCGAACAAAAGATTATCTTCGCGCCAGAAAGAAAAGTTTGGAAATAGAAATCGAAACCCGTTCACTCCATGAGGTCGAGGAGGTAATGCGAGTCGGCGGCGTTCATACCATCATGCTGGATAATATGGACCTGGAAACAATGAGGAAGGCAGTGACCTTGATTGGCGGGGCTTATAAGACTGAGGCTAGTGGTGGCATAACTGAGGATACAATCCGCGGTGTCGCGGAAACAGGTGTCGATTTTATCTCCGTTGGCACGGTAACCCACAGCATTGATAGCCTTGACATGAGTTTAAAAGCCTTTTAATAGCGGCAAGAAGTAAAGTGCACATTATATGATCGTGAAGACCAAAAATTACAAGCTGGATAAAAAAACGTATATCAATACAGCATTCAAAACTATTATAAAAAAGCAGGGATGGATCGCTGCGTTGGGTGCTGTCATAATTTGTCTTGGCTATTTCATACCAGGGGCAGCGTCAATCTGGTGGTTTATCGGAGCGGTTATCGCTCTGGGATTGTACCTACTTTTTTGGTGGATTCAATTTTATGGTGTCACACAGTTGGAACAGGGAAAGATGCTGTTCGAGAAATTTTCGTACGAGATCAGCAGCCAACAAATTCTCATGAAGCTTAATCCACGGGAAGGCATGCCCTTAAAGTGGGATCAGATCAAGAGCGCATCCATTGGGAAAGACCATTTTGTTTTGTTTGTCAACAAGGCCCAGCTCATCTATTGGCCATTTAAGATTTTTAATACTGAAAATGAACGAAAATTCGTTGTCAGTATTTTGAGGAACAAAGGATTGGTAAAATCCTGATCGGTCCGATAAGATAACTGATCGTTAACTTTGCGTGGTGTCAAAGCAAGCCAGAAACATTAGCTCTACCGAGGCAAGAAAGAAGATTTATCATTACTGTGCATACCAGGAACGTTGCCATTCGGAAGTAAAAAACAAACTGCATGACCTTGGCGTTAGCGCCGGCGAAGTGGACGAGATAATATCCCATCTCATTACAGAAGGATATCTGAGTGAGGAAAGGTTTGCAATAGCTTTTGCCGGAGGAAAATTCAGATTAAAAGGCTGGGGAAAAATCAAGATCACTCGGGCGCTCGAGAGCAAAGGTCTCACACAAAATTGTATCAATGCTGGCCTGAAGGAAATCAATGACGACGATTATATAAACGCCATTGCGTCTTTGCTGATGAAGAAAACCTTTCAACTAGGCGAGCCGGATCTCTTCATCAAACGCGATCGATTAGCCAATTATCTGATTCAAAAAGGATTTGAGCCGGAATTAGTTTGGCCGATCGTCAAGGAACAGATAAAGTAAAGTACGGCGTATAGGTATAAAGTTCGTTTAAGAAATGACTGGAGGATTTGTCACTTTTTTATGATAATTTGCGTTAAGCTTATGAGATCATCATATGAAATCGAAATCTGAGAATAAGCAACATTGGATATCCAATAAAGTCAAGAAGAGCCGTGAACTTGTATACAAGTTGATCGACATCAATAAAGAGATTGACGGTGAAGGAAAAACGTTCAGGCTCGGGGAGAAGGTCTATTTCGTAAGGGAACTGGGCTAAACCAGAACCGACTGTGTCGTTTGCCGTCTCTACCTTATTTCTCTTCCTATTCATTCTCCCAGGGATAACCTTTAAACGGGCTTACCTTTCTTCTGTATTCTCGCGAAAGCTAAAATTCTCGGGCATCCTCGATGAGGTGTTTTGGGCGCTTTTTCCGTCCATAATCATGCATATCCTGTCATATCTTTTACTGCTCGCGGCAACATCGGTCTTTGTTCTGGATTTTGATTTAAGGCGCGTGCTTAGTATAGCGCTCCTGCAACAAAACAATGAAGCACTCTACGGAGATATTTTTGTGGCCTATCTGCTCTATTGCACCTTTGTGATGACCGTTTCTTTTTTCGCAGGTCACGCAAGCCGCAAGGTTGTTCGAACTCTGAAGCTGGATCGAAAGCTTAAACTGTTCCGATTTACCAACGAGTGGCATTACCTGTTGAGCGGTGAATTTCTGGATTTCCCGGAGGTACCGGATCATCCCGAGGAAGTTAGTTTCAAACTTGTCAATGCGCTGACAAGTGTCGGCTCTCAACAAATGATTTATATTGGTGAACTCATACATTTTACGCTTTCCGACGAGGGTGGGCTTGAAAACATTGTTTTAAAGGATGCTAAGCGAAGACTCCTGCAGGATGATCTGTCTGAAAACCGATATTACGAAATACCGGGGCGCTATATTACCATTCCATACAAAACCATTGTTAACATCAATATCCGCTACTTTTATCTCGAAGAAGTGACCGACGATCATGGGGATGAAACCCTACTGTAATTTGCAACGGTACGCATATACTATTGCCCCACCATAAAAACCGCATTTGAAAAAACCATCTTGCCGGATTCCCAGAAACTGCGGAAAAGGGGATTGTCGACGAGATACACAATAGTGCCGTCGCCTTTTTCCTCCACGCCAAAGACCAGGCTATTATCCAATTTTTTATTCACGTGCCTACCTGCAAAACCCTGTATGGGTTTGGCAACGCCCTTAATCACGCCAACGTTCCAACCTTTTTCCAAATATGCAAACCGTAGCTCGTTCGTCTTGAGTGTGTAGTAACTATCTTGAATGCCAAAGGCTAGGGGGTGCGACGAGTCGAGGGTCACGTTATATATGGCTCCCGATATAACATTTGAGATCTCATACCGTTCGGCGTCCTCATAGCGCCGCAGGAGTTCTTTTTCCTTCTGTAGTTTCTCCTTTTTTTCCGCATCATTCTTTTCGTTTTCGCTGGCATACCGCTTTAGGCCATAACCTTTCTTTTCAACAAATGCATTCAAGGCTTCACCCATTATAATTAATTTGCCTCCCTTGCTAACCCAGTTCATTATACGAGTGAGTTGTTGGTCCTCCATCATTTTGTATGATCCCTCCGGTATAATTAGTACTGTATATTTGTTCAAATCGATGTCATCAAAATAATCCGTCCCAATTTGTGTAATGGGATAATGAATTTGCTGTTCGAAAAAATGCCATGTCTCCCCAGCCGAAATAGAGTTTGTTTGATCACCAAAAAGCACTGCAACCTTCGGCGGCTTTAAATATTTCACAGCCTCAGCTCCTACATCTTTACCCTTGGAAACAAACCCTGTAGGTGATGTAAAAATCTCTCTGCTCATTCTTTGCGCCAGACTTTGTATAGTATTATCAAAATTAGCTACGCGTTCATTATTTCGCTGAGTCACAATGAGTGCTCCCGGTTCAAAATTTTCACCATTGATTGAGAAAGATTTTTCCGCCGCCCTCACTTTGATTCCGTTCTTCATTAACTCAGCGAGAAATGCGACATCCTTAACGCTTTTATACCGGAATATATAGGCATAAGGCTTCGCGGCGCCAACGCTGTTCACAACTGCCTTGCGCTGATATTTTCTTCCGACGTTGATCCGCTCATTCACTGCGAAAGCTTTTAGATTATACGAATATATCAGATTCCACGCAGTGATATCGTAAGTCAGAGAATCAGCTAGCTTGGATTGCGGTTCAAATATGGTCGTGATGAAACGAGATTTCGGTTGATAGATATTTACCACCACATCATCCGGAGACAGATTAAAATTTATTGTAGTCTGATTTTGATAGTCGAATCCACGCATGGATTTCGCCGTCGCCGGATGTCCATAGCCGATCGCCTGCAAATCCATCCACTCCGCAAGTTGACTGATTTTGTCAGGGTCGTTATCTGCTTTGATTATGTACGTTTTATAAGGTGACGAGGGATTTGTGAGATTCTCACGAAAATATTTTTCAAACTCCTCCACCAGGCGTGTGGAATTCTTCGAACTGATTTCAATTGTGGCCAGCCCTGAGGCGTGATGATGAGCAAGCCGGTCCTTCAACGTAAGCGGGTCTTGTTCTTTGGTGGTAACGCTCAATCCGCCGGAGCCCCCTCCGCCCTGCTCATACGTCATACCAACGGCACCGTTATACGTTGGGTAAGTGTCCCCGTAACTTGGGTAATAAAGATCAAAGACCTCTTTTGTGAAATACAGCCATCCCTTCTCATCAAAGTATTTTGCATTGTGCTTGCCGATGATTACCTGGAATTCCCTCTGCCAGGGAGAAACAACTTCATGGTAAGGTTCAGCGGCAGGGGCAAAATAATAAGGACTATTAAACCCTTGCTCGTGGAAGTCTACATGTACATGGGGCATCCATTCATTATAGATTTTAAGTCGGTGCTGCGTTTCTTTCTGAGTTCCCCATGCCCAGTCCCTGTTCAAGTCAAACAAATAATGATTGGTTCTTCCGCCAGGCCAAGGTTCATGATGCTCCTTGCCATCATTATCCAGGTTGGCAGGATGATTAAAATATTGGGTATAAAAATTAACGTAACGATCACGGCCATCTGGATTAACGCAGGGATCCAATATAACTACTGTATTTTTCAACCACTCCTGAGTTTTCGTATTTGACGGATTAGCCAATTCGTAGAAGGTGAGTAGAGATGCCTCCAAAGAGCTCGCCTCATTGCCATGAACATTATAGCTAAACCACACAATCGCTTTTTTTTCGCTACCAGGAGTTCCTTCCAGAAGGCCAGTTCTTTTCAGATTATCCTTCCTGATTTGTTCCAGGTTCTTAAAATTCTCCGGCGAGGTAACAATAGCATACAGCAACGGCCTGTGCTCAAATGTTTCGCCATATTGTTTGACCTCTACATTAGTCATCGTCTCATCGACATGCGTGAAGTATTCTACCATACGGTAATGGGGAGTAAAGCGCTCACCTAATTCGTACCCGAGGAATTCTTCAGGAGAAAGAAGTTTCTGTGCGTTGACGACGCAAGCAATGAGTATAAATGCTGCCAGTGGAAGAGCTTGTTTCATAAAAAGTTTTAAGGGAGCCTGATAACACGCATTAGAGTTTGCCAATTTAATTAATCGAATGCATCTCTCTCCAAAAAATTGCACGGTTGATTTTAATCTCATAGATTTAAGTAACCTAACCCCTTAACCAATGAATACAATCTACGCTGGCTTCTGGCTGCGATTTGTGGCCTATATCATTGACTCAATTATTATCGGTACTGTATATTGGGTAATGTCAATTCCAATTTTCGCTATATTCGGCATATCCCAGGCAAATGAAATGCAAAATATTGAGAACATGTCCGAAGCCGAGGCTATGGGCATGTTTGGAACAATAATGGCGCTATCAGGGGCCACCACATTTCTTATAACCATAATAGCTATTCTGTATTGGTCTTTAATGGAATCGTCAAAATATCAGGCGACGGTAGGCAAAATAGCCCTGGGTTTAAAGGTTACCGACATGGATGGAAAAAACCTGGATTTTGTCAAGGCGTTGGTGCGCAACCTGTGCAAGATTATCTCCTCGATGATTATGGGAATAGGATACATTATGGCTGGCTTCACGGAGAAAAAGCAGGGGCTTCATGATATCATTGCTAACACTCTCGTTGTGAAAAAATAAGATTTCAGGTTGACATATGCGAGGGCTAGTGCACTCTGCCGCTACTTGCAGTTCTTCTTTATCTCAGCCTTAGCTTCGGCAGATCCAAGTTCCTCCGCCTTCTTGAAGTCGAGGCATGCATCGTATTTATTGTTCATGCTGATTTTTACCATAGCCCTCTGGTAATAAGTTTCAGGATCGCTGGGATATAATTCGATGGACGATGAGTAATCCTCAATAGCACCTGCATAATCCTGCTTTTCCGTTTTGCTTAACGCCCTGTTATCAAAGTATACAGGGTTGGTGGCGTCCAATTCAATCGCCTTGCTATAGTCGGCAATAGCTCCTGCGTGATCGTCAATATTATACTTCGTTACACCCCTCAGATTATAAGTCTCAGGCTCATCGGGATTTAATTCGATAGCCTTATCGTAGTCCTCCAAAGCTGCCTTAAAATCTTCCTTGGCGCCTTTCGCCAATGCCCTGTTCTCATATGCCTGCGCATCTTTAGGGTTGAGCTTTATTGCTTCATTGTAATCGGCAATTGCAAGATCTAAGTTTCCGACATTATACTGAGCTACCCCACGGTAGTTATAGAGGGCCGCATCTTTCTTCTCCAGTTCCAGTGCTTTCGAATAATCGTCGATGGCGCTTATAAATTCGCCCAACTCCGCTTTTGTAACGCCACGGTTGAAGTACTTGTCAGCATCGGCGGGTCCCAACTCCAATGCTTTTGAAAAATCGAAGTAGGCACCCTGCAGGTCTTCTAGATTGTATTTGGCTAGTCCACGGTTGGTATAGGCATTGGTGAACTTAGGGTTGAATTTAACCGCTTTGTCAAAATCATCAATAGCGCCATCATCATCTCCAAGTGCCATCTTCGCTTCACCCCTGTTGTTCCACGGTTCTGCGAATGTTGAATCGATCTCAATTGCAATATTGAAATCGCCAATGGCACCATAGAAATCATTTAACCCCATCCTTGCCATACCGCGAAGGTTAAATGCGTCTTTATTTACAGGGCCAGCGTCGATAATTTTTTTCAGGTCAGTTCGCGCACCATTAAAATCCTTTGCTGCGATCTTGGCTCTCGCCGCGTCAAGCTGTGGGTTTTGTGCCTGCGAAAGATCTGCAGCCAACAAGCAAAATAAAAATACAAGCTTTCTCATGGTCGGAAAATCTCCGGCAAGTTATGAATAATTTAAGCTAGCTCAATCATCTTATTCGCCTACTCGTCGACGATAAACAGCCTTGACAATATCAGAGCTTAGCCACTAAAACCGGCATACCGTCCGCTTAGAAAATTTTGAGCTCCGGTTGCATAAATCCGACTATCTTAAAGGTCGATTGCTGCTATGAAAAAAATAATTGTCACAGTTTATCTTCTCCTGAATCTCGTACAAGCTATGGGTCAGGAAAGACCCCTGGATATGAAAATGGAATTTGAAGAATATGATCCGCCATCAACTCTTGTCGTTCCAGAACACCGAGTCAGTCGAGCCAAATTTCCGTTTATCGATGTACACAACCACCAGTTCGGAATGTCGTCCCAGAATCTCGCTGCACTGGTTTCAGAGATGGATAAATTAAACATGGCTGTGATGGTGAACCTCAGCGGCAGGGGAAGGGGAAGCGGTGAACATTTGGAGAACTCGCTAGAAAATGTAAGAAAGTCATATCCCAAGCGATTTATCATTTTTACAAATGTAGATTTTGGGGGAATCGATGACCCCGAATGGAAGGAACGAATGTTAAAACAGCTCGAAGACGATGTGAAAAAAGGAGCCAACGGTTTGAAGATCTATAAAAGCCTGGGGATGTTCAACAAGGACAGCAAGGGAAATCGCATCCGCATCGATGATCCGCGTATAGATCCTATTTGGACTAAGTGTGGAGAATTGGGCATCCCAGTATTGATTCACGCCGCTGATCCTAAACAGTTTTGGCAGCCTATCGACAAGAATAATGAGCGCTGGCTTGAGTTGAAGACACATCCGGGGAGACGACACGATAACGATCCGGTCTCATGGGAAACAATCATCGCCGAGCAACATAATATCTTCAAAAAACATCCGAAGACGAAATTCATCAATGCTCACCTGGGATGGTTTGGAAGCGATCTGAAAAAACTTGGCGAGCTAATGAATCAGTTTCCAAATATGTATACCGAGATCGGGGCCGTAATTGCTGAGTTGGGAAGACAGCCTAGAGCAGCGCGTGAATTTTTGACCAAGTACCAGGATCGCGTCATGTTTGGCAAAGATTCATGGGTGCCTGAGGAGTATGAGACCTATTTCCGGGTTCTTGAAACCGCGGATGAATACTTCCCCTATCACAAGCGGTATCATGCATTCTGGAGGATGTATGGACTTGACTTGCCTGACGAGATACTTAAAAAAATCTACTATAAGAATGCGTTGAAAGTCATACCCAATATCGACGCCAGTCAGTTTCCTAAATGAAATTTTTTAGTCTGACGCGGATGTAGCGTCTTTCCTTAGACCACCAATTCTAAAACCCAATCCAGTTGAAACATAAAATGGACGGTATTCATAATACGTCTTGGTGACAGGAATAGAGAACCCTGCTTGAAAGGTAAAAAACATGTGATTATCCATCAGGTTAACCCGTCCGATTACAGCAGGTTCAATGAATACTTTCGGATCGTCGTCGGCGATGTACACAGAGACAGCATCATCACTGCTGAATTCCTCAAAGTCGACCAGTGAGATCCGAGGAACAAAAGATACGTGCATTACTTTCTTGTTAAGCCCAAATGCTGGTTGGATAAAAAAGCGTTCAAACTTGCCCGTTGCACGAATAGGGTCTCCTGAATAGGTGTCAAAGAAATCATATGTATCGTAGCTCGAGCCCTCTCCTTGGCCATACCCTGCGAAGATTTCATAACACCAATTACCGTCATTATCGTAATAACCTAGCCCGCCTTCGAAAAATTTGTGGCGGTGATAGTCGTCGATATCATCCGGATCAGGACTTTTATTGTCGGCATACGAAAAATTACCCATGAGGCCGATGTGGTTAGTGACAGCAACTGCGCCTTGTGCATCTATACCGTTGCCGAATTGTATTGACCCCTGAAATTCACCTGCTTTCGTAAACAAGGGAGAGTTCCGTGCATTGGGAACGTAGACAGGTGCACAGGATGAAATTACCACTGCTATGAGAATGAACTTCTTCATAATTAAAAAATGATAGTAGTAAATTTGCCTAAAAATGAATGATAATGAATTTTAATACCGAATGGCTAAACGAGGTAATCGCAAGCAGGCGATCGGTCTTTCAGCAACAATACAGCGGCGAGCAGGTGAACGACGCTATTGTCCATCAGATGTTGAAAAATGCTAATTGGGCGCCTACTCATAAATTGACCGAACCTTGGAGATTTAATGTGTTTACAAGAGGAGGGTTGATAAAACTGGCACAATTTCAAGGAGAAATCTACAAAAAAGTAACGCGGGCAGATAACTCATTCAAAGAGGATCGTTATCAGAATTTACTTACCAAACCCATGCAGTCTTCACACATCATTTCAATTGGAATGAGGCGCGATCCGAAAAAGTCTGTTCCGGAAATCGAAGAAATTGGAGCCGTATTTTGCGCGGTACAAAACATGTATCTGACGGCAACAGCCTATGGAGTGGGCGCCTACTTAAGCACAGGCGGAATCACATACTTTGAAGAAGCAAAAGATTTTTTTGGTTTAGAGAAGGAAGACAAGCTACTTGGATTTTTTCATGTAGGTGTGCCGAAAATGGACCTGCCGAAGGGAAATCGAAAACCAATTGAACAGAAGGTCAGATGGGTTAGTGAATGATTCTGAGATAACGTCAATCCATCAACTCACCAACGATGTGAACCATTCCTTTTATAACTTCTAATCGTTTCGTTATGATACCATTTTGTCTGAGCAGATCGTTAAGAAAGCCTTCGCCTAGCCGAAGTTTGGGGTAAGCGCTAATCTTCGGGACCCATGCACCATTTTGTTTCTCGTATAGTATATCATGAACCATTACATGGTCGGAAAAGTACTCGAGGAAACATGTTAGAATTCTCGTATCGTCGCCCTTTACGAAAATA